>NZ_CP039268.1:1634166-1953333 GCF_009664085.1 Thermochromatium tepidum ATCC 43061 | reverse complement strand
AACCTCGCCCGTCTGACACCACCCTGGCACTTCATGCCCAATCCGCGCGACATCGAAGGCTGGCACTTCCTTGCCGACCCGCAGCGCTGCACCACACGCGATTACGGCGCGGAGGCCGGCCCGGAAAACCCGCGCCGCTTCATCTTCTCACCCAAAGTCGCCACTGTGCGTGCGCCGACCGCCGCAGACATCGCCGACATCGAACGCTTTGGCCGCGGCGCGCTGAGGGTCGAGCAGGTCGAGCTGACCGAGCCGGACGCCGCAGGCTGCCCATCCATCCGCGCACTGGGTTTTACCGTGCACCTCGTCGGCGGCAGGTGAAGCATGGACCGGACCCTCGACGAAGGTCCAACCGCTCCGCCGGCGGGCGCACGGCAACGTGGTCGGGGCGCACTCAGCAACGCCAGCGGTCGCTTCGAGGCCTGGCAGCGGCAGGCCGTCGATGACGGCTGGCGACACGCCGAAGCCGCTGTCGACACCGTGCCGACCGAACTGACTTTCGAGACTGCCCGCACGATCATCAGCGGCAACGATTCGCCGGACGTGCCTTTTGCGCAGTCGGCCAATCCCTATCGCGGCTGCGAACATGGTTGTATCTACTGCTATGCCCGACCCTCGCATGCCTATCTCGGCGACTCACCCGGTCTCGATTTCGAAACGCGACTCATCGCCAAACCGGCGGCGGCGGAGCTGTTGCGCCGTGAGCTCGCCCGCCCCAGCTATCGCTGTCAGCCGCTGGCGCTCTGCGGCAACACCGATGGCTGGCAACCCATCGAGCGCCAGCTCGGCCTGACGCGCGCGCTGCTGGAAGTGCTGGCCGAATGCCGGCATCCGGTCGGGATCGTCACCAAATCGGCGCTCATCGAACGCGATATCGATCTTCTGACCGATCTGGCGCGCGACGGGCTGGTGCACGTCAGCCTCTCGCTCACCACGCTCGACGGCACACTGGCGCGCCGGCTCGAACCGCGCGCCAGTGCGCCACAGCGCCGGCTTGCCGCCATGCGCCGCTTGAGCGAGGCCGGCGTGCCGGTCGGCGTCATGGTCGCCCCGATCATTCCCGGCCTCAACGACGACGAACTGGAGACGCTGCTCGCTGCCGCGCGCAAGGTGGGCGCGTGTCGGGCCGACTGGCAGCTTGTGCGCCTGCCGGGTGAGGTGGCCGGTCTGTTCCAGCAATGGCTGCACACTCACTACCCAGGGCGTGCCGCCCGTGTGCTCAGCCTGATCACCCAGATGCGCGGCGGAGCGCTGAACGATGCCCGTTTCGGCCGGCGCATGCGCGGTGAAGGGCCGCTTGCTGACCTGCTCGCGCAGCGTTTCCGCCTCGCCTGCCGGCGCTTGGGGCTCGACCAAGACTGGCCGGCGTTACGCTGCGAGTTGTTCCAGCCACCTGCAATGCAAGCATCGTCCATAGCACAACTGAAACTCTTCTGATCCGCTCGCCGACCGGAAGGCCGCTGGGGCCGATTCACAGCCATCATTGCCCCCTCTGCTCCCGCCGCCCGGCGCTGCCATCGCCCTGCGCTGCGTCCATCCGACACTGCGGCGATTCACAGCTCGCGTCTCTCCCCTCGAGGGGCAGACCTCAGGGCGATTGCATCAAACATCCCGTCGTCCCAACAGGTGGCGCGATAAGAGTCGGATGAAAGGCGAAGTTGTGTATCGTTCCTTCTGTCAATTCCGTTTTGGCCGCTGGTAGGTGCTCGATGCCGAAGAGCTGCCAGGAACTGGATACAGGCAGCACGGGAAGGCCAGTTGGCGACAGTTGGCAAGGCGCATCTGGCAGGGGCTTGAGCGATCGTCACCGTCCGGGATGTAGGCACACCAACGGGTTGCCGGCTCCTGCACGGCCGCGACGAACTCGGGCGTGACCGGGTCTGGCAAGGACTTCGAGGCAAGGAAGCCCCTGATCAGATCTCGCTGTGCGGCCTTCAGCAGCTCGAAGTTGGCCTGGATGATCGGATCGTCGAGGTTGTCCAGCAGGGTTTGCCGCCATCCATCGAGCAGGCGATCGAGCTCGTCGTCCAGCGTCTTGAGCACGTTGGCCGCCGGTAGCAGCTCGCCCTGCTCGTTGGCGGGGCGGAAGCCGCAGTGCGGGCAAACCGGGTTGGCGGCCAGCTCGGATTCGACCAGGGACGCGCAGATCTTGAGCTTGTCCAGCTTGTCCTCGAAGGTGGTCGGCTGCCCGGTGGGCATGAGCGAGATGCCGGCGAGCGCCCGCAGGGTCGCCATGCGCGGGTCGCGGCGCAAGTCCGGCGCCAGATCCGCGAAGTGGGCGCCGAGGGCCAGACCAGCGGTCACGTTGACGATGTCGCGGTAGCTGACACCCTGGTTCTCCCAAGCAGGATCAGCTTGCTGTGCAGGGCCGCGATCTCGTCGACCAGACGGTCCAGTCGAGTGAGCATTTCCGGCTGCCCTTCAGCCATTTTCGCCATGATGTCCGCCAGGACCCTTATCCAACTGTTCCGGGTGGTAGACAGCAGCAACAACGAGTACTGCCTGGAGGCAATCTCGCCGACGACGCCCATCGACAAGCTCGATAAGCGCCAATTCGAACCCGATGGAACACCTCGGACGGCTCTGGGCGAGATGATGGCCTTTTTGGGTGTAGACAGCCTGCCGGCGCCCTCCCACATGATTCGGCCAACCGACAAGGGCAAGCCGGTTTCGCCGGGCTGGGTGCAGGTCTATCGGGAGCTGGTCGAGTGGGCGATCTTGTTTGCCATCCTCAAAAAGGACTTTGGCGCCGACACCTTGATCGTCTGCGACGGTCTGTTGCGCAGCGCGGCGCACTGGGTTTTACCGTACATCTCGTCGGCGGCAGGTGAAGGGATGGAGCCTAACCCTGGCCCTGGCCAGGGTTGTTCTGGGGGCCTCAGACCAGCGCCGCCCTGATGCGCTCAAAACGCCGCTCGAGCGCCGGATCGCGCGGTGCCGGACCCAGCAGATACCAATCGTCGAGCAGCCGCAGACCGCCCTGGAGAGAATCCTCCTCGCCCTCGCTCAGACGCTCGGCCAGACGCGCGACCTGAAGCTCCAGGCGTTGTTTGGCAAACTCGGGCGGGGTCTCGATCCCGGCGGCGATCTCGAGTTGGAGACAGAGCTGGGCGCGGCGCGGCCCATTGTCCGCAAACGCCTGGCGCAGGGCATCGCGTTCGGTCGCATCCCCGATCGCCTTCAGGGCCCGCTCGAAGCGCGCCGCAATCGCGCGCTGCAGGCCAGGGTCCTCCTGGGCGGGCAGTTCGGCCCATTCACGGTGCAGCGCCTCGGGGTCGAGTCCCTCGGTCCGTCCCTCGATCAGCGCCAGCTCCAGACGCTCGCAGAACGCCGCCTGATGCTCCAGACGTGCGAGTGCGTCCAGCCGTTGGCGGCGCTCGATGGCCTGGCGCCGTCGCTCCAGGGCCTCGCGACACGCCTGCCAGCGGCGCGCGCTCTGGGCCGCAGCCTGACGGGGTACCGGCAGTGACTCGGCCTCGCGCCAACGCGCGCTCAGATCGCGCTGGGCGGCGGCCAGTCGTTTCGGATCTTGCTCCTCTGCGGCCAGACGCTCGGCCTCCTCGCAGAGTGCCTCGCGCAGCGCCAGATGCTCGGCCAGCTCCTGGGCCTGGGCCCGTTGGCGTAAGGTGCGCCGCGCGAAGACGGCGTCACAGGCGGACCTGAATTCACACCAGAGCCGGTTTTCTTCCTTCTGACGTGCCGGGACCGTGGTGTGCCATTCGCGTTGCAGTGCCTTGGTCTGTTCGATCGCGGCATCCAGGTCAGGCAGATCGACCAGGGCCTGGACGCGCGCGATCAGGTCGCGTTTGAGTGCCTGATTGCGCGCGCGCTCGGCATCCAGATGGCGATCGAGGATGCGCAGCGACTGATGGAAGCGGCGTTCGAGGGCCTTGCGCACCCGCCCCTCGGTCGGACCTATGGCCGCCCAGTCCTGACGCAGCTCGCGCTCGGTCTTGAGCACCTGCTTCCAATCCACCTGGTCCCAATCGACCTGGGTGAGAAAAGACTCAAGCTGTTCGCACAGCCGTTCGCGGGCCAGGCGGTTGTGTTCGCGTTCAGCCGCCTGGGCCTCCATGAAGGGCCGACAGCGCGCATAGACGCGCTCGGAGGCGGCATGGAAGCGCTCCCAGAGGGCCTGATTGGTCGGAGAGCCGATCTGGTCGAGCCGCTTCCAGTCCATCTGGAGTGCGTGCAGCCGCTCGGCGAGGGTGGCGGGTTCCAGGTCCTCGGAAGCGAGCAGCGCCTCCATCTCGGTGCAGAGCATCTCGCGGTGTTGGTCGGCACCCCAACGGCGCCAGTGCTGGAGTTCGCGCAGACGCGGCGCCAGGGCGCGCAGACGGCGGTTGAAATCGGCGGCCTGACGGGGGTCGATGCCGCTCGACTGGATGAGCTCAAGCGCCGACAGCAGGCTCTGATGCAGGGGTTCGGCCTGTTTGAGCTCGCCCGCGTCCAGATGGGCCTCCAGCTCGGCGAGCCGTTCGGGGAATTGACGCAGACGCTGCTCGGCGTGTTTGTGCTGGGCGCGCAGACGCGCCTCCAGCCGCTCGGCGAGCGACTGGAAGGCGCGCGCCGGCTCGGAGGTGGACCAGTGCGTGGCCAGGGCGTATCCCTGGTCGAGCAGCCGGCGTGCCTGTTTGTGGTCGAGCGGCTTGGAGGCCCTGAGCATCTCCGCGAGCTTGGCGCAGGTCTTCTCTAAACGTTCGAGTGCGCGCGGGTCGTCCGGACGCGCAAGCGGTTCGGCCTTGGGCGACTCGATCAGGCCGGGGGCGGGCGCGTGCGCTTGGGGGCTCGAACCCGTCTCGGGCCGGCTGGATTCGGTCGGTTGGGGCTCGGCACGGACGACGGCGCGCGCCTCGGTCGCGGCCTGGCGCCGGGCCTGTTCCTGGAGATGGGCAGCATAGGCGTCGAGGAAACGCGCCCGTTCGCGCTCGAAACGGTCCCGGTAGTGCGGCTCGGCCTCGTCCTGGAGCGCGCCCCATTGGCGTTCAAGGTGTTCGAGCAGGGCGCGGTCCTGGCTCCACTGACCGAGCCGACCGAGACGCTCGACCTGGGCGCAGAGCTCCTCGCAACGCTCGCGTAGGACCTGCGGACGTTGCTCGCGCTCGGCGATCCGACGCAGCTTCTCGCGCGCCATGCGATAGACGCGCTTGTCCTTCTTGCCGATGCGCCGCACGACCTCTTCGAGCGCGGCCTTGTCGTCGATCCGTTCGAGCGCGCGGGCGCGATGGGCGGCCAGGGTGTCGTGGATGGCACACTCGACGAGCACGGAAGGATCATCGAGCTGTTCGATGGCCGCGAGACGCTGAGCCGGATCCGGGTGCAGACGCGCCCTCTCGGGTAGGGTCTCAGGGAGACGAGGCTGGGGGGGCGGGGGGGCGGGTGCCGCCCTGGAGGTGTCGGGGGTCTGGTCGGCGTTCGCCGGGTGCCGTTTGAGCCATCGCTGAAATAGCATGGGATTCTGCTCCGAGAATTCGTGCCCAAGGGGAGCACCGATTCAAGCGGCGCCCCCCGTCTGGGGCAGGATGCCCCGGCGCGAACCAGGGCTTAAAGGCCCTGGATTCGCTTTAAGCCCGTCCCGGGACAAGGCGAGCTGAAAAGATCCATAGATGGATGTTTTCAGCATTTCCCAAGCCAAGTCCGATCGGCCGGGCATGGTATTGCGTCTGGGATCCATCCGGATGGATCCACGCGGTCTAGCCCGGGTTGCGGTCGCCGACGAAGGGGTTGCTGCGTCGCTCCTCACCAAAGGTCGACATGGGGCCATGACCGGGGATGAAGCGCACCGCATCGCCGAGCGGAAACAGCCTTTGTCGGATCGAGTCAAGGAGCTGAAGATGATTGCCGCGCGGAAAGTCGGTGCGTCCGATCGAGCCGCGAAAGAGTACGTCGCCGACCTGGGCCAGCTGCGACCGCGGATCATACAAGACGATGTGTCCGGGTGTGTGTCCGGGGCAATGGATGACCTCCAGGCTCTCCTCGCCGACCGCGATCCGCTCCCCTGGCTGGAGCCAAAGATCCGGCTCGAAGGCGTCGATCCTCGGAAAACCGAACATCCGGCACTGCTCGGCCAGTGACTTGAGCAGAAAGGCATCGTCTGGATGCGGCCCCATGATCGGAATCGCCAACCGCTTGGCCAGCTCGACAGCAGCCCCGACATGATCCAGATGACCATGGGTCAGCAGAATGCGCTCGGGTTCCAGCGCGAGCTGGTTCAGCCGCGCCTCGATGCGATCCGGTTCTCCGCCCGGATCGACGATGACCGCCCGGCGCGTGCGTGCGCACCACAACAGGGTGCAGTTCTGCTGCAAGGCGGTGACAGGTAGGATCTGGAACTCCAAGGTCGTCCCGTTAGGCCCGAATCATCTCCGAATCATCTCATAGAGCCTGTCCTTGAGATAAAGGCGCTGTTTCTTGAGATCCTCGATGGTCTCGTCGGCCACCGGAGTACCCAGTTCCTCAATCTGGCGCACGCGCGCATCGAGGCTGTCGTATTCGTCCATGATCCGTGCGAATTCGGGGTTATCGACGCGCAGCGCGGCGATCTTCTGCTCGAGATCGGGGAATTCATGAAGCAGATCGTGTGATTCACCAAGCATGGAGTCCGCTCCTTTGAGTCGGTCCGGCGCGGTTCATCCGCGCGCGTTAGGGGAGTGACTCCGAGACCCACCTCGGAGCCGATCCGGACCTCGGGCGAGGCGGGACGCCCAAGGCGTCTGGAGTATAGCCCAGCGGCGCCCCGCCGAAACAGTCTGGTCACGGAAGTGTTCGATGAACGGTCATTTGGTCTTGGCATCCATCTGCTGAATGACCTCGGCCGTGATGTCGAGCCCCTCGTCTGCATAGAGCAATCCACCGACATTGCGCTCGAACACCATGCCGAGCTTTTTCTTTTTGGCGACTGCATTCAGTGCCTCGCGCGCCGGTTCTAGGATCTCGCGGCCCTTTTCTTGCTGGGCCTTCATCAGTTCCTGCTGGATGGGCAGGGTCTTTTTCTGATAGGTCTCGATGCGTGTCTTGATTTCTTGTTCCTTCTTGGCGATCTGCTCGTTGCTCATCAGCGGCCTGTCCTTGGCGAGGTCCTGCTGCATCTGGGCGATCTCGCGCTCCTCGTCGACGAAGCCCTTGGTACGCGGCTCAAACTCGTCGCGTAATTGTTTCTGCAAGCGCTGACCAAGCTTGCTCTCCTCCAGCACCCTTTGCATGTCGACGAAGCCGACACCCTCATTGGCTAGGGCCTGGACGGACAGGCTCAGGGCCGCGATCAGGGCGGCCAACAGAAGCAGACGGGACATGGATGCACTCCAAATTGGTTGGCGTAGTCGAAGGCGTTGGTCATTGGACCAGGAATCGAATTGTAACCGTCGTTCGGTTCGGGCAAAACCACCGGCGCTTCGCGTCCGAGCGGGCTTGCCTCCAGCGACGTGCTGATAGATCCTCTCGCGATCACGACTCTATCCATCGTTCGATCCCGGAGATCCCTTGCCGTGGGTAACTCACTTCAAGAGCAGCTGCTCAAAGCGGGTCTGGTCAATGAGCAGAAGCTCAAGCAGGCGCGCGCGGACAGGCGTAAACAGATCAAACAGACCGGTGGCCGACCGACCGCCGAGGCCCAGGCGGCCCAGGCCGCGGCCGAGCGTGCGCGTGCCGAGAAGCTCGCGCGCGACCGCGAGCTCAATCGTCAGTATCAGGAAAAGGTGGCGCGGCGCGCCGCCGAGAACGAGATCCGGCAGCTCATCCACACCCATCGCGTCGTGCGCGATGGCGGGGATCTGGCTTACAACTTCACCGACGGCAGCACGCTCAAGCGGCTCTATGTCAACAAGGATCAGCATGCCAAGCTGGTCGCCGGGCGCTTGGCGATCGTGCGTCAGGACAACTTCTATGAGCTGGTCCCCGCCGAGATCGCCGAGCGTGTCCAGGCACACGATGCCTCGCTGGTGCTGGTGTTCAATCGCTCCAGGGATGAGGCAAAGCCCGACGATCCCTTTGCTGACGATCCCTATGCCGAGTATCAGGTCCCTGATGATTTGATTTGGTAGTCAAACGTCCGGCGATCAGCGACGACCGATGCGATGTTGATCGACACCCATTGCCATATCGATGTGACCGAGTTCGACGCCGATCGCGCGGCGGTGTTGGCGCGTGCGCGTGCATCCGGGGTCGAGGCCCTGGTGGTGCCCGCCATCGATGCCGCCGGCTGGGAGGCGTTGCTGGCGCTTTGTGACTCCGCGCCGCCGGATGGACCGAGTCTGCATCCGGCACTGGGCCTGCATCCGGTCTATCTGGATTCACATCGAGATGCCGATCTGGCGCGGCTCGAGACCCTGGTCGCTGAGCGAGACGTGATCGCGATCGGCGAGATCGGGTTGGACCATCATGTCGATGGGCTGGATCCGAAGCGCCAGAGGCGGCTTCTGGAACGCCAATTGGCGATCGCGCGCGCCGCGGGGCTACCTGTACTGCTCCATGTGCGCAAGGCGCACGATGAGGTGCTGGCGCTCTTGCGTCGTCACCCCATCCCGGCCGGCGGCATCGCCCATGCCTTCAATGGCAGTCTCCAGCAGGCGCATCAGTATCTTGGGTTGGGTTTCAAGCTGGGTTTTGGTGGGATGCTGACCTTCGAGCGCTCGCGCAAGCTCAGGCGGTTGGCCAGTGAGCTACCGCTCGAGGCCCTGGTGCTCGAGACCGATGCGCCCGACCTGACGGTCGCCTCGCATCAGGGCGGACGCAACAGTCCGGAATATCTGCCCGAGGTGCTGGAGGTGCTGGCGCGTCTGCGCGATCTGGAGCCATCGGAGGTGGCCGAGCAGACCACGGCCAATGCGCGCGCGGTCTTGAGCGGCTTGGGGTGATTGGCGCGCCCGAGAGGACTTGAACCTCTGACCCCAGCCTTCGGAGGGCTGTACTCTATCCAACTGAGCTACGGGCGCGTGTCGTGAAGGGTGGTCATTATCACCCTTGGCGCTCGATTCGTCAAAGGCTGCTCGGCCTCACCTGGACGCCAGTATCGTCTTGAGTGCGTTCAGATGCGCTCGGCCACGCGCCTTGCGGTCCTCAGGGCTGTCCTCGCGGCGCTCGCCGTTCCAGTCGAGCTGATCCTGGGGCAGTTCACTGAGAAAGCGACTCGGCTCGCTTCGGACCCATTCGCCATAGCGTCGTCGCCGACGTGCGAGTGTGAAGGTAAGCGCCTCGCGCGCACGGGTGATGCCGACATAGGCCAGCCGTCGCTCTTCCTCGAGGCTGTCTTCCTCGAGGCTAGTGCGATGCGGCAGCAGTTCTTCCTCCATGCCGACCAGGAACACCTGCGGAAACTCTAACCCCTTGGCCGCGTGCAGGGTCATCAGATGTACCCGATCGCCACCCGCGTCCTCGTCCTGCCGGTCGAGCACGTCCATGAGCGCGAGATGATCGACCAACTCGACGAGCGAGGTCTTGGGCGACTCGCCCTGATGCAGACGTCGGAGCCAATCGAGCAGATCCTCGACGTTCTGATTGCGTCGCTCGGCGACCGGCTGACTGGAGGCAGTCTCGCGCAGCCAGCCCTTGTAGCCGATGGCCTGGAGCAGCGCGCGTGCCGCGCCGACCGGATCGGTTCGGCCCCGTTCGCGGTGTTCGGCGATGAGCCGGGCGAAGGCGGCGAGCCGCTCGCGCTGACGCGGATTGAGATGCTCGTTCAGCCCCGGGTCTAGGCACCCGGCGAGCAGGCTCAGGCCCCGCCGGCGACTGTGGTCGGCGAGCTGTTCGAGCGTGGTCGAGCCGATCTCGCGCCGAGGCGTGTTGATGATGCGCAGAAAGGCAGTGTCGTCGCTCGGATTGGCCAGCAGACGCAGATAGGCCATGACGTCCTTGATCTCGGTGCGCGCGAAGAAGGACGTCCCACCGCTGAGGAAATAGGGGACATTGTGCTCGCGCAGCGCCTGTTCGAAGGGGCGTGCCTGATGGTTGCCGCGAAACAGGATGGCGATGTCGCCGAAGCGACGCCTCTCGGCGAACCTCAGATGCAGGATCTCAGAGACCACGCGCGCGGCCTCATCGCTCTCATCGCGACAGCAGATGACGCGGGCGCGCTCACCGGGGCCATGCTCGCTCCATAGCCGTTTTTCGAACACACGCGGATTATTGGCGATCAGGGTATTGGCAAGCCCTAGGATACGCGCACTGGAGCGATAGTTCTGTTCCAACAGGATGACCCGCAGGGCCGGATAGTCCTCCTGTAGACGCGCCAGGTTCTCGGGACGCGCTCCGCGCCAGGCATAGATCGACTGATCGTCGTCGCCGACCACGGTGAAGGCCCCGCGCGCGCCGGTCAATTGGCGCACCAGCTCATACTGGGCGCTGTTGGTGTCCTGATACTCGTCGACCAGCAGATAGCGGATGCGGCGGCGCCACTGCTCCAGGATCGCCGACTCGGTGCGGAACAGGCGCGTCGGCGCCAGGATCAGATCGTCGAAGTCCACGGCATTGTAGACGCGCAGACGGCGTTCATAGTCGGCATAGAGTGCCGCGAGCCGGGCCTCGAAGGCATCCTCGGCGAGTTGGGCCGCGTGCTCGGGATTAATGAGATCGTTCTTCCAGCGTGAGATCCGGTGCTGCACCGCCCCCGGACTGAGCGCATCGGCCTCGGCCAGATCGCGCAACCCCTCCTTGAGCAGGGATTCGGCATCCTGGGCGTCGAGTAGGGCGAACCCCGGATTCAGCCCCGCGGCCTCGGGATGACGGCGCAGGATCTCCAGTCCCAGCCGATGGAAGGTCGAGATGGCCAGACCGCGCGTCTGGGTAGCCCTGAGCTGTCGGCTCACCCGCTCGCGCATCTCGCGCGCGGCCTTATTGGTGAAGGTTAGGGCGCGGATATGGCGCGGCGCGAGTCCGATCTGCTCGATCAGGTATGCGATCTTCTGGGTGATGACGCGCGTCTTGCCAGAGCCTGCGCCAGCGAGCACCAGCAGCGGGCCTTCCGTGTAGCGCACGGCCTCGAGTTGTCGCGGATTGAGTTCGACCATGATGTCGGTGTGCGGGGGCGGGGAGGGGCATTATGCCCGATCGAGCGAGCAATCAAGCGCGGATCGTACTAACATTCGGGCCATGTTCCCCGACCTGGCTGATGATATCGTGCTCAACCGACGACTTGCCGTTTTGATTCTCGCGTCCTGCCTGACGGCCGTCCACGCCCAAGACGAAGCGGAAGGACAGGATGCGGGCGGCTTCCTGCAGGCCCCCGAGGTCGTACCGTCACCCGTCACGGGCGAGGCGGTCGAACCGGACATTACCATCCGCGAATCTGGCGGCGAGATCTTCTACGAATACCGGGTGCGCGGCGTCCTCTACATGGTGCGGGTGCAGCCGCCGTTCGGTCCGCCATACTATCTCTATGACCTCAACGGGGACGGGCTGATCGATGCCCAGGAGCGGGCGGCGCACAACATCTCGGTGCCGCAGTGGGTGTTGTTCGACTGGCGCTAAAGCGCGCCCGAATCGGATCCCGCTCAATCCGCGTGACTCTAAGTTCAGGCGGCGCTCAGTCCTGGGCCGGTCTTGGTGCCGAAGGTCGTGAGCGGCATGGGAGACGAAAGCGACTCGGTGTTTGCTTGCAGAAACTCGGGATGGGCGTCACGGAACATGACGCCGATCCCGGTATCATCCTGGTGAACTACGGTGGCTGGGATGCGCCACTCGTGGTCCATATCCCGGACCTCAAGCACCACCTGGGTGCCTGTGGGCAATGTCAGGTTGCTGATCTCGAGATACATGCCCTGGTCGGAAAGATGACGCCCCCTGGCGCTGTGAAAGCGGCGGTTGCGGTACTGGATCTGGACTTCGATATCACTCGCGCGGCGCGTGCGGTAGCACTGTTCGACATTCATGGTCGGCTCCGGATGTATCCTCGATGTCTTTTAGAGATATGTTAGGCGCGGATCTTGACGATTGTATTCAGCGCCCGTGACGAGCACGTGAACGTGAACCCATCGTCAACCCTCGAGTCAAACGCAAGGGTCTGTGCATTCCCCATGAGCGCCTCCTGTGGCGGGCCCTGTATTCAGTGCGATCCGCCCCTACATTAGGGCGCTGTCGCAACGTTCCACGCCTCTTCGGAATCGATTCATGGCATTACACATCAAGAGTCACTGGAAGGACGAGTCGCGCGAGCGCTCCCTGGCGGAGATTGCCGGCGCCCTGGCCTCTATCGCCTGGCGCATCGCGCTCGATAAGGCCATCAATCTGCATTGCGAGCGCTTCGTCTATCGCGACGACGCGCAGCGCCTGGCCGTGATTCAGGAGTATCTGGTGTTCCTGGTCCAGATCGCCGACCGCTTGGCGCATGCCGAATTGGGCGAGGCCGACCGGCGTACCCTGATCGTCGAGTTCGCCAAGAAGCTCTTCGGCCATGTGCAGGACAACAGCCAGGACCTGCTCGGTCCAGGCGATTATGGCGGCCCATTCATCGCGCTGCTCGATACGCGCTCGGGCGAGTATGCCGAGTTCCAGTTCGCCGAAGACGGACCCAGCTACGCCTTTTTGCGTCATCTCGGTCATGAGATCCAGTCCATCATGGGCGAGTCGGAAGAGAACCGCTGGGTGATCGATCAGGTCATGGACAAGGACGGCTGGGACGCCTACAGGCACTTTGCGCGTGCCTATCGCAACCTCTTTGAGTGATTCGATCTTGCATTTCGCGCGCTCGGACGCCATGATCCACCTACCGTCGCGCGACTCAAGCCGCGCCCCCTTGCGGCCTCTAGAGCCACTTCAGCGACGTGTTCAATCGACGAGGCGTTTGCCCTCGAAGTCAATTCGCTCGATCTACGTCGTCGCGATCGCACGCGACCAGACCGGCGATCGAGCCCATGGAGAGTATCATCTATGGTCCTAAAGATAGGCGGCGATCTGCTGGCGTTGGATGCCGCTATCCGTCGTCAGATCGAAACAGAAGCCCGTAAACTCAAGGATCGTTTTCCCGGCGAGTCGATCGAGGCCCAGGTCAATGTCCAGGAAGAGTTCGACCCATTGCACGGTCATCGCGTGCGCTGCGAACTGAGCGCCAAGCTGGGTTCAGGTCGTCAGGTGGTCGTGCGCGAGGCGCGCAAGGTGGCCGCCGAGGCCATCAGCGAGGTCTTTGCCGCCGCCCGTCGCAGTGTGCGCCGGCTGCGTCGCCAGACCGTCCTCGATCTCGCGCCTACTACGTCCAAAACGTTCACCGCCGGTGCTCAAATCCTGACCCACTGACGCCCAGGATGCTTGGGGTGTCGTTTTGCCTTGAGCCTCTGGTCCTCTGCACCCATCTCGTTGGGATTCCGGATCCAAACAGGGGAAGGCCTACAATGAAGGTTGCAATCATCGGCGGGACCGGTTTTGTCGGTCTGCACATCACACGTCAGCTGCTGGCGTCCGGGCATGTACCGCGCCTGCTGGTGCGTCCAGGCAGCGAGTCGAAGGTCGAGCAGCCTGCGTCCTGCGAAATCGTCCACGGCGAGGTGCGCGATCTGCCCTCGTTGGTGGAGTGCGTGCGCGGCTGCGACGCGGTCATCTATCTAATCGGCATCTTGCGCGAGTTTCCTGCTCGGGGCATCACCTTCGAGGCGCTCCAATATCAGGGTGTGGTCGATACGATCGCCGCCGCGCGGGAAAATTGCGTCGGGCGTTTCATCCTGATGAGTGCCAATGGCGTCCGTCCTGATGGCACGGCCTATCAACGTACCAAGTACCGGGCCGAGCAGGCGCTCAAGGCCTCGGGGTTGCGCTGGACGATCTTCCGTCCGTCGGTGATCTTCGGCGACCCCGAGGGGCGGATGGAGTTCTGTTCGCAGCTCAAGAAGGACATCATCGACAGTCCGCTGCCGGCACCCCTGTTTCATGCCGGTCTGCTGCCGACCAAGGCCGGGCTGTTCGAGCTCGCGCCGGTCAGTATCAAGGACGTGGCCGCCGCCTTCGTGTTGGCGCTCAGCGAGTCGCGCACTGAGTCCCAGACCTATTCGCTGTGCGGTCCGGAGCGACTGAGCTGGAAGGCGATCCTCGAGACCATCGCCGCCGCCTCGGGGCGGACCAAGTGGATGGTTCCGGCACCGGCCTTGGCGATCAAGGCGGCGGCGGGGTTGTTCGACCGCTTTCCCTGGTTCCCTATCTCACGTGATCAGATCCAGATGCTCATGGAAGGGAATGTCTGCACCGAGAACGACAGCTTCGCCCGTCTCGGGTTGACCCCAACCCGTTTCGGCATCGACCAGCTCGGCTATCTGACGCGCTGACGCGCGGCGATTGAGTGGTCAGTACGGCTCGCCCTTCCTGGAAATCGCCTCAGAGCGGGGGCTGGGCCTTGTAGCCGAGGATCAGGTCCATGACGTTGGTTCCGGTCGGTCCGGTGTAGATGAGATCACCGCTCGCCTCCAGAAAACGCCCGGCGTCGGCGCGCCTCAGGCAGGCGCTGGCATCGAGATCGAATCCGGCGAGCGCGGCCCGTTTTAGGGTGCCGCCGTCGACCAAGGCCCCGGCGTCTTCTGTTGGGCCGTCGCTGCCGTCGGTGCCAACACTCAGCAGCCAGACGTCGTCGCGCCCGGCAAGCTCGATCGCGGCGGCCAGCGCCAGATGTTGATTGCGTCCGCCGCGTCCCGGATGCTCGGGGGTCTGAACCGTGGTCTCACCACCCCAGACATGCAGACCGGGCGCACCCTCGATGAGCGTCCGAGCGAGCGCTCGGCCCTGGTCGGTGGCATCACCCGCGATAAAATCCGGATGCAGCCAGACCCGCCAGCCACTGGACGCGGCGGCCTTGGCGGCCGCCGCCTTGGCCAGCGCCAGCGTGGCGACCAGTTCCATCTCAGGACCGCGCTCAGGGGGCGTGCCGCGCTCGGCGAGTCCACGCAACACCCAGTCTTTCAACCAATCCGGCAGCGCGAGTCGCCCGACCTGATCGGCCAGATCCGGCACGGGCACCAGCGGCCCGGAGCCAATGACATCTGGATGGTCACCAGGCACATCCGAGATGGCCAGTTGGCGGACGGGATGCCCACCGAGATGATGCAGCAGACCGCCGGCCTTGAGACGCGAGACCGACTGACGCACGCGGTTTATGGCGTCGATCGGCCATCCGCAACCGAGTAACCAGGCATTGAGTGCGCGCAGTTCGGAGAGTCCAAGACCACTGACCGGCGCCTCGATCAATGCCGAGGCGCCGCCTGAGAGCAGGAACAGAATTTGTTCCCCGCTGGGAAGGGCGTCTAGCTGCCCCAAGAGCCGTTCACCGGCTACAAGACTGCCGGTATCGGGGAGCGGATGGCCGCCGAAATAGACCTCGATCCCAAAATCCCGAAAACGGCTCGGATCGGCGTGTCCGGGCTTGGTGATGAGCATCCCGCCCCGGCAGGCGTCGCCAAGCACCTCGAGCGCGCCCAGTGTCATGGATTCGGCCGCCTTGCCGATGGCCGCGATCCAGACCGGCCCGATGATCGGACGGACATTGAGCGCGCGCCGGACCGAGCGCGCGCCGGAGACGGCATCGAGTGCAAGGGTCAGCAGATCGAGGAGTGTATGACGAGGGTCTGGCGTGGTCTGCATCGATCGTCATCAATTGAATGATTTCAATGTGTTCGCATCGACTCTGGGTGCAGACTGTCTGCCCTTGGGCGATCGGACGTCGCTCGTTTCGTCACGCCGTGCGTCCTGGTCTTGGGAGTGTCCGGGGCAGCCGTCTTTTTGCCCAATGGAGCCGTACCTGAATGAATCTCTGTCCCAAATGCGACCGCCCACTCTGGCCGTTCGCCGTCATCCTAACCATCACCGCTGTCATCGCCTTTCTGACCTGGCTGATCCTTGGACTCTCGGCGATCGAACCCTGGCAGCGTCTCCTCGCCACGCTGATCGCCTTTATCGTGGTTGGTGCAACCTTGCTGTACTATGTCGTCAGTTGTCTGAGACGCCACTGCCGACACAACCAGCCGGTTGCTCAGGGCCGCCCCTGAGGGGATCCTTGAGACGGGCGCGTGACCTGGTCGCGTAGATAGACCGGGAGCGCCTGCTCGGCCGGGACCCAGCGACCGGACGCCAGATCGGCGGCAGCCAGGCGCGCGATGTCCTGCGCCTCGCAGACCGCGTCCGGATTGATCCCGCTCAGGGCCGGTCCGAGTCGCCGTGTCAGCGTCTCGCCATATACCCCCCAGCCTGGACCCACACCTTGCCAGCCCTCGCCCCCTGGCCAGCTGACCTGCTCGGGCGCGCAGACCCGCTCGGCGCAGCACGGCTCGGCCAGATCGCGCGCGCCGATCTCATAGCAGCCCCAATAGACCTCGTCCATGCGCGCATCCAGGGCCGTCAGCAGGCGACGCTGTCCTTCACGTCGGAACTGGCCCTGGGCCATGGCGGCGAGCGTCGAGACCGGGACTACGGGCAGCTCGGCACCGAAGGCCGCGCCCTGGATCACAGCGGTCGCGATGCGGATACCGGTAAAGGATCCCGGACCACAACCGAAGGCTAAGGCATCCAATTGATGCAGCTCCAGACCCGACTGATCCAGCAGTCGCTGCATCATGCCGAGGATGAGCTCACCGTGGCGGCGGGGGGCAAAGCTGAGCGCCTGAACCAGGTCCCGGTCGATGAGGAGCGCAGCCGAACAGGTTTCGTTGGAGGTGTCGATGGCGAGGAGTTTCATGGGCCTCAAAGACTGACGAGTTCGAGCATCTGGTCGCCGAGAATCCCCGCCTCGAACCGGTCGCTTGCAAGTTTTTGGAGATAGAGGGATGGAGGTTGCAGTACCCAGCCGCGGAAGGCCGTGTCCAGACTACCCATGAGCTGGCGCGGCGGCCTGTCGGCTGAGACCTCGACGATGAATAGGCGCATCCGGCCCAGCAGGCGGTGCGGATCCTCCAATCGGGTTTGGGCCGCCCAGGCCGGCAGCGCCTGCATGAAGTCTTCGCTCTGTGCCAGCGCGTCTTTGAGCTTGGCGGCAAGGCCCAGCAGCAGCAGGGTCTTGTACTGGACCTCGTGATCGAACTCGCCGACGGTCATCGGAGGTCGGTCGAGATCCCAGAGCGACGTGGGCCGGCGCAAGGTCAGATAGAGATAGAGCTCGTGCAGCTCACGCCACTGGCCTTCCGGCAAGGCCTTTTTCCATTGGATCGCGTAACGGATCTGGCGGTTGGCGAAGCGGAACAGGTTGCGGATCAACCACAGGCGTTGGTGTTGCTGGCGTTCGTTCGGGACAGGATACTCCTTGTCGAGCTGGTGCAGCGCGCGATCGAGGTTGACGAACATCAGGCGTCCGAGTCGCTGCTCCATGGTGAGACCGCGGGCACCTCCGGGCTCGTTTGCGTAGGGTTTTGGCAGTCCGGCACAGGTCTTGAGTACAGGAACCTTCAGCAGCGACAGGATGCTGATCCGGCGTCTGGCCGATAGATCGGCCTTACGCAGACCTTCCAAGGCCAGGACGAGCGCCGGACCGGCCTGATGTCCGCCGCGCGCCCTGAGTCCAGACAGCCAATCCTTGAGGGCCTCCAGGTCGGTATCGAAGCGCAGCCGCGCATATTCGCGGATGGCGAGCGGCGAGGGGATGGATTCGGCGTCGAAGCTGGACATTGGACGACTCCTGTCATGCGAATCAGCCCTTGGTCATGCCTGAAGGGCCTGGAGCCCATAACCGGACCATGGATACCTGATCGCCATGCTAGCCTTATTGGGTCGCGCGATGTGTCGACTCGGTCGCAGTTTTGCGACCAAACGGCACCTCAGAAGTCCTTTAGGATGGCCTGGATCACTTCGGTCGGGAGGCGTGGCCCGAGCGTTGTCACCAGTCTGGCCGAGGCCGTAGAGGCGAGATCACCCGCGCGTTGGAAGCTTAAGCCCTGACTCAGGCCGTAGAGGAAGGCCCCGGCGAACATATCCCCAGCACCCACAGTGTCTACCGCCTCGACCCTGACCGGTGCGATCTCGATCAGGCGCTCTCCATCCCAGACCAGGGCGCCGGCGGGGCCGCGGGTGATGACGAAATGGCGGGCGAGGGTCTTGAGATAGTCGGTCGCCTGGTGCAGATCGTCCGATCCGGCCATACCCATGGCCTCAAACTCGTTGGCAAACAACAGGTCCACCCCCAAGCCGATCATCTCTAGAAGCCTTGGCTTGAAGAACTTGACCATGTTGGGATCTGAAAGCGAAAGGGCGGTCTTGACGCCTGCAGCCTCGGCGATGCGCTTGGCCTCGAGCACGGAGGCGCGTGCCGAATCTGAGGTGGCCAGATAGCCCTCGGTATAGAACCACTCCGAGTCGCACAGCGCCTCGACGACCAGTTCTCGAGTCGAGAGGTTACCGCTCACACCCAGGAATGTACACATCGTGCGATCGCCGTCTGGGGTCACCAGCACCACACAGCGTCCGGTATGACCCTGATCCTTCTCGCTATGGTGGTTGGTGTCCACCCCAGCTGCGATCAGATCCTGCATATAGAAATGGCCCAGTTCGTCATCAGCGACCTTGCAGGAATAGAAACACTGACCGCCGAACTGGGTGAAGGCGACGATCGAATTGGCCGCCGAGCCGCCCGAGCCGCGCCGATGTGGGTGGTCGCGCAGGTGATGCATGATGTCGAGCTGCTGGCGCTCGTCGACCAGGGTCATGACGCCCTTGTCGAGGCCGAGGATGCCCAGATCCTCGGGCTTGACCTCGTATTCCATGTCGACCAGGGCATTGCCGAGGCCATAGATGTGATATCTCGCCATGATGTCTCCAGGGGTACAAAAGAGGGCGACCATTGTACCCGGCCCTCTGATCCAGGGCGCGCGCGGTCTCCATTCGAGCGCATTTAACGGTATAGTTGACCAGCGAGGCCCGATATGCTGGAGACCTCAGCCTTTGGACCGCCACTTCGGGATAGATATGAGACGCAAGCTGAATCTATTGTTGATGATCGGGCTGATCGGGACCCCAATCGCCGGGACTCAGTTCGGCATGGACTATGGCCGCGCCCTCTGGGGTGAGACCCAGATCTGGTGGACGCCCGCCGCGATGGCCCTGCCGTTGGAACAGACTGGAGGACACTTCCAACTCCTGATCGATGGTGAACCCCTCGGCAACCATCTGGCTCGCCACTCGCTCACCGCGCTCGGTTCGGAGGGGCTGGCCTATTTCGTGACACCCGACATGGTCCGGGTGCGTCTCAACAACTGGCCCGAGGTGCAGGCCGGCATGCTGCACATGGCGGTCTACTCGGCGCTCGGTCTCGGGGTCTCGCTGACCTGTCTGGTCCTGGGCCTGATCGAGTTCTTCCGTCAACCGCCTCTGCCACGGCAACGCACCGAACCCCAGACTGTGCGTCCGGTGCGCCGTCGCTACCCCGAGATCCCCTAGCCTTGCGTCCGTCCGCCCGCTTAGAGCGGCAGCAGATGGGTCTGTAACGCGCTCGGGATGACCGAGACGTCACCGCGCGCCAACTCGCGCCCCTGGTCGAGCACCAGGACCTGATCGACCCAGTCCAGTCCAGCCGGACGATGGGTGATGAGCAACACGGTGCGTCCGACCATGAGGGTGTCGAGCGCGCGCATCAGCTCGCGCTCGGTGTCCGCATCCAGACCCTCGGTCGGCTCATCGAGGAGCAGGATCGGGGCGTCCTTGAGCAGGGCACGGGCCACGGCGATCCGGCGCCCTTGACCGCCCGAGAGCCGCACACCGGTCTCACCGACCCAGGTGTCATAGCCCTCGGGCAATCCGGCGATGAAGTCGTGGATCTGGGCGACGCGACAGGCGGATTCGAGCGCCTCCTGGCTGGCCTCGGGGGCGGCGATCCGCAGATTCTCGCGGATGCTGGCCGCAAACAGATGGGTGTGCTGGCTGACCACGGCGATGGAGCGGCGCAGGTCATCGCCGTGGAAGTCCAGGATGTCGTAGCCACCGAGATGGATGCTCCCGGCGTCCGGCGTCCAGAAACGCAGCAGCAGATTGAACAGCGTGCTCTTACCCGAACCCGTGGCCCCGATCACGGCCACACGCCCGCCCTGAGGGACCGCGAGCCGGATCCCAGAGAGCGCCGGACGGCTGGCGCCCGGGTAGGTGAAGCTCACGTCCCTAAACTCGATGTCGAAGCGTTCGGGTCGGGGCGAGGGCGCGCTCGGCTCGCTCACCGCCGGTTTGGTGTCCACGATGGCGAACAGTCGGCGCGCGGCGGCTTGGGTGCGCCCGAGCATCTGGAATGCCGGGGCGAGGGGGGCGACGGACTCGAAGCTGGCGAGGGTGAAGAGCGCCAGCATCGCCAGGTGTGGCGGCATGAGCCGTCCGTCATCGACCAGGGGGATGGCAATCCACAGCAGCAGCCACAGGCTGAGGTTGGCGCACAGCCCGACGCCGGCCTGGGTCAGCCCCTGGTCGCTGCTCAAGCGCCCCTGCTCGGCGATCAGGTCCCGGCTGAGTGTCGCGATCCGCTGGGCCTGATGCTCGGCGGCGCCATAGACCCCGAGTTCGGCCAGACCCTGGACGCCATCGATCACCGCTGCCCGCAAGGCCGCCTCGTCTGCGGCGATCCGGCGTCCGGGCTCCCGACCCCGCACCTGCGACCAGAGCGGGAGCCCAACCCCAGCGAGCAGCCAGAAGCCCAGACCGGTGAGCGCAAGGACTGGATGGTGAAAGAGCAGAAAGCCGGTGAACAGCAGGAGGCTCAGACCGGCCACCGCCAGCGGGATCAACACCCGCACATAGAGGGTATCGAGCGCATCGATATCGGCGCGGATGCGGCTCAAGAGATCGCCGCTGTGATACTGCTGAAGCCGTGCCGGGGCCAGGGGTTCGAGGTGTCGGTAGAACCAGACGCGCAGGCCGGCGATCAGCCGGAAGGTCGCCTCATGGTTGATGAGCCGTTCACCATAGCGTCCAACGGTTCGGAGTATGGCGCTGCCGCGGATCAAGGCCGCCGGGGTGAAATAATTGATGGTCACGCCCGCGGCACCAGCGGTGGCCATGGCAGTCAAGAACCAACCGGCGGCGGCCATGAGGGCGACATTGGCCAGCAGGGTGAGGAGCGCGACCAGGGTCCCGAACAGCATCCAGCCGCGATAGGGGCGAAAGAGTCGCCAGAGAGGACGTAGTTCGTTCATCCACCGCATCCCCCCTGCTGAAGCGGACCCTGGGCAGCGAGCATCCGCGCATAAAACCCACCGGCAGCGATCAGTTCGTCGTGTGTCCCTTGCTCGATGAGCCGCCCCTGATCGAGGACCAGGATGCGATCGGCGCGGCGCACCGTCGAGAGCCGATGGGCAATCACCAGCAGGGTGCGGTCACGGGCCAATTCTGCGATGCCCTCCTGGACCAGACGCTCGCTCTCGGGGTCGAGGTTGGCGGTGGGCTCATCGAGGATCACCAGAGGCGCGTCGCGCACGAAGGCGCGCGCCAGGGCGATGCGTTGGATCTGCCCGCCCGACAGCCCTGTACCACGCTCGCCGACCGGGCTGTCATACCCGAGCGGCAGGGTCTCGATGAAGGCGTCCGCCCGGGCCCGCCGCGCCGCCGCGCGCACTGTCGCCAGATCCGCCTCGGGTCGCCCGAGCCGGATGTTGTCGGCGATGGTCCCCTGGAACAGCCGCGGTTGCTGCGGGACCCAGGCCAGATGACGGCGCCAGTCGTCCAGGTCGAGCTCGGCGAGCGACTGCCAGCCGATCAGGATGCGCCCGCGGGTCGGGACCAGGAAGCCGAGCAACAGGTTGATGACGGTCGTCTTGCCCGCCCCGCTGGGGCCGATCAGGGCGATGCACTGCCCCGGCGGGATCTCGAGGCTGAGACCCTTAAGCACCTCGCGCCCCGGCTCATAGCTAAAAGACACCTCATCGAACCGCACCCCGAACGGAGGGGTCGCTGCCAATGGCTCCTTACCCGGATTGATTTGACTCGGTTGGGTGTCCAGTATCTGGACCAGCTGTTCGGCCGCCGCCACCGCGCCCAGGCGCGCATGGTATTGGGTGCCGAGATGGCGCAAGTGGGCATAGAACTCGGGTGCGAGCATCAACACGAACAACCCTTGCAGATAGGTCAGGTTCGGGATTGGGATCCAGTCTGGCACCGGCAACGCCAGGTCATAGAGCCGAAAGCCGATGAGGACGGCCACCAGGGCGATCCCGACGCTGGCGAAGAACTCTAACACCGCTGAGGAAAGAAAGGCGATGCGCAACACCTGCATGGTGCTGTGGCGGTATTCATCCGAGATGCGGGCAAGGATCTCGATCTCGCGTCGGCTGGCGCCAAAGAGTTTGAGCGTGGTCAGACCCTGGATGACGTCGAGAAAGTGCGCGCCCAGGCGCGCGAGCCGTTGCCATTGCTGCCGATTGCGCGCCTCAGCCCCCGAACCGATCAGGATCATGAACAGCGGGATCAGGGGGGCTGTGATCAGCATGATCAGGCCCGAAAGCCAATCCATCGGCATCACGGCCACGAGGATGGCGGGGGGCAGGATCATCACCAGGGCCATGGCCGGGACGAAACGGGCATAATAGCCTTCGAGGTCATCGATGCCCTTGGTCAGGGTCTCGATCAGGGCGCCGCTCTGCTGTCCAGAGAGATAGGCCGGGCCGAGCCGTTGCAGATGGCGATAGACCTGATCGCGCAGCTTGACCCGCACCGAGGCCGCGGCCTGGAAGGCCGCGCGCTCGGCGTGCCAGACGATGAGTGCCCGCGTGGCGAAGAGCGCAAGCAGACCCCAGAGCCAGGAACGGACCTCGGTGAGATCGGCGTCCTTGAAGATCACGGCATCCAGGATCACGGCCAACGCCCAGGCCTGATTGATGGCCAGAAGGCCATTGGCGGTGTTGAGCCAGATCGCCGACACGAGCGACCTGTCCGCCAGCGGTCGTTGTGCTTTGAGCCAGGCGTTGACTGACATGTACGCTTAAGTTCCCTAAGGGACACTGAATCAATCGCGTCTCCCCGAATCGCGGCTCAAGCCGCTCCCACACAATCAATGGGGAGTCGATGGGGGAGGATACGGGCCGGCGTCCTTCCGGGCAATGCGTGTTTTGCGTCATCCCAGGTCGCTGAGTCAACTCCGGACTTCCATTTTGCGCGCAATTCTGTATATTTGCGCGTTTACCCGAAGGTCTTCTTCGGGCCTTCCATTGAGCTCTTGAGCCAGGACAGCACATGGTTAAGATTCGTTTGTCACGTTGTGGTTCCAAAAAGAACCCCTTCTACCACATCGTCGTCGCCGATATCCGCTCCAAGCGTGATGGTCGTTACATCGAGCGTCTTGGGTTCTTCAACCCGAACGCGCGCGGCGGCGAGGTCCCGCTGCGGCTCGATACCGAGCGCGCCCAGCACTGGATCCGTCAGGGGGCGCAGCCGACCGATCGTGCCAAGCAGCTGATCAAGCAGGCAAAGCGCGCGGCGGCGGCTGTTTGATTTTAGGTCAGTCGGTGTGTCTGGGGCGTCGTCATCCGTTCGGGTCGTGCTCGGGCGCGTTTCGGGGCTCTATGGCGTCAAGGGATGGGTCAGGGTCTATTCCGAGACCGATCCACGCGAGGGCATCCTGAGTTACTCGCCCTGGCTGCTGGGGCCGGAGGCTGTCTCACGGCGCCTCATCGAGGGGCGGGTGCACGGCAAGGGGCTCATCGCCAGACTAGAGGGCTGTGATGACCGCGACCAGGCCGCCGCACTGATCGGGCAGGAGATCGCGATCCGACGCGATCAGCTTCCGCCGCCGCGCCCGGATGAGTTTTACTGGATCGATCTCGAGGGTCTGACCGTCGTCACCCAGACCGATGTCGAGCTTGGACGGGTCTCGCATCTGTTTTCGACCGGTGCCAACGACGTGCTGGTCGTCCAGGGTAAGCGCGAACGTCTGATCCCCTTTTTCTGGGGCGACGTGATCCTGGACGTAGATTTCGACCGCGGTCTGATCCGGGTTGACTGGGATCCCGCGTTCTGAGTCTGTGTTCATGCGCTTCGACGTCATTACGCTCTTTCCGGATCTGTTTCGCATCCTCTCGGATCAGGGTGTGACCGGACGGGCGCTGGCGCGCGGTCTGGCCGAGCTGTATCTGTGGAACCCGCGCGACTTCACGCACGATGTCCATCGCACCGTCGACGACCGTCCCTACGGTGGTGGTCCGGGGATGGTGATGAAGGTCGAGCCACTGCGCGCAGCGATCCGGGCCGCGCGGGCAGCGGCACCTCAGAGCCGCGTGGCCTATCTGTCTCCTCAGGGTCGGGTGCTGGACCAGGCCGCGATACGCGAGATCGCGGCATATCCGGGCTGGATCCTGCTTGCCGGGCGCTATGAGGGGGTCGATGAGCGCCTGATCGAGGCCCATGTCGATGAGGAATGGTCGATCGGCGACTATGTCCTGAGCGGTGGTGAGCTGCCGGCGATGGTGGTCATGGACGCGGTCATCCGTCTGTTGCCGGGTGCGCTCGGTCATGCCGACTCGGCGCGGCAGGATTCTCACATGGATGGGCTCTTGGATTGCCCACATTACACCCGCCCGGAGCGGATCGAGGAAGGCTCGGTTCCCTCCGTGCTGCTCGGCGGCGACCATGCCGCCATCGAGCGTTGGCGGCTGCGGCAGGCGCTGGGACGGACCTGGCGGCGCCGCCCGGATCTACTTAAGCGCCGCGGTCTCAGTGAGACCGAGCGCGTATTACTCGATGAATTCATACTGGCCCATCGCGAGGGTGGCGCCGGCTGAGAACAGGAGCCAAGAAAACCATGAGCAACATCATTCAGCAGCTCGAACGAGAGCAGATGACCCGCGAAATCCCGGATTTCGCCCCAGGCGACACCGTCGTCGTCCAGGTCCGGGTCAAGGAAGGCAACCGCGAGCGCCTGCAGGCGTTCGAGGGTGTCGTCATCGCGATGCGTAACCGCGGTCTGAATTCATCCTTCACCGTGCGCAAGATCTCACACGGCGAGGGCGTGGAGCGGGTGTTCCAGACCTATAGCCCAGCGATCGCCGCGATCGAGGTCAAGCGCAAGGGCGACGTGCGCCGCGCCAAGCTCTACTATCTGCGCGATCTCACCGGCAAGGCCGCGCGTATCCGCGAGAAGGTGTAAGCCCGACCTCCAGACCTGGGGGTCCGGCCCATGCCCGAGACCTTCTACTGGCACGATTACGAGACCTGGGGCGCCGATCCGCGCCGCGATCGGCCCTGTCAATTCGCTGGGATCCGCACCGATGCCGATCTCAACGAGATCGGTGACCCGCTCATCCTTTTCTGTCGTCCGAGCGAGGATGTCCTTCCCCATCCGGAGGCCTGTCTGGCCACGGGTCTCACACCTCAGCGCGTCGCGCGCGCGGGTCTGATCGAGGCCGAGTTCGCGCGCGCCATCCATGCCGAGCTGAGCCGGCCCGGGACCTGTGGCGTCGGTTACAACAGCCTGCGCTTCGACGACGAGGTCACCCGGCATCTGTTCTACCGCAATTTCCTCGACCCCTATGCACGCGAATGGCGCTGCGGCAACTCGCGTTGGGATCTGATCGATGTGCTACGGCTGGCGCATGCGTTGCGTCCTGCAGGGATCGAGTGGCCGCGCAGCGATGAGGGCACGACCTCGTTCCGGCTGGAGCATCTGACCGAGGCCAATGGCATCCCGCATGGTCAGGTCCATGACGCCCTGGCCGATGTGCGCGCGACCATCGCCCTGGCGCGTCGACTGCGTACTGCCCAACCCAGGTTGTTCAGTTATGCCCTAAGCTTGCGTGACAAACGCCGGGTGCGTGCGCTGCTCGATGAACGCCGACCTTTGCTGCATGTCTCGGCGCGCTTTGCGGCGGCGCTCGGCTGTATCGCGCCGATCATTCCGGTCGCCGCCCATCCGACCAACGGCAATGGCGTGATCTGTTTCGATCTGCGCGCCGATCCGGCGCAGCTCCTGGATCTCTCGGTGGACGAGATCCGGCGCCGGCTCTTCACGCCGAGCGAGGATCTCCCCGCAGGCGTCGAGCGCGTCCCGCTCAAGACCGTGCATGTCAATCATGCGCCCATGCTCGCACCGCTTGCCACCCTGACCCCGCAAAGCGCCGAGTGCTGGCAGATCGATCCCGATCGAGTCGTGTGGTATGCGCGCTGGATTGCGAATTTAGCCGGCGAAATCGAACAGCGCGTGCGCGAGGTCCATCAACGACCGCCTCCGGCCGAGATCGACCCTGAGCTGATGCTCTATTCGGGTGGTTTCCTCTCCGATGCCGACCGTCGTGCTTGCGATCAGGTCTTGCGCTCCAACCCCACCCAACTGGCAACGGCGCCGCCGTCTTTCAGCGACCCGCGTCTCGGCACGCTGCTGTTTCGCTATCGCGCCCGCAACTGGCCAGAGACCCTGAGTCCACAGGAACGCGAGGACTGGGATGCCTACCGCCTCGCGCGCCTCACCGACCCTGAGGGCGGTTCCAGTCTTCAGATCCATGAGTATGAGGCACGGCGTGCCGAACTGGCTGAGATCCATGCTGAGGATCCGGCCAAGCTGGCGATTCTCGATGCCTTGGGTGATTGGGCTGAGCAGGTGCTCGACGCCGGCTAGGCCAGGGTGTCGGCGAGGGCGCCGCGTAGCGGCTCGCTGGTGAATGGCTTATCGGCGCCTTGTCCTCTGTCCGAGTTGCATTTGGACAGGGCGCGCGCCCCGCTGGTCGCCGGGTCATACCACATACAACAATTGCGCCCGGCATCCTTGGCCGAATAGAGCGCGAGATCGGCTTGAGCGACCAGGATGTGGCAGAACTGCTCGTCGCTCGGCACCATGGCCGCGATACCGACACTGATGCTGACCCGGCCGATACCGGGGGCGGCGGGGTGAGGGAGGTTGAGCTGTTCGATGGTCAGCCGCAGCCGCTCGGCGATCGCGCAGGCTGATGGTCCATCGGTGTCGGCCAGCAAGATCGCGAACTCCTCGCCGCCATAGCGCGAGACCCGATCGCCATCGCGTCGCAAACCATCGCGCAGTGTCCGCGCCACCTGGATCAGGCAGGCGTCGCCGCCCTGATGGCCGAAGTGGTCGTTATAGGCCTTGAAGTTGTCGACATCGATCATGAGCAGGGCGATCGAGCGCTGCCTGTCTTTGGCCTGTCTGAAACGCTGCGCCAGATCCTGATCGAAGCGGCGACGGTTGCCGACACCCGTGAGCGGGTCCTGATAGCTGCTTTCGATCAAGCGTGTCGACTGGGCGCGCAGACGCCGCTCGCGGCGCAGAGCGGACGTCATGTCATGGATCTGGATCAGGCAGGCGCAGTGATCATGACGCAGCGGAGTGACATAGATGAGCTGATACATGCGCTGGTCGCGCTGGCGATCCGCCGCTCGATGGTAGAGCGGAAGCAGGTTTGGATTGAGGTTCGGCGCCAGCATGGATGAGAGCTTGAAGCGCAGCGTGTCCGAGATGCTGGATTCCAGGCGGCTGCCGCTCACCTCGGGGAAGAGTTCCGCGAGTCGCCGACCGGCGACATCGGCGAGTCCAAGACCGCTGTGGCGCTTCATCCAGCCGTTCCAGGACACCACGCGACCCTCATGATCGAGCAGGATCAGCCCGACCTGCAGGCTGTCGATCAACTGAGCGCCGAGTTCGATGTCCATCAACGCATTCCAAGCCGATCGAGATACGCATCGAGACAATTGCGCAGATCCAGTAGTGAGCCGACGCCCATTAGAAACACCAGATGGCCCTGAATCAATTGCTGACGCATGGTGAGCTGGATCTGAAGCAAGAGAAGCCGTTGCTCGGCGTTGCCGCCGACGAAGATCGGCAATGAATCGGTGTCGCTGAAATAATGCTTGGGCAGACTGCCGTACAGCTCGATGCCGAATTCGTCGGCGAGCGCGCTCATGCAGGCGTTGAGGATGACGTTACCGATCTCGCACATGGCTTCCTGCTCGAACTCTGAGACCTCCTCAGGCGTCAGATCCGGATCGAGCATGTTGCTGAGGATGGCGAGCGCATTGCGCTCTGGGAACAGCAGGATGGCCTTAGAGACGAACGGCCCCTCAAAGTCGATGGTCACCATGCTCAGTTCCCTGAACTCCGAGCCGATCAGGACAGCGCTCACTTCATGGGCCTGGATCACATCGACGAAGGGCGCCGACAGTTCGATCTCGTCGCGCACCATCTGACTGAGGCTGTGTGCCGCGCGCCCAACCCCAAGGTTAAACAGCTCGCTGAGTGCATCGCGATGGAGCTCGCTGAGTTCGGACACCGATTCATTCCTCGAAGAAGGCCACCATGCGCACCACGGATTCGGGTGTGATCGGCTTGGAGACAAAGTGCACGCCGGCCTTCTCGGCCGCCTGGCGCACATAGTCCTGGATGTTGGCGGTGCAGATGACGACCCGGATATCGGGGTTGTGGAGTCGGATGCGCCCGGCGGTCTCCAGTCCGCTCATGCCGGGCATGTTGATGTCGAGACTGACCAGGGTCGGTGGGTCGCGCTCGATCATCTCCAAGGCCTCGTTGCCGCTCGCCGCCTCGGTGATGCGCCAGTCCGGACGCAGATCCGCGATCAGGCGGGTTAGCATCATGCGTGATATCCGGCTGTCGTCAACGATGAGGAGTGAGTGGTTGTGTGTGCCCATGATGTTACAGAGTGCCTCGAGGTATCTTTAAAGATCTCCCAGACTGGTCGTCGGAATGATCGCATGGTTAGGTCGGCCATACCAGACGGTTGCGCCTAGCGGGACTCAGGGGGCTGGGTAAATCCTCGTCACCTCGATGTGCCCGGCCTCCAGACACCAGCGGATGTCGAACTCCATGAGCCGCAGACCAAATTCGCGTCGCTTTGGGTAGCGATCCATATAACCAGGGCGCGGGTCCTGTTCCAGGACCTGGGTGATGAGTGTGCGCAGGGCGCGTGTGCCGTCGGGGTCGAGGCGTTCCAGATCGGAATCGGCCATCGGGCTGAAGCGCACCTCGCGTGGGTCGGATGGCGGTGCGACGGCGAATCCGCCGCGCGCCTCGGGGATGGCGTCGGCATAGGGCACATAGGGCTTGATGTCGAGCACGGGCGTGCCGTCGAGCATATCGACACCGCGCAGGCGCAGCGCCAGCCCGCGCGCGTCCCGAACCAGACCCAGGTGCTCGACCGCCGAGAGTCCGATCGGATTGGGCCGGTAGGGGGCACGGCTGGCGAAGACCCCGACCGATTCGCGTCCGCCGAGCCTTGGCGGCCGAACCGTTGGATTCCAGCCGGCCTCCGGACAATCCTGATGGAAGATGAACAGGATCCAGACATGCGAGAAGCCATCGAGCGCCTTGAAGGCCTCCTCACGCGCGAACTCGGGCCGCAGTTCCAGCCGCGCCTCGGCGGCCTTGACCAGTCCGGGCTGGCGCGGGATGCCGAACTTGTCCGTATAGGGCGAGCGGATATACCCGATCGGCTCAAAGACCATAAAGACTTACAGCAAAGGAGATGGAAGTGCCACGTGTGACATCAGAGATGGGATCTCGGTGCCTTCGCCGGACTCACATCGAGGATAACGGGTACTGGGTCTATGCGTCGATGCGACGCCTAGACGGTTGTTACCCTTGGACCAAAAACAGTCGGAGGCGGCATCATCGTGCGATTTTCTTGTCCCCGAGCGCGTGTTGCTCAAGTCTTATGCCGAATCCGCTGCACCCCGAATGCCCCTCTGACCATCGCCGCCGTTTCAGCGGTCCGACACGACTCTATGGCAAGGACGGACAGGCCCGGCTCGCGGCAGCCCATGTCTGCGTCGTGGGCATCGGTGGTGTAGGTTCCTGGGCGGCGGAGGCACTGGCGCGCAGCGGTGTCGGTCGTCTGACCCTGATCGACCTGGACCATGTCGCCGAGTCCAACATCAACCGCCAGGTCCAGGCCGCCGATTCCACCCTCGGTCAGGCCAAGGTCGAGGCCATGCGTGCGCGCATCGCCAGCTATGCACCGGACTGCGTCACGACCCTGATCGATGACTTCCTGACCCCTGAAAATGCCGCCGAATACCTCGATAACGACCTCGACTATGTAATCGACGCCATCGACTCAGTCAGCGCCAAGGTGGCCATGATCGCCCTCTGTCATCGGGCGGGCATCCCTTTGGTGACTTGCGGTGCGGCAGGGGGCAAGACCGATCCGACCCGAATCCGGGTCGATGATCTCGCCCGCACCATCCAGGATCCCTTGCTGGCGCGCGTGCGCGCCCAGTTACGCAAGAGGCACGGTTTTACGCGCGCACCGAACAAGAGATTCGGCGTTGCGGCGGTCTATTCCATCGAACCCGTGCAGACCCTGGCTGCCGGGATGATCTGCGACACGAGCCGTTCGGGGTCGAGCGGACTCAACTGCGCGGGTTTCGGTTCGGTGGTCACGGTCACGGCCAGTCTGGGGCTGTTTGCGGCGGCGCGTGCCATCAATGCCCTGGTCAAGCGGCCCTCTCATGCAAGGGGCATCTAATGGCTCTGGCCTTGGCGGGTTAGTAAAATTGAAAGCCGTTGCCTCCATTCGCCTTGGCGCGATACATGGCGTTGTCGGCATGCTGGACCAGCTCGTCGACCGTAGTGCCGTGCTCGGGGTAAAGGCTGATGCCAATGCTGGCGCCCAGAAAGATGTCATGCCCCAGCACCTTGAAGGGCGTCTCGAACAGTTTCAAGATCTTGCGCGCGATCACAGCGACGTCCGGATCGCGCCGGATGTGATTGAGGATGACGATAAACTCGTCGCCGCCCAGGCGCGCGATGGTATCGTCCTCGCGAAAGAGCCCGCTGAGCCGATCGGCGACGTCTTTTAATACCAGGTCGCCCTGGCTGTGATCAAAGGTGTCGTTGACCTCCTTGAAACCATCGAGATCGATGAAGAGAACGGCAAAGCGATGTTTGTTGCGATGGGCGCTGTGGATAGCCTGACTGAGACGATCGGCGAACAGCAAGCGGTTTGGCAGGCCGGTCAGGGGATCGTGCTGGGCCTGATGGGCATAGCTCAGTCCGCGCTCGCGCAGCTCGTCGACCAGGGCGAGATGCGCGCTGATGTCGCGCAAGACCTCGATGATACCGCGTAACTCGCCGTCCTCGCCGAACAGCGGACTGGCCGAGACCTCGTAGCGGCGCGTTACGCCGTCCGGGGCGCGATAGTGGCGAATCAGCTTGCAGGGCTGATGGGTCTCCTGAATGGTGCGCAGCGCGCAAGTATAATTGTCACCGTTGTAGCAGCGACACCGATTCTCGGTGACCTGAAAACAGGTCGCGTAGTGCTCGACTAGTCCTTGATTGTCAGCAAGTTCGCGTACGGCCCGGTTCATACGTAACACCTGATAATCGGTGCCGATGACGAGGATGGGGTCGTCGATGCTGTCGATCACGTTCTGCAAGAATTCGCGTTCCTTCCTAAGCGCCTCCTCGAAACGCTTGCGGTCGGTGATGTCGCGTCCGAGCACGATCAATCCCTTGCGCCGACCGTCCGGCTCAAACACCGGCGCCTTGATGACATCATAGACCTTGACGACGCCGTCGGGACGCGCGATGACCTCTTCGGTGCGTGAGAGTCGTCCAGCCTTCCAGGCGATCTCGTCGCTTGTCTCACAGGTCAGGAACGATTGGCGATAGATCGGATGGGTATAGTCGGCCAGCTCGCTGTCGGTCTTGCCACGATAGTCGACCTCGGTCAGGGCGAAGAGCTCGAGATCGGCCTCATTGGCTTCGAGCCAGCGTCCGGCGCCGTCCTTAAAGCAGATGATGTCGGGTGTGGAGTTGATGAGCACGCGTAAACGCTGCTCGCTCTCCATCAGTTCCCGTTCCATGCGCCGGCGCTCGCTGATGTCCTGCGCGAAGCCGCAGATCAGAAGACGGCTGGCGTGCTCAACCAGTGACAGCGTGACCTCGACCGGATAGAGACTGCCATCGCAGCGATGGTGCTCTGTTTCCAGACGCATGTATCCCTCGTGTCGCAAGGTCTCGACGAGACTGTTCCAGCGTTGCGGCAACAGGTTCGGATCGACATCCCAGAGTGAAAGACCGCACATCTGCTCGCGGCTGTAGCCAAGCGCGCGCAAGGTCGCTGGGTTCGCCTCGACGAAGCGTCCATCGAGGTCGGCCCAGTAGATCTCTAGTGGCGTATGCTCGATGGCAAAGCGCGCCATGTCATCGGATAGCATGGAAAGATTCCTGATCTTCTGGTGCTGTGTAGATGTATGCGGATACGTCTATATCGGTTTCGCGCAGGAGACTCAGGGCCAGACGGCCAAGATCAATGACTCCCTTGCGATTGGGGAGACCGCGAGCTGGAAGGGATCGACCCTGAACGAGGTTCCGCCGACTCCCGATCGTCCGGACGCCGCACCGGTCGGCGCGCGAGCTCGCGAAGCCTCGGCAACAGCAGTGCCCCGATGAGCAGCACCGGCAGCCAGTAACGCTCGTTCCAGATCCGGGTGCGCGCATCGCTCGCCTCGGGCGGCAGACGACTGATGGTCGCTGCCTCCAGGATGGCCTTGGTGTCGCCGTTGCGATAGTCGGCGCGCCGATAGACCCCACCGCCGGCCTGGACCAGTTCTTTGAGCAGGGGTTCGTTTAGGATCGAGCGTACCGGTCGGCGTTGCGGATCGCTCGGATCGACGATCACGCCACCCTGAGGCGCGGGCACAGTCGCACCCTCAGGCGTGCCTATACCCAAGGCGTGAAAGCGTACCCCTTGCTCCGCCAACCGGGCGACCTGCTCGCGCAATCCGGGCTCGTCGAAATCCCCATCCGAGATCAGCAGAATGGCGCGCGCGCTGTCCTCGGGCAGCCCGGCGAGCAGGGTCTCGGCACGCATCAGGGTGCGGGTCAGACTGCTCCCCTGAAGCCCCGGACTGGCCAGATCCGCCGCGAGCGCCGGCAGGGCATTGAGCAGGCTCGTCGTGTCCTCGGTGATGGGCGCCAGCACATGGGGCACGGTGGCGAACACGATCAACCCCAGTCGCACCTGACGGTTCTGGACGATCAGATCCTGCAACTCCTGACGCGCGCGCCCGAGCCGGTTTGGACTCACGTCCTCGGCCAGCATCGAGCGCGACACATCGAGCAGCACCAGCAGGTTGTTGCCCGGATGGAATAACCGCAGATCCGTGTAATCCCAGCGCGGCCCGGCCATGGCCGTCAACAGGAGCGCCCACAGCAGGCTCCAGTGTAGAAACCGTCCCCAACGTTCGGGGGCGCTCAGATCGCGCGTCCCGGTCAGATGCGGCAACAGATGGGGATCGGCATAGCGATGGATGGGGGCACGCGCCGCCTGGGCCGCGCTACGCGCCAGCCACAGGGCCACCAGGGGGATCAACAGCCACCCCAGAAACCACAGCGGTTGCTCGAAATGAAAGCCTCGGTCAAGCACTGGCAAGCCTCCGCGCGAAGCGTTTGCGACCCTCGGGGAACAGCCCCAGTCCGAGCAGGGCCAAGAGGGCCACCCCCAGGGGCCAACGATAGAGCGGTCGGGGCAAGAAGGCGGTGCGCGCCTCGGCCTCGGTCTTTTCGAGCCGACCGATGCGCGATGAGATCTCTTCCAGGGCGCGGGTGTCGGTCGCGCGGAAGTAGCCCCCGCCGGTCAGGTCGGCGATCTCCTGGAGTGTGGCCTCGTCCATGGTCAGGTCGTCGCGATAGCGCACACTGCCGTCCTCCAGGATCGGGATGCTCGGCTGTTTGCTGCCGACGCCGATGACGTAGATCCGCGTCCCGGTGGCGCGCGCCAGCAGCGCCGCCTCCTTGGGCGCGAAGCTGCCGGCGTTGTTGTCACCGTCGGCGATCACGATCATCACCCGTGAGCCCTCGGGGCGCTCGCGCAGCTTGCTCACCCCGAGCGCAATGGCATCGCCGAGCGCCGTGGCCGGACCGGCGATGCCCGGCACAATGCCATCGAGCAACTGGCGCGCGGCATGGCGATCGAGCGTGAGCGGCGAGAGGATAAACGCCTGGGTGCCGAAGACGATCAGCCCGACCCGGTCGCCTTCGCGTGCGTCGATGAAGCGTCCCATGACCCCCTTGACCACCGCCATCCGGTTGACTTGTCGCCCCTCGACCGTGAAATCGAGCGCCTCCATCGAGTGCGAGGCATCGACCGCGATCATCAGGTCGTAGCCCGGGGTACTGACCTCGGTATAGGGTGTGAGCCACTGCGGATGCATCAGGGCCGCGACTAGCGCGATCCACAACAGATAGAGCAGGGCGCGATAGAGCCACGTAGCGATCTGGCGCCCGGGGCGCTGGGCGGTGAAGGCCGCGCGCAGATCCGCGAGGCGCGGATGGAGCAGGGTCTGGCGCCGGCCCTCCAGGGTCTCATCGCCCGGCGGGCGCCGATCCGGCCATAGCACAGGCAGGAGCCAGGGGAGCGGCAGCAGCAGTGCCGCCCAGGGCCATGCGAACTCAAACATGGCGCGCACCTCGCTTGGGATCCCCGGTGCTCACCCAGCCCGCGGCGGCGGCGATCAGCGCCTGGAGCTCAGGTACTTGAATACCGGGCGGTGCATAGGGCGCCACCACCAACGCCTGTCCGCGTTCGTGCCAAGGAAAGCCGTTCGGATCATTGGCCGCCAGCCAGGCGAGCCAGTCGGTTCCGGTCAGACCGGCACAGGCCGAACGCCCGAGCCGTGCCATGGCGATGCGCCGCATCAGTTCTGACAACTCGCCGGCCAGGGTCTTGGTATCCTGACCGGCACGCGCCCGGCGGTGCAGATCGCGCAGCGCCTGGGCTGCCTCCCAGCGCCAGGTGCCGAGCGTGATGCCCGGAATGGGCACGCGCAGACTGAGCGGAACGCGCCAGCGCCAGAGGGCGTAGCCGAGCGCGCAGAGGGCCAGCGCCAGCAGCCACCAGCCCGGCGCCGGTGGCCACCAGGGGAGCGGTGGGAGGTCATGGATGTCGCGCAGGGCCGGAATGGGCGGTTCGATGGGGGTGAGGAAGGGATCCGTATCCATGTCAGACTGCCCGCGAGCGCGCACGCTGTTCGAGGTGACGGATGAGGCTGAGATGGATCTCGGTGTCGGTACGCACTGGCAGCAGCAGGATGTGCAGCCGCTGCGCCATCGCCTGGAGCCGGGCGCGTCGATCCTCCCACAGTCGTCGATAGCTGCGCGCGGCCTCGGGATCGTCGGTGTCGATCTCGATCAGCTCGCCATCGGTGCCGGCGAAGGTCACCACCCCCATGGCTGGGATCTCCCAGTCGGCCGGGTCATCAACCGGGATCAAGACCACGGTGTTACGCTGACAGAGATCGCCCAACACCTGTTCCAGCCCTGCCGCCTCACGGTTGAGATCGGCAATCACGAACACCAGCGAGCCGGTCGGCAGCCCCGAGGTCGCACGTCGCAGCGCCCCGCTCAGACAGTCGATCGAGGGGTCCATCTCGGCCCCCGGTTCGGTCAGGGTCCGTAACATCTGCCACAGCGCACGGCGTCCGCGCGCGGGGCGGAAGTGTTGTAGCCCGGCTTGGGGATCGCCGAACACCAGCCCGCCGACCCGGTCATTGAGCCGACTTGCCGCCCAGCCGATCAGCGCCGCGGCACGCGCTGCCTGCACTGATTTGAAGGTGCCACGGGTACCAAAGCTCATGTGCGGCCCCTTGTCGACACAGAGCACCACCGAGCGCTCGCGCTCCTCGCGGAAGATCTTCATATGCGGCTCATTGGTGCGCGCCGTCACCTTCCAATCCATGTAGCGGATGTCATCGCCCTCGCGGTATTCGCGTACCTCCTCGAAGTTGACCCCTGCGCCCCGGAACACCGAGGCATAGAGTCCGGCAAAGGCCGAGTTGACCAGATGATGCGAGGGCAGACCCAGGGCATGGGCTTGATGGCGCAGTTCCAGTAGATCGTCGAGTCTGGGGTAGAGGCTCATGGTGTGCACCGCGTTCGGGGTGATCGAGTGTCCGCATCTTTGCGGGGCGGTGAAGTCGCGCCTGTGAATTGTTGGTGCTCGCGCAGACATGGATGGATTGCATACTTCTGTTGATCCCCATGTCAAGTGACCGAGCGGTCATCCCGCTCGGCGCTGATGCCTTGGCGCGGGTGCGCGGGCTTGAACAGCTTCCATGAAAGCTAGTCTTCCTTGGGTGGCCTCGTTTTAGTGTCGTCTCGAAGGTTTTCGTCGGCTCGACAGGCGATGTCAACCCGTTCCCGCTGGACGAGACGACCCCAAGGGTAGAGCGAGTTCCGCCCGCCTGCGCGCAGCGCGCTCAGGAGCGAGTTAAGTCTAAAACAGCGGGTTACCGCCGACATGACTTGCCCTACGGACTGGGGCAAGGCTGTCGCAATCGAGTAGGGGACGGGGTTACCCCCGTCGCCCTCTCACACCACCGGACGTGCGGTTCCGCATCCGGCGGTTCATTGAACACACTGGAGTCGTCGCATCGTATCGAGCAGCGACACCAGACCTCATCGATCAAAGAAGGACTTCGGGAAGGCCTGGTTCATGTGGCTTGCGCCACTGTTCCACCACGGCCCGCGTTGGTTGAATGCGGAGCGAAACGCCCGCTCCTCCATCAGCCCTGCCTTCATCAAGTTCTTGGCCCGCGTATAAGGGCGCTTCCACTGGCGCCACAGGCTGCAGCGCAGTTTGTGCCTGATCCAGCCATCCAGCTCTTCCACTGCCTTCTTGGTCTCGGTCAGCTTGAAATACGCCATCCAGCCACGCAGGAGCAGGTTGAGTTCGGCGATGACTGTCGTCAGGCGGCGTCCTCGCGCGCCCTTGAGTGCTTCGCGGATTTTGTCTTCCAGCCGTATCAGGCTGGGCGGCGCTATCCTCAGTTTCGGGGCCTCGTATCCGCTTCCTGTTCGTCAGACCAGCGCTTTGCCTTCGGCTTCCTCCAGATTTCCAGTCGCCCAGAACACCCTTGCCGTTCGGCTAACCCTTCCCCTTGTCGGGCGAGTAGAGGACTTTCACCTCCAAGTAAGTGCGCCCTGCCGGGCGCACCAAGAAAAACGGCCTAGACGGTAACCGTCTAGGCCGTTGTCTTTATTGGCGCGCCCGGAGAGATTCGAACTCCCGACCACCTGGTTCGTAGCCAGGTACTCTATCCAACTGAGCTACGGGCGCTTGAATATGCCGGTGGTTGGCTGATTTTGGAATCTACGCCAACCAACCCGGTTCAAATCCAACCGGGGCGGGCATTATCTCGAATACCTCTTGGATCTGTCAACACCGAGAGGCCAGTTATAAAGCCCCCGCTAAAGCCCTTGGTGTATAGCTGGGCTTTACTGCCCGCCTGCACGCGGGCAGGCCCTCAGCGAACGCCGCACGGGCGCACGGCCACGACCGCATCTTCGTGCGTTCTCCACAGGCATTCGCTGGATCAATCCCGCCGGTTCGGACCCTCCGACCTGACCCTTGCACGCTTGGGCGCACAGCGTTTCTTGACGTCTTCGACCACCTGTCCGTCGGCCACCCGGCCCGCACCGCGATGACCGGCGTGGCGTTGGGATCGGCGTGGGCGTGATTGGCCGCCGCCCTGACAGACAAACCGCGCCTCATGGGGCAGTCGTCCGGGTGAGTGATGCGTCACTCACCACTCACCACTCCTCGTTACACCGAGCCGGAGAAGGCACGTACCATTTATTCACGCCCCAGGCTGGCCTTAGGGCGCCAGCCGTTCGATCACCCAGCCCCCATGCTCCTGTCGGACATAGCGGAAACGGTCATGCAACCGGTTTTCCCGCCCTTGCCAGAACTCGAACATGTCCGGCACGACGCGATAGCCACCCCAGAAGTCGGGCAGGGGAACCTCACCCTGGGAGAAACGGCGTGCCATCTCGGCGACCTTCATCTCGAGCAAGGCGCGCGATGGGATAACCTGGCTCTGAGGCGAGGCCCAGGCGCCGATCTGGCTGCCGCGCGGCCGGGTGGCAAAATAGGCCAGGGATTCGGCCGTCGAGATGGGTTCGGCGCGTCCGGTGATCTGGACCTGTCGCGCCAGGGCTACCCAAGGAAAGAGCATGGCAACTCGTGGATTGGTCGCGATCTCACGCGCCTTGCGGCTCTGGTAGTTGGTGAAGAAGACGAAACCGCGTTCATCGTAGAGCTTGAGCAATACGGTACGCGCCGAGGGTTGACCCTGGGCATCGACGGTACAGAGGGTCAGGCTATTGGGTTCGGGCAGATCGGCGGCGATGGCCAGCTCATACCAGAGCTGAAACTGCCGGATCGGATCTGGATCGAGTTCGGAGCGCGAGAGTCCATGCCCCATCAGCTCGCGCCTTAGGGTGTCGGGATCGATAGTCATTGGCAGGCCTCGCAGTTGGGATCCAGGAGCGAGCAGGCGCCGGGCGCGGTCGTGTCGTTCGACTTGGCGGTCTGCCGCCCGAGATAGTTACCCCCAACTGCACTCAGCCGATTGGCGCGGCTGGCATCGGCCAGGGTCGATTTCTCGACATGGGTTGCCCCCAGTGAACGCAGATAATAGGTCGTCTTTAGACCGCGCACCCAGGCGAGCTTGTAGAGGTTGTCGAGCTTCTTGCCGCTGGGTTCAGCCAGGTAGAGATTGAGGCTCTGGGCCTGATCGAGCCACTTCTGGCGCCGGCTGGCCGCCTCGACCAGCCAGCGCGGGTCGATCTCGAAGGCGGTGGCATAGAGCGCCTTGAGGTCATCTGGGATCCGCTCGATGGGCTGGAGCGAGCCGTCGTAATACTTGAGGTCATTGACCATGACCGCATCCCACAGCCCGCGCGCCTTGAGATCCGCGACCAGATAGGGGTTGACGACCGTGAACTCGCCCGAGAGGTTGGATTTGACAAACAGGTTCTGGTAGGTCGGCTCGATCGACTGGCTGACCCCGACGATGTTGCTGATGGTCGCGGTCGGGGCGATGGCCAGACAATTGGAGTTGCGCATTCCGACGCACTTGATCCGTTCGCGCAGGCGATCCCAATCCAGCGTGTGGCTGGTGTCCATCTGGAGATAGCCGCCGCGTCCCTGCTCCAACAGGCTGATGCTGTCGATCGGCAGGATGCCCCGACTCCATAGCGACCCCTCGAAGCTCGGATACCGCCCGCGCTCGGCGGCGAGATCCGCACTGGCCTCGATGGCGTAGTAGCTTAGGTATTCGGTGCTCTGATCGGCAAAGGCCACGGCCTCCAGGCTGGCATAGGGGATCCGAAGACGGTAGAGCGCGTCCTGAAAGCCCATGAGCCCCAGCCCCACCGGACGATGACGCAGATTCGAGGCGCGCGCCTGGGGGACGGTGTAAAAGTTGTAGTCGATGACGTTGTCGAGGAGGCGCATGGCGGTGCGCACGGTCCGGCGCAGGCGTTGGGTATCGAGCCCCTGGTCGGTGATGTGCGCGGCCAGATTGACCGAGCCGAGGTTGCAGACCGCGATCTCGTGGTCGTTGGTGTGCAGGGTAATTTCAGTGCAAAGGTTGGAGCTGTGCACCACGCCGACATGCTGGTTGGTGTAGCGCAGATTGCAGGGATCCTTGAAGGCGATCCAGGGATGCCCGGTCTCAAATAACATCGCCAGCATCTTGCGCCACAGATCCACGGCCTTGAGGCGTTTGCTGATCTTGAGTTCACCGCGCGCAGCGCGCTCCTCATAGGCGACATAGGCTTGCTCGAACGCCTGCCCGGTGAGGTCGTGCAGGTCCGGTGTCTCATCGGGCGAGAACAGTGTCCAATGCCCATCCTCGGCGACCCGCTTCATGAACAGATCCGGCACCCAGTTGGCGGTGTTCATGTCATGGGTGCGGCGGCGGTCATCACCCGTGTTCTTGCGCAGCTCCAGGAACTCCTCGATGTCGATGTGCCAGGTTTCGAGATAGGCACAAACCGCTCCGCGTCGCCGACCACCCTGGTTCACGGCGATGGCCGTGTCATTGGCGACCTTGAGGAAGGGGATCACCCCCTGACTCTTCCCATTGGTCCCCTTGATATGCGCGCCCAGGCCGCGCACCCGTGTCCAGTCGTTGCCCAGCCCGCCGGCAAACTTGGACAGGAGCGCATTATCCTTGATCGCACTGTAGATGCCGTCGAGATCGTCCGGCACCGTGGTCAGGAAACAGGAGCTTAGCTGCGGGCGAAGGGTGCCTGAATTGAACAAGGTCGGCGTCGAGCACATGAAATCGAAGCTGGAGAGCAGGTCATAGAACTCGATGGCGCGCTCCTCGCGTTCGATCTCGTTGATCGCCAACCCCATGGCCACGCGCATGAAGAACGCCTGCGGCAGTTCGAGGCGGATCCCCTCGGCGGTATGGATGAAATAGCGATCGTAGAGGGTTTTTAGACCCAGATAGCTGAACTTAAGATCGCGCTCCGGTTTGAGCGCCGCCCCGAGCCGTTCGAGGTCGTAGTGGGCGAGCCTGGGGTCGAGGTGACCGAGATCCACGGCGCGCTTGATATAGACCGCGAAATAATCGCCATAGCGTTCGGCCATGTCGGCCTGGGTTTCGACCCCGGTGGCCAGACCGAGAAAGTCGAGCGCCTCGCGTCGAAGGATGTCGAGCAGCAGACGCGCGGCCGCCTGGCTGTATTGCGGCTCGCGCTCGATCAAGGTCCGCGCCGACATCACCAGCGCCTGCCGTACATCGGCCTCGCGCACGCCATCGAAGAGATTGCGCAGGGCATCGCTCAGGATGGCATCGGGATCGACCGCGTCGAGATCGCGACAGCCCTCCTCTAGCAGACGCGCCAGGTGTGCCACGTCCAGCGGACGGGTCGAGCCATCGGCCAGGGTGACATGGATCGGGTGCAGTTCGCGCCGCGCTACCGTCGCGTCCGACTTGGCGGCACGCTCACGGGCGCGCGCCTCGCGATAGAGCACATAGTTGCGTGCGACCCGATGCTCGCCGGCGCGCATCAGCGCCAGCTCGACCTGATCCTGGATGTCCTCGATATGCACCGTGCCGCCGCCCGACAGCCGGCGGGTGAGGGCGCCGACCACCTGCTCGGTCAACTCGGCGACGCGATCGTGGATGCGACTGGAGGCCGCCGCTGCATCGCCCTCGACGGCGAGGAACGCCTTGGTCATGGCCACCATGATCTTGTTCGGATCGAAGTGCGTGACCTGGCCGTTGCGACGGATGACCTGGATCCGGCCTGGGACCTGACCGATGCCGCTGCTCTCGGTGCCGTTTGTCGTGGCTGTCTGGGGTGCGCCCGGATCGGTGTGGCGAGTCTGGGCGGTATGCTGAAGGATCAGGGTCAGGCGGTTGGCGGACATGGCTCCTCCCGGGGGAATGCTGGGGCCGGCGCCGCTCCCGGTTTGATGAGCGACACCCTAGGAAGCCGCTCAATATATACGTAAATAATACCAAGTCAACCACAACATATTGTGTCTTGGCGATGTTGAAGCCATCGCCTGGTTATCCGCCTCGCGGGGGCGCCGGCTTGCGGTCAATGCCGGTCGGACGTCTGAGCGGAATAGTCGTAGTGCTTGATCCGGCGCCGGACGTTGCGCTGGATGACGACCCCGAGTACCGACCACTCCAGCCCAGTGAGATCGATCTCGGGATAGAGCGGATTGAGGGCGACCAGTCGTTCACGTCCATCGGCATCGCGCACGTACTGGCGGAACCAGCGTACCCCCTCGACCTCGACAAAGATATAGCTCGGATTTGGGCAGCGGTCGTTGGGCTCGATGATGATGATACACCCGTCTGGGAACTCAGGCTCCATCTCGTCGCCGAGTACGCGCAGGGCAAAGGGTTCGCGCAGGGCGCAGCCCATGCCTTCAAGGATCGAATCCGTCATCATATGTCCTCATCGTGTTCAGTCTCACGGACGTTTAGCCGCTGCCCCTCATGAAGACCCAAGGCCAAATGAATCGTATCCTCGCCACCGAGCGCCCCCACGGCGACCGGCGCGATTGGCACAATCTGCGCGGCATGTTGCCCTATCTGTGGGAGTTCCGGGGCCGGGCGGCGCTGGCGCTCGGTTGTCTGGTGCTGGCCAAGGTCGCCACTGTCGGCGTGCCACTCATTCTGAAGGACATCGTCGATCGCCTCCAGGGGTCGCCCGCCCAGATCGCAATCCTGCCGTTCAGCCTACTGCTGGCCTATGGCGGACTCAAACTCAGTGCCGCGCTCTTTAACGAGCTGCGCGATGTGGTGTTCGCCCGGGTGCGCTATCGCGCCATGCGCCGACTCTCGACCCGGGTCCTGGGGCATCTGCACCGGCTGTCGCTGCGCTATCACCTGGAGCGCCAGAGTGGGGCCATCAGTCGCGACCTGGAGCGCGGCACCCGCTCGGTCTCGACCATCCTCAATTATCTGGTCTTCAGCGTGCTGCCGGTGGCGGTCGAGTTCGGTCTGGTGGCCGCCGTCATGATCGAGCGTTACGACCTGCGCTTTACGCTCGTGACCTTTGGGACGGTCGCGGTCTATTTCGCCTTCACCTTTGCCATCACCGAGTGGCGGATGGACTATCGTCACCGGATGAACTACCTGGACTCCCAGGCCAACACCCAGGCCTTCGACAGTCTCATCAACTACGAGACGGTCAAATACTTCAACAACGAGGAGCTGGAGCTCAAACGCTACGACGACACCCTGGCCGAATGGGAGGAGATGGCGGTCGCCAGCCAGACCTCGATGTCGGCGCTCAACTTCGGGCAGGGGGCGATCATCGCCATCGGGGTCACGCTGATCATGACGCTCGCCGCCCAGGGCGTGGTCCGCGGGGCCCTCAGCGTCGGCGACCTGGTGCTGGTCAATGCCCTGATGCTCCAGCTCTTCATCCCGCTCGGCTTTTTGGGGATCGTCTATCGTCAGATCAAATATGCCCTGGCCGACATGGACCTGGTGTTCAAGCTCCTGGAGCAACGGCCCGAGATCGCGGATCGACCCGGGGCCAAACCCCTGGTGCTCAAGCGGGGGGCGATCCGCTTCGAGCAGGTCGATTTCCACTATCAGCCCGAGCGCCCGATCCTGCACGGCATCGACTTCGCCATCGAGCCGGGCCAGAAGCTGGCGGTGGTCGGACACAGCGGCGCTGGCAAATCGACCCTGGCCCGGCTGCTGTTTCGCTTCTATGACGTCACGGGCGGGCGCATCCTGATCGATGGCCAGGACATCCGCGATCTGACCCAGGAGAGCCTGCGCGCCGCCATCGGCATCGTGCCCCAGGATACAGTGCTGTTTAACGAGAGCCTCTATTACAACCTCGCCTATGGTCGCCCCGCGGCCACCCGCGCCGAGATCGAGCGCGCCGCTGAGATGGCCCATATCCGCGCCTTCATCGAGGGCCTGCCCGATGGTTGGGATACCATTGTCGGCGAACGGGGGTTGAAACTCTCGGGCGGCGAGAAGCAACGTGTGGCCATCGCCCGTGCCATCCTCAAGCAACCGCGCATCCTCATCTTCGACGAGGCGACCTCATCGCTCGATAGCCAGACCGAGCAGGCGATCCAGCAGACCCTGGCCGAGGTGGCCGAGAACCATACCACCCTGGTCATCGCCCACCGGCTCTCGACCGTGGTCGATGCCGACTGGATTCTGGTGATCGAACAGGGACGCATCCGCGAGCAAGGGACCCATCGTACCCTGCTGGAGGCCGGCGGTCGGTATGCCGCGCTTTGGGAGTTGCAACTGCGTGAGGGGGCGGAGGGTCGGATCAATGTCGACGCCTGTCTTGAGGCATCCGTGCCCCCTCAGCGTCTGCAGGTTGCCCCATGCGGGCCATCGGACTGATGGCGCATCGATCCAGCCTCGACGCCAAGCGAGTGTCGCCATCCATCGCCGGGGTTCTAATCCACTTCCGGCTCTGAGTTATACTGGGGCGTGCCCCGTCGTGGCACAAATGGCATCAATACGCGGGCACATTCAGCGGGACCCTGATCCCTGGGGTGATGAGCAATGCAAGAAGGAGCCAAGAAACGACTCGTCGGCACCGTGGTGATCGTCACCCTGGCGGTGATCTTTGTGCCCATGCTGTTTGAGGATAAGTCGCTCGCGCCACCCCCTGTCCAGGGAACGCTTCCGCCAGAACCCGGATTCCAAGATCCATTCGTGTCCGGTGCACCCGACACCCGGGCCGGAACGCCGCCGCCGGTGTCTGGCACTATCAGCGATCTGACCGCTGAAGAGACACTTCTGACGCCGCCTCAGCCCATGCGGGGCTTCGAGGCCGACGAAACGGCATCTTTGGGGCACGAATCGGCGGAGGGCGCGTTCGCGCCGGTTCAGGAGCCTGTCTCGCCTCCAGCCAGGCCGACGCGCGAGAGCCGTCCGGCGACTCAAACGCCACCCCCGACAAAGAGTCAGGCCGCCAAGCCGCCTCAGCAGTCCCCTAGAGCGTCACAACAACCGGCCCCAGCGTCGCCGCCCAAGCCGGAGGCGCCTGTTTCCCTGCCGGAGCCCCCGAGATCACGCGCTGACGGACTGTCGTCCTGGGTGGTTCAGGTCTCCAGTCTCGGCTCGCCGGAGGCGGCCGGAAAATTGGCCGACAAACTCAAGCAGGCCGGATACTCGGCCTTCGTCGAACGCGCCGAGGTCGGCGGCAAGACGTATTATCGCGTCCGCGTCGGTCCGGACATCGATCGCGCCAACGCCGAGCGCACGGCCGAGATGCTGCGCAAACAGCAGAAGCTCGATACCCTCATTCAACGCTATCAGTAACCCTGTCCCAAACCAATGAATTGGGTCGATTACATTATCCTCGTAACCATTGGGCTCTCGGCCCTGGTCGGCGTGGCGCGCGGCCTGATTCGTGAGGTGCTATCACTGGGCACCTGGGTCGCGGCGCTTGTCATCGCCTGGTTCTTTCATCAGGAACTGGCCGACCTGCTGAGCGGGCAGTTAGCTCATCCGCTGGTCAGGAAGGGCGTGGCCTTCATCGGGCTGGTGCTGCTGGTGCTGATCGCCGGTGCCATCCTGGGCACGCTGCTAACGGCGCTGATTGACTCTGTGGGGCTGACGGGAGTCGATCGTCTGCTCGGGATGGCCTTTGGCGCCGCGCGCGGTGTGGTTCTGGTGTCCATGGCCGTCTATCTGGCGGCCCTGACACCCGCGCCGGACGATCCGGCCTGGAAGGAATCGACACTGATCAAGGATTTCGACTCAATCAGTCAGTGGCTGCTCAGCCTGATACCACCCGAACTCGAAAATCGCCTGAAACAGATCTGACCGGATCGCCTGCGGGCATCCTTAGAGATCAATCGTGGTCGCGATCCTCATAGACCCCAGGTTCGCGTTCGATCTCGAGTTTGAACTGCATCACGAGCGCCGCCAGGGCGGCGAGCGCCATCAGCATCGGTACGACCAGGATGAGGAGCGCAATGACGGCAAGACCGGCAACCAATGGGGCGTCCAGCAGGAGGCGCCCGTTCGGGCGGCGCACGATGAGGCGCCTGAGATTGCCTTGATTGATCAGATCCTTGGCCTTACCGAGCCAGTCCGTGTCGCTGAACGCGCTGTCCTCCGGTTGGCGCTGTCTGTCGCCGTTGTGCATGGATAAGCCCTCGGGTTCTGGATAGGGGTGTTGGTTGGAGAGTGGTGCATTCTAAACCGCGCCCCGGCGCATTCGCTGGGATTCAGAGTCCGTGGAGCGGGCCGGCCTCCATCGCAGCGATCTGTTCGCGCAGTTGCAGGATATGGTTCTGCCAATAATGCCTGTCTCCGAACCAGGTGAAGGCGGACGGAAAGGCAGGGTCGCTCCAGCGACGCGCGATCCAGGCGGCATGGTGGATCAGGCGTAGCGTGCGCAACGCCTCGATCAGATGCAGCTCGCGTGGGTTGAATTCCTGGAAATCCTCATAACCGGCGAGCACGGCCGCAAGCTGCCGACGCATCTCCTCGCGCTCGCCGGAGAGCAACATCCAGAGATCCTGAACAGCGGGCCCCTGGCACGCGTCGTCGAAGTCGACAAAATGCGGTCCGGCGTCGGTCCAAAGCAGGTTACCGAGATGACAGTCGCCGTGCAGCCGGATGTCCCGGATCGAGCCGGCGCGGACATAATAGTCGCGCGCGCCGCGCAGGGCCTGATCCACGACGCTGGTGTAGGCCGGTAGCAACTCGTCCGGAATCCACTGATGGGCGAGCAGGTAGTCGCGTGACTCGACGCCAAGGTGCGCGATGTCGAGGGTCGGGCGATGACGGAACGGTTCGACCGTACCGACGGCGTGGATGCGTCCGATGAAGCGCCCGATCCATTCTAGGACATCCAGGTCGCCCAACTCGGGATGACGTCCGCCACGCCGCGGCATCAGCGAGAAACGATAGCCGGCGAAGCTGTGCAATGTCTCACCACAGATGCGTAGCGGTGCGACAACCGGGATCTCCAGCTCGGCCAGGGCGAGCACGAAGGCGTGTTCCTCGCGGATGGCGGCATCGCTCCAGCGTCCAGGACGATAGAATTTGGCGATGACAGGCGCATCATCCTCTAGACCGATCTGATAGACGCGATTCTCGTAGCTATTGAGTGCCAACAGACGACCGTCAGGCCTCAACCCGAGATGCTCGACGGCATCGAGCACGCGGTCGGGACCAAGATCGGCATAGGGTGTAGGGTTGGCGATGTTCATGGCCTGATTCTAACGTGCTCGGGTCCAGGGGGCTCGGGTTCGTCGCGAACGCGTTGCGCCAGTGGCGCTCTGATCCTCAGCAAGATCAAGGGTCATGCGGCTAGACTCGCCATGGCAAGGCGTCTGAAACTACATAAACGGTTCGAGTTACACCGATCACACAAGATCTGGTCTCCGGTGCTTGGAGTCATCGCTGAAATTGCGTAGACTCGCCTGATTGAGTTCACCCGCGACAGCGACCTCAGAGACCAGAAACCATGCTGAATTGGGATGACCCACTCGCGACCCTCCGTGAGACGCCAAGCCGACCGCCGTCGCTGGAGCCCCAGATCCATCGAGGTTCAGGGCGCCGATCAGACACAGACGTTCATGGGTCTGCGACACTTCAATCGTCTTCTCCATACCAGGTTTATCCGCGTCCGGGCCGAGGGTTGGTCGATAACGCCTCGCGCATGACTACTGTAAGTGTGCCACTGAGCGTCGATCCCGATCCCTTTCGCTGTGCCAACCCGAGCCCGCAGGTTGATCTGCCGATCGAGGATTGCATCCTGCCAGGTCAGCGCTCGCGCCGTTCCGAGTCGGCCGCAGGTGGCGCCACCGGTCTGGAGGCGCTCGCTATGGGGGCAGAGCGGGTGCGTGTCGATGACAAGCGCATCATCAACTGCCGCGCCGATCTCAATCAGCTCGTGCCCTTCAAGTATGACTGGGCCTGGCAGAAGTATCTCGATGCCTGCGCCAACCACTGGATGCCCCAGGAGATCCCCATGAACGCCGATCTGGCGCTCTGGAAGGATCCACATGGGCTGACCGAGGACGAGCGCCTCATCGTCAAGCGCAACCTGGGCTTCTTCTCGACCGCCGACTCCCTGGTCGCCAACAACCTGGTGCTCGCGGTCTATCGCCACATCACCAACCCCGAGTGCCGCCAGTATCTGCTGCGTCAGGCATTCGAGGAGGCGCTACACACCCACGCCTATCAGTATGTGGTCGAGAGCCTGGGGCTCGACGAGGGCGAGATCTTCAATATGTACCGTGAGGTCCCCTCGGTGGCGCGCAAGGCCGAATGGGCGCTGCCCTTCACCCAGTCCCTGGCCGACCCCCATTTCAAGACCGGCACCCCGGAGAATGACCGGCGGCTCCTGCGCGAGCTGGTCGCCTTCTATGTCATCTTCGAGGGGATCTTCTTCTATGTCGGCTTCGTGCAGATCCTCAGCCTGGGCCGGCGCAACAAGATGACCGGCACCGCCGAGCAGTTCCAGTACATCCTGCGCGACGAGTCGATGCACATGAACTTTGGCATCGATGTGATCAATCAGATCAAGATCGAGAATCCGCACCTTTGGACGCCCGAGTTCCGGCAGGAATTGGTCGGCATGATCCGCGAGGCCGTGGCGCTAGAGGCGGCCTACGCCCAGGACACCATGCCGCGTGGGGTGCTCGGGCTCAATGCCCAGATGTTCGAGGAGTATCTTCGATTCATCGCCAATCGCCGCTGTATCCAGATCGGGCTCCCCGAGCAGTATCCGGGGGCGACCAACCCCTTCCCTTGGATGTCTGAGGTTTTGGATCTGAAGAAGGAAAAGAACTTCTTCGAGAGCAGGGTCACCGAGTATCAGACCGGTGGCACGCTGAGCTGGGACTGACTACTGATTAACCCGGCCCTTAATCAGCTCGGGTTAATACGGATGCGGCCCCCGCCCGCCCTTTCGAGTATCGACGATGAGAATCAGCGTCTATCGCTACAGTCCGGATGTCGACCAGCGCCCCCGGATGCAGGACTACGAGGTCAAGACCTTCCAGGGCATGATGTTGCGCGACGCCCTGCTGGAGGTAAAACGACAGGACGAGTCCTTCAGCTTCCGGCATTCCTGCGGTGAGGGGGTCTGTGGATCGGACGCGGTCAACGCCAATGGTCGCAACGTACTGGCCTGCATCACCCCGATCAGCGAACTCAAGACGCCGATCCGGATACGCCCCCTGCCGGGGCGCCCGGTCATTCGCGATCTGGTCGTCGACATGACCCAGTTCTATGAGCAATATCGTGCGGTCAAGCCCTATCTGGTGCGCAAGGATCCACTGCCCGAGCAGGAGATCTTGCAGACCCCAGCCGATCGCGACCGGCTCGATGGTCTCTATGAGTGCATCCTCTGTGGGAGCTGTTCCACCGCCTGTCCGTCCTTCTGGTGGAATCCAGACAAATTCCACGGGCCGGCGGCGTTGTTGCAGGCGTGGCGCTTCCTGGCCGACAGCCGGGATCAGGCGACCGAAGAGCGGCTCGATGCCCTGGAGGGGCCATACAAACTCTTCCGCTGTCATAGCATCATGAACTGCGTCGAGGTCTGCCCCAAGGGGCTCAACCCGACCCGCGCCATTGGACGCATCAAGGAACTGATGCTCGAAAAGGGGTTTTAGGTGTTTGCCCTCGCCCATTCAAGACAGTGTCCAACCGATGAACCGCCCGATCTTCAGCGTCTGCGCTGGCAGTGTCGGCGCGGGATGCTGGAGCTGGATCATCTGCTCGAGCGTTTCCTCGATCTCGGCTATGCCCAACTGTCCGCCGCCGAACGCCGGGACTTCGTCGCATTGCTCGGCCAGCCGGATCCTCAGCTAAGCGACTGGTTCATGGGGCGCTCCGAGCCGTCCGAGCCGCAGCTGCGTGCACTGGTGGCGCGGATCCTCACCGTTGCGAGCGCATCGCCGCGCCCCGGCTGACGGTATGGACAGCCATCGAGTCTATCCGCCGCTGATCCTGTTCCCGCGCGTTTCGCTACGGCTCCTCGTTTTAGCCCTGGCGACACCGGTTCTGTCTCTAGCGGTGATCGCGGCCTTATCGCTCGACTGGCGACTGGGCGGGCCGCTGGTCCTGGTTGTGTTGTTTGATGCTTGGCGCACGCTGTGGACCGAGGTACTCAGGCGTGCGCCCCATTCGATCCGAGGCGCAACCTGGCACCCGGATGGCTCCTGGACCCTGCAGCTCGTTTCCGGGCACGAGATTGAGGTGCGGCTCTCACCGGCGACCTTCGTGAGCCCCTGGGGCGTCTCATTGGTATTCGTGCTCGGACGTCTAAGGCGGGTTGTTTTGGTGCTCGGTCCGGATTCGCTCGACGCCGAGACCTTGCGCCGTCTGCGTTGGCGTCTGCGACTCGTGGGCGAGCCTGTCGAGACGGCCTGAAGACTGAATCAGCGAACCGCGGGAAAGCAACGACCATGCGAGTTCTGGTGACGGGTGGGGCGGGCTACATCGGCAGCCATATCTGTGTGGAGCTGCTCCAGGCGGGAGTCCATGTGGTCGCGCTCGACAATCTCTGCAACAGCCAGGAGGAATCACTGCGCCGAGTCGGCGCGATTACAGGACGGGCGCTGGGCTTCTTCGAGGCCGATCTGCGCGATCGTGAGACGCTCGACGAGATCTTCAGCCAGGGCCGGTTCGATGCCGTGATCCATTGCGCCGGACTCAAGGCGGTGAGTGAGTCGGTCGCGCATCCACTGGAGTATTACGACAACAATGTCCAGGGTACGCTGACGCTCTGTCAGGCGATGGCTGCCGCCGGGGTGCGCGATCTCGTCTTCAGTTCCTCGGCGACCGTCTATGGCGAACCGGCGACCGTGCCGATTCGCGAGGATTTTCCCCTAGGTCCGACCCATCCCTATGGGCGCTCGAAGCTGTTCATCGAGGAGATCCTGCGCGATCTGTCTGTCTCTGATCCGCGCTGGAACATCGCGCGGCTGCGCTATTTCAATCCGGTCGGGGCGCACGAGAGCGGGCGCATCGGCGAGGATCCGAACGGGATCCCGAACAATCTCATGCCCTATATCGCTCAGGTGGCGGTCGGGCGGCTCCAGCGTCTGCGCGTCTTCGGCAGCGATTATCCGACGCCGGACGGGACCGGGGTGTACGATTACATCCATGTGGTGGACCTGGCGCGCGGTCATCTGGCGGCCCTGCACAAACTGCAAGAATCACCGGGCGTGGTCACTTACAATCTCGGGACCGGGCGCGGTTACAGTGTGCTGGAGGTGATCGCGGCCTTCGAGCGGGCAATCGGGCGTCCAATCCCCTATGACATCGTCGAGCGTCGGCCCGGTGACATCGCCTGCTGTTATGTCGATCCGTCGCTCGCGCGCGATGAGCTGGGCTGGAGCGCGGCATACGACCTAGAGCGGATGGTGGCCGACACCTGGCGTTGGCAGTCGCAGAATCCAGATGGATACGGAGCACGGCCTTGACACTGCCCCTTTCGTTTCTTCAACGCCCCAAGCAGCGGCGTCGTGGGTTTTTTGTTTTTTCGTGAGGAGGCCGGATGGCCATCAAATCAGATCGCTGGATACGACGCATGGCCGTCGAACACGGCATGATCGATCCCTTCGAGCCGAGTCAGGTGCGCGAAGGCGAGCATGGGCGGGTGATCTCCTATGGCACCTCGAGCTACGGCTATGACGTGCGCTGTGCCGATGAGTTCAAGATCTTCACCAATATCAACTCGGCGATCGTCGATCCCAAGAACTTCGACTCCAGCAGCTTCGTCGATCTCAAATCCGATGTCTGCATCATTCCGCCGAATTCGTTTGCGCTGGCGCGCACGGTGGAATATTTCCGCATCCCCAGGAACACACTTGTGTTGTGCACGGGAAAAAGCACCTATGCAAGGTGTGGAATTATCGTCAATGTGACCCCTTTGGAACCTGAGTGGGAAGGTCACGTCACCCTGGAGTTCTCCAACACCACGCCGCTGCCGGCGAAGATCTACGCCAACGAGGGCGTAGCGCAGATCCTGTTCTTTGAGTCCGACGAGGTCTGTGAGACGTCTTACAAGGATCGCGGTGGCAAGTACCAGGGACAGCGCGGTGTGACCCTGCCCAAGTCCTGAATCCAGGATCATGGCCTGAACCGAGTGGTGCCTTGGTTCACGCCATCGGTTCAGTGTGCGCCTTAGAGCTTTGGCAACACGATGGGGTCGCGCTTCCTGGGGTTGTGGCGATAGAGCGCGGCGACATGGCCAACGCGGCTCACGAGATCCGCGCCAGTGCGTTGGCAGATCAGGCCGATGGCGGCATCGCGCTCATCACGGTCGCCGGCGTTGACGCGGACCTTAATCAATTCGTGATGGTCGAGCGCGCGCTCGATCTCGGCCAGCACAGAGTCGGTGAGGCCCTGTTGTCCGATGAGCACCACAGGCTTGAGATGATGGACCTGGGGCTTGATCCAGCGTTTCTGTTTCTCGGTGAGGGTCATGGGGGTCGATCTTTTCGGGTGTAAACGGGAGTAGGCCGCTGCGAGGGGCGTCCGAAATGACGCTCGAACGAGTCGGGACGCCATCCTACTCGAATTTCCGTCCCGGCGTGGCGCGCGTTGGTTCGCCGCCCAGCGACTGCTACAATGTCAACCCTTTCATCACCGGCCATGTGCGCCTTAAGGAGACGCCTTGTCCTCGCTCATCGATCATCGCTACCTCATCACCCCCGGTAGCACACTGCGCGGACGTCTGCGCGTGCCGGGCGACAAATCGATCTCGCATCGTTCCATTATGCTCGCGTCCATCGCCGAGGGGCGTACCCAGGTCAGCGGCTTTCTGGAGGGGGCCGACGCCCTGGCCACGCTTGCGGCCTTCCGCGCCATGGGTGTGCCGATCGAGGGGCCGAACGAAGGCGAGCTCGTGATCGAGGGCGTCGGGATGCGTGGTCTGCGCGCACCCGAAACGACGCTCGATATGGGCAATTCGGGCACGGCCATGCGTCTGCTGGCGGGGCTGTTGGCCGGACAGGGGTTTTCGGCCACGCTGGTGGGCGATGAGTCACTGACCCGCCGTCCGATGCGCCGTGTCACCGAGCCGCTGGCGCTCATGGGCGCCAAGATCCGCACCAGCCCAGCCGGTACCGCGCCCTTGATCATTGAGCCGGTAGATCATCTGAACGGCATCGAATACCGCCTGCCGATGGCCAGCGCCCAGGTCAAGTCCTGCCTGATGCTGGCCGGACTCTATGCCGAGGGTGAGACCTGCGTCACCGAGCCAGAACCCACGCGAGACCACACCGAGCGCATGCTGACCGCCTTCGGCTACTCGGTGCGCCGCCAGGGTTTGCGCGTCTGTCTCACCGGTGGGGGACGCCTGACCGCCTGCCGACTGCGCATCCCTGCCGACATCTCATCCGCCGCCTTCTTCCTGGTCGGTGCCAGCATCGCACCCGGGTCCGATCTATTGCTGGAGGAGGTCGGCATCAATCCGACCCGGGTCGGCGTCATCAATATCCTGCGCGCCATGGGGGCCGACATCGAACTGCTCGACAAACGCAACGCTGGTGGTGAGCCGGTGTCCGACATCCGCGTCAAGTCGGCCCGGCTGCGCGGGATCCGGATCCCGGTCGATCAGGTGCCCCTGGCCATCGATGAGTTCCCTGTCCTCTTTATCGCCGCCGCCTGCGCCGAGGGCGAGACGGTCCTGACCAGGGCCGAGGAGCTACGGGTCAAAGAAAGCGACCGGATCCAGGTGATGGCCGAGGGTCTGATCAAACTCGGCATCCAGGCCGAACCCACCCCAGACGGCATCCGGATCCAGGGCGGCACCCTGGGCTCGGCCACGGGCGAGAACGCGATCGAGACCCAGGGCGACCACCGCATCGCGATGTCCTTTGCCATCGCCGGACTGCGCGCCACCGGACCGATCGAGGTGCGCGACTGTGCCAATGTCGAGACCTCCTTCCCAGGCTTCCCGGCACTCGCCGCCCGCGCCGGATTGCGGATCGAGGAACAGCGTCCATGACCTCGATCCCGATCCTCACCATCGACGGTCCCTCTGGTACCGGCAAGGGCACGCTCATGCAGCTCCTGGCCGAGCGGCTCGGTTGGCACGCGCTCGACAGCGGTGCACTCTATCGGGCCTTGGGTCTGGCCGCTGCTCGGCAGGGACTGGATCTCGATGACCCCCAGGCGCTGATCCCACTGGCTACCGCCTTGCCGGTCGAGTTCCAGGCCAGACGGGTGCTCCTGTCCGGCGAGGACGTGACCGACACCATCCGCACTGAAGAGGCCGGTCTGGCCGCCTCGCGCGTGGCCGCCCATCCGGGCGTGCGTGCGGCCCTACTCGACCGGCAGCGCCACTTCGCCCGCTTGCCTGGACTGGTGGCCGACGGGCGCGACCTGGGTACCGTGGTCTTCCCCCAGGCACGGCTGAAGATCTTTCTCGACGCCAGCCCCGAGGTCCGCGCCGAACGCCGCTATAAACAGTTGAAGGAAAAGGGGTTGAATGCTAACCTCGCCCGACTTGTAGCGGACATCCGCGAACGGGACGCGCGCGACCGGTCCCGCCCAGTGGCCCCTCTGTGTCCTGCCGAGGACGCTGTATTGGTGGATTCCACCCAGATGTCCATTGCCGAAGTGCTCGATCGCGTCCTGGAAGAGGTTAGGCGCGTCTTTCCAGAAGCGATCGCCTGAGGCCCCTCAAGGCCGCTTGCATCCAGCCGACTCAACTTGGAGCAGCGACGGACAGCGGTCAAAACAGGCAGGGTCGATGTGGAAACCTCGACCTCATTCATTTACTCAAAACACCTCTCGTCCCGGATGGGACGAGACAGCGCGCCATTCTCAGGATACTTGGATCTCATGACCGAAAGCTTCGCCGAACTCTTCGAACAAAGTCTGAACACCACCCAGCTTCAGCCGGGTACCGTTGTCGTCGGCACCGTCATCGACATTACCGCCGACAACGTCGTGATCAATGCCGGGCTCAAGTCCGAAGGCATCATCCCACGCAGTCAATTCCTCAACCCCGAAGGTGAGCTGGAGGTGGCGATCGGCGACCAGGTCGAGGTGGCCCTCGAGGCCGTCGAAGATGGCTTCGGCCTGACCCGTCTCTCGCGCGAAAAGGCCAAGCGTTTCGCGGCCTGGGATTATCTGGAGAAGGCGTACGAGAAGGGTGAGACCGTCAAGGGGCTCATCAACGGCAAGGTCAAGGGTGGCTTCACTGTCGATTTGGGTACGGTGCGCGCCTTCTTGCCAGGCTCTCTAGTCGATGTGCGTCCGGTACGTGACACCACCTATCTCGAAGGCAAGGAACAAGAATTCAAGGTCATCAAGCTTGATCGCAAGCGCAACAACGTCGTGGTCTCGCGCCGCGCCGTGGTCGAGGAAGAGTACAGCGCCGAGCGTGAACAGCTTCTCAAAAACCTCGAAGAGGGCATGGAGGTCAAGGGTGTGGTCAAGAACCTCACCGACTATGGGGCCTTTCTGGATCTGGGTGGTATCGATGGTCTGCTGCACATCACCGACATGGCCTGGCGGCGCGTCAAGCATCCGTCTGAGGTGGTCGAGATCGGTGACGAGATCACGGTCAAGGTGCTCAAGTTCGATCGCGAGCGTCAGCGTGTCTCGCTCGGCCTCAAGCAGATGGGCGAAGACCCCTGGGTCAACATCTCGCGTCGTTATCCCGAGGGCACCCGTGTCTTCGGCAAGGTCACCAACATCGCCGACTACGGCTGCTTCGTCGAGATCGAGGAGGGTGTCGAGGGTCTGGTGCACGTCTCCGAGATGGACTGGACCAACAAGAACATCCATCCCTCCAAGGTCGTCAACCTGGGCGACGAGGTCGAGGTCATGGTGCTCGACATCGACGAGGAGCGGCGCCGCATCTCGCTCGGCATCAAACAGTGCACCATGAACCCCTGGGAAGAGTTCGCTGCGACCCACAAGAAGGGTGATCACGTCTCCGGCAAGATCAAGTCGATCACCGACTTCGGGATCTTCATCGGTCTCGAAGGCGGTATCGATGGTCTGGTGCATCTGTCCGACATCTCCTGGGACGAGACGGGCGAGAATGCGCTGCGTCGTTATAAGAAGGGCGACGAGCTTGAGACCGTGGTGCTCTCGGTCGACCCCGAACGCGAGCGCATCTCGCTCGGCGTCAAGCAACTCGACAAGGACCCCTTCTCCAGCTTCGTTGCCCTGCACGAGAAGGGGAGTGTGGTCAAGGGCGTGGTCACCGAGGTCGATGCCAAGGGTGCGACCATCACGCTCGGTGAGGGCGTCGAGGGCTATCTGCGTGCCTCTGAGATCTCGCGCGATCGGGTCGAGGACGCTCGGACCGTGCTCAAGGTCGGCGAGGAGATCGAGGCCAAGTTCCTGGGTGTCGATCGCAAGAACCGCACCCTGTCGCTGTCGATGAAGGCCAAGGACGCCGAGGACGAGCAGAGCGCGATCAAGGGCTATTCGCGCGATGCGTCCGCTGCCACTGCCACACTCGGCGACATCTTCAAGGAGCAGATGGAAGAGGCTCAGCGCGGCAGCTAAGGCCTGAGCCCCTTTCAGCCGCAAGGATATGGGGGTCGCGCCATTAGGCCGATCCCCGATCGATTTTCCGTGGAGTCAAACGATATGACGCAATCGGAGTTGATCGATACTTTCGATTCAGGGAGCGTTTCCCGCAAACATCTAACCAAGTCGGATCTGATCGACATTCTAGCCGCCGACCAGGACCACCTTCCTTACAAGGATGTCGAGGAAGCGGTCAAAAAGATCCTTGAGCGCATGAGCACGGCGCTTGCCAACGGAGAACGGATCGAGATCCGTGGGTTCGGCAGTTTCTCTCTCCACTACCGCCCGCCGCGCTTCGGGCGTAACCCCAAGACGGGCGAGTCGGTCGCCCTGGCCGCCAAATACGTCCCGCACTTCAAGCCGGGCAAGGAGTTGCGCGATCGCGTCAATCAGGCGTTCCAGAAGAGGCGCTCGCCAGCGATCCCTGAAGATAACGAGGCAAAATCTGTCTTGATGTCTGCCGAGATCGGCTAAGTTTTGCATTCCGGCCTTCATCGCCGCCTCCTTAGGCGGGTGTCAAGGCCTAAGCGAGCTTGCGTGTATCCGAATCTCATCGACCCTGACCGACTCGCGGTCGTCCCGAATCAGGGCGCGGTTGGCCGGAAAACGGCAGATAAAGCGCGACCCGCGCCCAAGCTCGCTGGTGATCCTGAGCCGTCCATCGTGCCGGTTGAGCACATGCTTGACGATCGCCAGTCCCAGACCCGTTCCGCCCGATTCGCGTGAGCGCGCGCGGTCGACGCGATAGAAGCGCTCGGTCAGCCGCGGCAGATGCTCGGATGGAATGCCCGGACCATCGTCGGTGACGCTAAATTCGACCCCATCGATATCATGCTGCCAGAGGATACGGATGTGCGTGCCCTCGGGTGTGTGCTTGACTGCGTTGAAGATCAGATTGGAGAAGGCGCTGCGCAGCTCAGGCGAGCTGCCGAGCAAGAGCAGATCTTCATCGATTCGAGTCTCGAAGATGTGCCGGCCCTGGCTTAGGGTCTGAGCCTCCTGCAAGATCAGATGGAGCTCGTCTGGTACATCCACGGTCTCCTGTTCTTCGGGACGCTCGCTCATCTCCAACCGTGAGAGTGTGAGTAGATCCTCGATGATTGAGCACATGCGATCGGTCTGGTTGCGCATCAGGGTCAGCGGACGCCGATGCTGGAGCGGGGTGTCGGATGCATCGAGCAGGGTCTCCAGAAAACCGGCGATCACGGTCAGGGGTGTGCGCAATTCGTGCGAGGCATTGGCGACGAAATCGCGCCGAATCATATTGAGGTGATAGATCTTGGTGATGTCGCGTCCGACCACCAGCCGCTGTTTCTTGCGCTCACCAAAGGGCGTGATGCGCAATGACAGCATGATCGCGCGGTTATGCTCGGGCGCGATGTCGAGCGGACGCATATACTCACCCGCCTCGATGAAGGGCAGGATCTCGGGCTGTTTCAGGATCTCCGTGAGGGGGCGATGGTCGTCCTCGGGCCAACGGATATTCATCAACTTGGAGGCCGCCGGATTGGCCCATTCGACGCGATGGTGTTTGTCGAGGATGACCAGGGCATCGGGAAGGGCATTGGCCGCCTCGCGAAAGCGTCGGCTGAAGCGGATCTGACGCCTGCGACTCTTGCGCCCGCGTTGCTGATAGCGCGCGATCCCGCGATAGACCTCACCCCAGAGCCCGAGCGGAAAGGGTGGGGCAAGTCGATGGCGGCGCTGGATCAGGAGCGCAAGCCGGATCAGTAGCCAGGGGTAGCGCAGCAGGGGTGGCAGTAGCACCCAGGGCCAAACCCAGGCCGGATCGACACCGAGCGCGACTGTGGTCAGTCCCAGGGTGATCGGCGCGAGCAGTAGGGCCAGATCGATTAACGCGGCCTGTCCCAGATCGCCACGAATCAAGTCCATGCGCTACGGATCTTCGTTCAAATCTTGTCCGAGAAGCGATAGCCGACGCCGCGCACGGTTTGCAAAAGCCGGTCATGTCCGGTCGGCTCCAGTGCCTTGCGCAGACGGCGTACATGCACATCGACGGTGCGCTCCTCGACATAGACCTGATCGCCCCAGACCTGATCGAGTAACTGCGAACGGCTGAAGGCGCGGTCGGCATGGGTCATGAAGAAGTGCAGCAGCCGGTATTCGGTCGGTGCGATCTCGATCGGGCGACCGCCGGCCGTGACTCGATGCCCGAGATTGTCCATCACCAGTCCGCCGATCTCGATCTCGTCGCTGGCCTCGTCTGGCTTGGCACGCCGCAACACCGCCTTGACGCGCGCGACCATCTCGCGCGGCGAGAACGGCTTGGCGATATAGTCGTCGGCGCCGGTGTCGAGTCCTTTGACGCGATCCTCCTCCTCGCCGCGTGCACTGACCATAATGACTGGGATCGATTTGGTCTTGGGGCTCTGCTTGAGCTGCTGCGCAAGCTCCAGCCCGGAGCGCCCGGGCAGCATCCAGTCAAGCAGGATGAGGTCCGGGTTCTCGCTGCCCAAGAGTTTGCGTGCCTCATCGGCGTGACCGGCCTCCATGACGCGGAAGTCCGAACTCTCGAGCGCGAACCGCATGACCTCGCGGATGTCCGGCTCATCATCGATGACAAGAATGGTGGTCATGGGGATATGGACCTGAAAGCTGAAACGGAACAGCGCACCAGCGCTGGAACACGAATGATTTTATGGACGATCAATGACGGTTACATGACCGCCTCGTCCGAATTGCTCGCGCAGCGCGACCCAAGCTTGCCGAGGCTGTGCTGCAAGACTAGTGTAACCCCCTCATGACACAAGAGAGGCCCTGTGACCCCGAGGTGCGGGCCTCTTTAAGGAGACTCTGAAATGACAGAAGGCGAGATCCTGAAACGCGAGTTGATCTATCAGGGCAAGGTCATTGAGGTCGCCGTCGAGACGGTCGCACTCCCGGACGGTAGCCAGGTCGATCTAGAGTTGGTGCGCCATCCGGGCGGCGCGGCGGCGGTGGCCATCGACGAGCAGGAGCGCGTCTGTCTGCTGCGTCAATTCCGGCATGCGGCCAGGGGCTGGATCTGGGAGCTGCCGGCGGGCCGCCTCGATGCTGGTGAGACCCCGCTGGCAACCGCGCGGCGTGAGCTGGCCGAAGAGGCCGGGCTACAGGCCAACGACTGGATCGATCTGGGTCCAATGTACAGCTCGCCCGGGATCTTCAACGAGGTCATCCATCTATGGCTGGGGCGCAGTCTGACTGAGCTGCCGCACGCCCATGAGCACGGCGAGGTGATCGAGATCCACTGGATGCCGTTAAGCCAGGCGCTCGACTGGTGCGACGATGGCACCATCATCGACGGCAAGACACTGGTTGGCCTTTATCGTGCCGGGGCCTATCTACGCGGTCAGGCCGAGATGCGCTTGGAAGATCCAGGGTGTTGATTGCCCGCATTGCCGTTGCTGGCTCGTCCAACTAGACTTGATTTCTTGGCGCTCAGATCGGGTCGCCGGCGGTAACACAGGTCCATGTTACATTCAATGACACTCGATAGAGATACAGGCGAACCGGACTGGGATACCCCCTTGTCCCTGACGCTCACCCCTGCCCTCCTCATCCATGCCCTCATGTCCACGGCGAGCGCCGTCCATACCGGCTGGAGTAGCTGTATCGATGACAGCCTGGTCATCACCAACCAGATCGCCATGGACGATCAGTCCGGTCACTATGTTCGGCTCGTCGAACAGGAGTTCGTCGAGGATGATCAACCGGATATGGTCTGGCACGATTGGACGCTGGAACTGCGCCTTGGCTCGGTATTGATCACCGGGCACTGGCAGTGTCCGGCCAGCGCCCATCCGTCAGAATGGGACTGGAACGCCCGCGAGGCCGAACGCGCCTTCGAGCATGCCTGTGTCCTGATCGGTCGGCGCGTGCGGCGCAGCATTCAGGTCGAAGAACCTGTCCTGGAAGACATCCCGCGCGTGCGGCGTCATTAGACACCCGACATACGACTCACGACCGCTTGGGAGGGTTTTGCTTCAATGAAGATCACGGTTGATGTCGAGATCACCCCCGAAGAAATGCGCAAGCTCTTCGGCCTCCCGGACGTCGAGGCCTTTCAGCGCCAGCTCATGGAGGACATCCGGGAGCGCATGCAGGCGGGGGCCGAGGGCTATGACCCGCTCAAGCTCTTTCAGCCCTATCTGTCCGGGACGCTGGCCTCCTGGGACTATTTCCAGAAGCTCATCTCGAGTCTTCCGGCCTCTGGTGCCAAGAGGGATGGGGACGGATCCAAATAACGCGCCTTCCAGTTGGTGCGCGTTTCGAGAGCTTGATCGAGGGGTGGTCGAGCGATTGGCGCGTCTGGTGGTGTCGTCGCTGGTTTTATTGTCCAGACTGGCGGCCGCTCAGGACTGTGTCGACTGGGACGCCGCACCCATGCCCGAACCGCACTACATCCCAATCCAGGACGGTACGGTCTATGATCACAGCACGGGATTGATGTGGAAACAGTGCCCAGAAGGCTCAGGCGGGGTCGGCTGTGCGATGGGCGAACCGCAGACATTCAGGCTAGAAGAGGCGAGATGGCGTGCGCGTGACTCGCGTTTTGCTGGTTATGCCGACTGGCGCCTGCCGACCCAGGATGAACTGCGCTCCCTGTTGCGTCGCCGCTGCCATGGACTCGGCATCGACAGCGTCACCTTTCCGCGCACACCAGCGGGATACTTCTGGACCTCAGATCCGGCGACCTATTATCCCGACAGCGCCTGGACCCTCGACTTCCGCCGTGGCCATCTCGGCTATGGCACGTCGCGCGATGCCTTCTATGTCCGGTTGGTCCGGGACGCCGGATCCTGTTCGCCGGCGCGGCCTGCAACCTGTCTGCCGCATGCCGAGCGGACACTCGAACCCCACGATGGTCGCGAGCCGGGCATGGAAGAGGAGAGCGATCAGCTCAACCCCTGATCCGGACCGATCCGACGCGGTTCATCCAGCACCTCGCCGTCGAGACAGGGGCGCCCAGACCCATCGAGCCACAGCCGGCCCTCGGCAAACCAGCGCACCACGGTCGGATAGAGGCGGTGTTCCTGCTTGAGGACCCGTGCTGCCAGGGTGTCCGGGTCGTCCCCGGGTTGCACCGGGACCCGCGCCTGAAGGACCACGGGTCCACCATCGAGCTCGGGGGTGACGAAATGCACGCTGGCGCCATGCTCGGTGTCGCCAGCCTCGAGCACGCGCCTGTGGGTATGCAGTCCCCGGTATTTTGGGAGCAGCGAGGGATGGATGTTGAGCAACCGTCCGCGATAGTGCGCGACGAACTCCGGCGTCAGGATACGCATAAAACCAGCCAGCACGACCAGGCCTGGGTCATATCCATCGATCGTCTTCGCCAAGGCGACATCGAAGCTGGCACGATCCGGATAGTCGCGGTGGTCGATGACCTGGGTCGGGATGCCGTGGCGCCGTGCGCGTTCCAGTCCAAAGGCCGTGGGTTCGTTGCTGATGACGGCCCGGATCCGGTAGGGTGCGCCCTGTTCCTGGGCATCGATCAGGGCCTGGAGATTGCTTCCGTTGCCTGAGATGAGTACGACCACGGCCAGCGGTGTGCGTTCAGAGGGCATGCCGACCGCCTTGATAGATGACCCGAGGTGCACCCTCGCTCGCCTCGATCTCACCGATGACCCAGGCCGTCTCACCCTGAGCACGCAGATGGTCCAACGCGGTCTCGACGTCCTCTGCGGCCACGCCGATCACCATCCCAACCCCACAGTTGAAGGTCCGCCGCATCTCGGACTCAGCGATGCCACCCTGACGCTGGATCCAGTCAAACACCGCCGGAGGGGTCCAGGAGTCGAGATCGATACGGGCCTGGGTCCCGGGTGGCAGCACCCGCGGGAGGTTGTCGGTCAGACCACCGCCGGTGATGTGGGCCAGGGCATGGACGCGCTGCAGCCGGGTTAGGGCGAGGACCGAGCGGACATAGATCCGGGTCGGCGCCAGCAGGGCCTCGCCCAGCGTCGTCTCGCCCAAGGCTTGGTTTAGATCCGCGCCTCTGGTCGCAATGATCTTGCGGATCAGCGAATAGCCGTTGGAATGCGGCCCCGAGGAGGCGAGCGCGATCAACCGATCTCCTGGCCTGACCCGCTCGGGCTGGATGAGATCGTCCCTCTCGACGATACCGACACAGAAGCCGGCGAGGTCATAATCGCCCGCGCCATAGAGCCCGGGCATCTCGGCGGTCTCGCCCCCGACCAGGGCGCAGCCGGCCAGGGTACAACCGCGCGCGATGCCGCCGACGACTTCAGCGGCGACCTCGACGTCCAGCTGGCCGGTGGCATAGTAATCGAGGAAGAACAGAGGCTCGGCCCCGCTGACCAGGACGTCATTGACACACATGGCGACCAGATCGATCCCAATGCTGTCATGACGCCCCAGTTCGATCGCCAGCCTGAGCTTGGTGCCCACCCCGTCGGTGCCCGAGACCAGGACCGGGCGGCGAAAGCGCTCCAGCGGCAGCTCGAACAGCGCCCCGAACCCGCCCAGCCCATCGAGTACGCCGGGGCGGTGCGTGGCGGCGGCCAGTGGCTTGATCCGCTCGACGAGTCGGGTGCCGGCGTCGATGTCGACGCCGGCCGCGCGGTAACTGAGGGCTGTGGATAGAGGCGAGGAATCCTGCGGCACGCGATGGCTCCAGTCTTGACGAATCGAGGTGCGCTAGTATAGCCGTCATCTCTCCTTCGTGTGTTGCCTAGGCGTCGGCGCCATGAGTCTGTTGAAGCTCAGTGATCTCCCAAACATCATCAGTGTGTTGCGGCTGATCGCCGTGATCCCTGTGGTCTATCTGCTCGTGGTTCAGGAATTCGGTTGGGCCTTGATCCTGTTCGTCATCGCTGGGATCTCGGATGGGCTCGACGGCTTCTTGGCCAAGCACTATGGTTGGCAGAGTCGGCTCGGGGGTCTGCTCGATCCCTTGGCCGACAAGATCCTGCTCGTGTGCTGCTTCCTGGTGCTCGGGTCCCAGGGGCTCATTCCGCTCTGGCTGGTGTTGGCGGTGATCTTTCGGGATCTGGTGATCGTCAGCGGCGCCCTGCTTTACAACTATCTGGTCGCCGAGGTCGAGGCGGCCCCCATCCTCATCAGCAAGGTCAATACGGCGATGCAGATCCTACTGGTCGTGGCCGTCATCCTCGATGCCGGGGTCGTGGATCTGCCGGAGGTCTTGATTGGGGCGTTGATCTGGGCCTGTCTGATCACCGTGGTGGTCAGCGGGGTGCAGTATGTCTGGATCTGGGGCCGCAAGGCGATCGCCAAAGGGCGCAAGCCTGACTGAGTTCAGGCGATGTCATCGGAGGACTGCAGGAGGCGCCGGACCAGGGGGATGCTTGGCAGACGCTGCTCGCGGAGGCTGAGACTATCGAGCCGCGCCAAGAGATCGAGCAGAGAGGCCGGATCACGCGCAGCGTGGCTCATGATGAAGCGCACCAGCTCCGGGGCCAGCCGCATCCCGCGGCTGTGCGCCGCCTCCAGCAGGAGCTGCTCAGAGTCCAGATCCGACAACGGCAGCAGCCGATAACGCGGACCCCATAGCAGACGCGAGGCCAGATCTGGCAGCCTGAACCTCAGGCTTTCGGGCGCGGCATTGGTCGCACCGAGCAATGAGCGTCCCTGCTCGCGTATCCGGTTGAAGAGGTCGAAGAGGGCGCGCTCCCAGGCCGGGTCGCCGACGATGCACTGGATATCGTCGATCGCCACCAGATCCAGCTGTTCCAGGTTCTCCAGCATCGCCGGATCCAGATCCGCCATCCCGAGCGGTACGAAATGGGCCTGACGCCCGAGGCGCGCGACGGCCTGGCAGGCGGCTTGAAGCAGATGGGTCTTGCCCGTGCCGGTCGTGCCGAAGAGCAGCACATAGGGCTCGCCGGCGCCCCGTGCCATAGCCGTGACGGCCTCCAGGGCCTCGGCATTCGGCCCTGGACGATAGGACTCCAGGGTCGGCTCGGGGTGCCGTTCGAGTGGCAGATGGAGCTGCGGGGTCGAGCCGTTCAACTCGGGCCTCGCCTGGGCCTCTCAGCTCGCCAGTCTCGCGGCCGTGGTTGCTAGACGTCGGCCGAGGGCCTGACAGAGTCGCTTTTCCTCTTCCGTCAGTGGCCGATCGTTCTCGGTCCCTGCCAGATGCGAGGGACCATAGGGTGTGCCACCGCTCTGGGTATACAGCAGATCGGTTTCGCTGTACGGCAGGCCCACGATCAGCATTCCATGATGGAGCAGCGGTAGCATCATGCTCAGCAGGGTCGATTCCTGTCCGCCGTGCAGACTGGATGTCGAGGTGAAGACACCAGCCGGCTTGCCGGCCAGGGCGCCGGTAAGCCATAGACTGCTGGTGTCGTCGAGAAAATATTTCATGGCCGCCGCCATGTTGCCGAAGCGCGTCGGGCTGCCGAGCGCCAGACCAGCGCAGTCGCGCAGATCCTCGAGCTCGACATAGGGTGCGCCGGCGGCGGGGACGGCTGGCTCGGTGGCCTCACAGACTGTGGAGACGGGCGGGACCGTGCGCAGACGTGCCTCCAGTCCGGCACTCTCCACGCCGCGCGCGACCTGATGCGCCATCTCGGCAGTGGCGCCGTGGCGGCTGTAGTAGAGAATCAGGATATAGCTCATAACCTGGTTGCATGTCGGATGCTGTTGGTTGCATGTCCGATGATTTAAGCATGCAAGGCGGCGCGCGCCAATCGCTATCCTTGATCCCAGGGATGGATCCGGTGAGAATCGCCCCGCCATCAAACGCCCTGCCAGGGCTAAAGCAGGTTGCGGCGAGTGATCCACAACAATAACCGGGAGGATTCAACGATGGACGAGCGATCCGCCGAGCATCGGGTCTGCTATCGCTGTGTGATTGCCGGGCGTGTCCAGGGCGTCTTCTTTCGCGCCTCGACGCGCGAACAGGCGATGCGACTGGGCCTGACCGGCTATGCGCGCAACCTCAGCGATGGGCGGGTGGAGGTACTCGCGTGCGGCAAGGCGTCTGCTGTGGCGCAGCTGCGCGACTGGCTGCGCGTCGGACCGGCCCTGGCCGAGGTGACGGGTCTGGTCTGCGAGCCGCTGAACTATCAGGAGCAGACTGGATTTATCATCGAATGAGCAGCCGCCCCGTCCGTCAGTATCCGCCCGCCAGATAAAGCGGCATTTCGGAGTACTGTTCAAGCCGCGCGACCCGGGTCTCGAGGCGTCCATCCGGGTGGAGTCTGAGTTCACGATAACCGGGCGAGCAGGCGTCGATCGCAAACTCAGGGCTTCCGGGCCTGAACTGAAGACAGGTCGAGGGCGCGCCCAAGAGCAGATAGCCTCCATGCCGTGCCGAAAAGTCCTGATGGATATGACCGAAAAGGATGGCCTTGACCTGGGCGTGACCTTCGCACAGGGCGAGCAGCTCGGCGCCGTTTGCGACCCCGATCCGGTCGATCCAGGCACTGCCGATGGCCGTCGGATGGTGGTGTAGGGCGATGAGGGTAGGGGCCCGTTCATCGTCCAATAGCTGGGCGAGCTGGGTGAGCTGGGTCGGCGTTAAGGATCCGCCATCGCTTTCTGGAATGCTCGAATCGAGCAGGATCAGATTCCAGTGGCCAAGCCGACGTAGTGCCAAGGGGCCAGGGGCCACCGAATCCAGGTGCTCGGTCATCAGGGCCGGGACGTCGTGGTTGCCGCCGATGCAAAAGTGCGGAACCCCGGTTCTCCTGAGCCGCTCACCCAGATAACGATAGCCCGCTGGGGTCTCGTCATGCACCAGGTCGCCCGTCAGGAGCAGGGCATCGGGCGGTGTGCTCCCAGATAGCGCCAGTGTCAGGACCGATTCGAAGCTGCGGCGTGTCGTGATGCCGAGTAGCTGCCCGCTCGGATCGGCGAAGAGGTGGGGATCTGTCAGCTGCACAAGACGAAACGGCATCTTGGACTCCACCATCATGGCGTTGATCTGTCCCGAACGGGGTGGATGCACTGGTCGAAAAGGGGGGTGTTGCGACATGTCGTTCAGTTCCAGTCAAGTCTTTCCAAGGGGGAATCCGTTCAGGTCAGGTGTCCATGCCTGTCTTTTTTAACAATCCCGGACGCTAGTCGCGATGACGCCGTTCACAACCCTTGTCACTTTCGGTAAGCCGATCGGCGAGAAGCGTGAACCCCTTCACATCTTAATGTCAGACTGAGTCCGTGCAAACTGGCCCGGCGCTTGCTGATATGGGAAACGAGCCGCCCAGAACCGAATGATCGCTCCGATCATTGCTCCCTGGGCGATCCTGCACCCTCAGCCGTTGGGAGTTTAACAAGATGAGTATTAGCACGATCACGAGCGGTCTTGGCGACATCGGCTCCACCTTCAATGGGGCGTTGCGCACCATCAGCGACGACCAGGAACGCTCCAAGACCCTGGAGCAGGTGTTTTCCAGTCTGGACACCAAGGGCAAGGGCTATCTCGATGCCAAGGACTTCGAGACGGCCTTCTCTGGCTTGGGTCTGGCCGAATCCAAGGACGAGTCCGACAAAAATTTGACGCTTCCAGGCGTCGAAGATGTAGTCGCCGCACTCGACATGGACGGCGACGGCACGGTGAGCTCGGATGATCTCACCGAGGGGATGCGCGCCCTGACCGACAGCCTCGCGTTCCTCCAGGACCACGTCGAGCGCTTGGGAAACGAGGCGATGACGTTTGTCCAGAGGCTCGGCAGCCAGCGTCTCGACGCCTCTGCTGAGGCTGGGTCAAAGGCCGAGACCACAGCCGCGACCGAGTCGGTAAGCCCTGAACAGGACAGCCGGCCCAACCTCTTGGTGATGCAGCGCATCATGCAAATTTTGAACGCCTATGGTGCATCCTCTCGCTCAACTGCGTCCGGTGATTCGCTGTCACTGGTCGCCTGATCGAGGAGATCGGTGGCTGCCAGGCTCAGGATCCAGACCCGTCGGTTCATCTCGGGATCGCGCGCCTGGGCCGGCGCCGCGATCGCTCGACCGTTCCAGAGATAGGCGCCAGTGAGCGAGAGGGTATCGTCGAGCGCCAGTCGCAGAACGGCGTGGGCGGCGCGCTCGGGTGTGGGCAGCGCCCAGCCGATCAGCCGGTCGACCAACCGCCAGAACACCCCCTGAGCGCCGTCCGTCCCACCGAGATTGGAGCGAAAAACACCAGGAAAGACGCAGTTGACCCGCACGCCCGTGCCGGCAAGCCGCCGCGCCAGCTCGAAGGTGAAATGTAGGTTGCCGAGCTTGGACTGGCCATAGGCCGCCATCATCCGATAGGGACGGCGCTCCCAATTCCAATCGTCGAGGTCCATGGCCGTGTTCATGCGCGTTCCGACGTTGATGATCTGGGCCGGTGCGCTGGCAATGAGCCGATCGAGCAGCAGGTGAGTGAGCAGGAAAGGCGCCAGATGATTGACGGCCAGGGCACGCTCGATCCCATCCGGACTCAGACGTCGCTCGCGAAAGGCGGTGCCGGCGTTGTTGACGAGTAGATGCAGGGCGTCGAAATGCCCGAGCACGGCGTTGGCCAGGGCACGCACCTCAGACTGGCTGGCCAGATCGGCGACGAACAGCCAAAGCTGCGGATTGCCGGTAGCAGCCTGGATCTCGGCCAGGGCGGCCTCACCCCGTTCCAGATCGCGTGCCACCAGACCTACGCGCCAGTCGGCGGCAGCCAGTCCCTGGGCGATGGCGCGGCCTAGCCCAGAGTTGGCACCTGTGACGAGGGCTGTCTTCATCTCTCGCGCCCCTGACGTCGGCGTGGCTGATACTGAGCGATTTCGCGCAGGATAAGCGCATAGGGCAGGGCATCAAGCGCGCCGAACCGAACGATTGCCTCGGCGACCTTGGATTGGATGTCCTCGATGGAGCTGGGGGCAGGCGTTTCCGGCGCCAAGGCCACACACAGTCCGCGCAATCCGCCGACCTGGAGACGCATGGTCTTGGTGTGGGGCAGGGCGCTGTGGGTGTCGCTCGACTTGAGCGCAAAGCGGGCTTGACGTCTTAGGGTTTCGAGCAGGGCCAGACAATCCGTCCAGGCCTGGGCCGAGCCGCACTGCACCCCTTCGCGTTCGGCGATACAGAACCGGCGCGCCAGCGAGCAGCCGCCGTTGCCGCTCAGGATGGTCTTCTCATAGGGACAGGCGCGCTCGTTGACGGCGCGGTAGGTGTCGCGGAGGGCGTCGTTGTCCATGGCGCGACCCCTGTTCAGGCTCAGCCGACCGAATCGCCGTGTTCGGTGAAGCGCTGGATCCGGCGACGATCGCGCTTGGTGGGACGACCCTTGCGATCAGGTGCTGCCACGCCGAGTTCGCGCCGCTCGCGGACCAGTTCCTGACGTCTGAGCCGGCTGGCCTCGGACTCGGCATAGAGTAGGGCGGCCTCGGCGGCGGGACGGCGTTGGGTGTTGATCGCCCGCACCTCGATCTCCCAGCTCAGGCTGTCCTTGTGGATCTCCAGTCGGCTGCCGGGGCGGATGAGGCGGCTTGGCTTGACGCGCTGGCCGTCGACATGGACCTTGCCGCCGTTGATGGCCTCGATCGCCAGCTGACGGGTCTTGAAGAAGCGCGCCGCCCACAGCCATTTGTCGAGCCGGATGGCGTCGGCCGGATTGTCGACCCGCTCAGTCATCGGTGTCGAGTCCGAGGCGTTCATCGAGTTCGCCCTCCATGTCGAGCAGCACCATGTCGTCATAGCCGCCGACGTGGAAGTCATCGATGAAGATCTGTGGGACCGTATGGCGACCGCTGCGCTCGACCATCTCGGTCATGCGCGCGCGATCTTGATCGACTGGGATCTCGGTAAAGTGGACGCCCTTGCGCTTGAGTAGGCGCCGCGCGCGGTCGCAGTAGGGGCAGGTTTGGGTCGTGTAGACAGTGACCTGGGGCATGGTGTCCGAACTATTGCGAAGATTGGCCTTGGTGTGCGAGCTTCACCCCTGGCTCCGTTTCAGTCAAGTCGTGTCGTCCACACTCCTCTCAGACGCTCAGGTTGCACCATGTATCGCGAGACCCCCCAGCCCATCCATCTCAAGGACTATCGTCCACCCGAGTTCCTGATCGATCGGGTGGAGCTCAGATTCGAACTCGATCCCGAGTGCACGCACGTCGAATCGCGGCTAGATCTGCGGCGCAATCCGGCCGCGCCCCCGGGGGGCGGTGATCTGTGGCTAGATGGCGAGGAGTTGCGACTGACGCACCTGGCCATCGACGGTCGGGTCCTCGCCTCCACCGAGTATCGGGTCGATCCTAGGGGTCTGACCCTGTATCAGGTACCCGACCGCTTCACCCTGGAGACCCAAGTCGAGATCGAGCCGAGTCTCAACACCGCGCTCAAGGGGCTTTATCAGTCCGGCGACCTGCTCTGCACCCAGTGTGAGGCCGAGAATTTTCGGCGCATCACCTATTTCCTCGACCGACCGGACGTTCTGGCGCGCTACACCACCACCCTCATCGCCGATCAGGCGCGCTTTCCGGTGCTCTTGTCCAACGGCAACCCGATCGCGCGCGCCGAACTCACCGACGGGCGTCACAGTGTCACCTGGGAAGACCCCTTCCCCAAACCGAGTTATCTATTCGCCCTGGTCGCCGGCGATCTCAGCCTGATCGAGGATCGCTTTGTCACCGCTTCGGGGCGCGAGGTCCGACTCCAATTGTTCGTCGAGCCGCACAATCGCGACAAGGGCGAGCACGCCTTAAACGCGCTCAAGAAGGCGATGCGCTGGGACGAGGAACGCTTCGGGCGCGAGTACGATCTGGATTTCTACATGATCGTCGCTGTCAGCCACTTCAACATGGGCGCGATGGAGAACAAGGGGCTCAATATTTTCAACGACAAGTTCGTGCTCGCGCGTCCCGACACGGCCACCGATGCCGATTTCGACGGCATCGAGAGCATCATTGCGCACGAGTATTTCCATAATTGGACCGGCAATCGCATCACCTGTCGCGATTGGTTCCAGTTGAGTCTGAAGGAGGGGCTCACCGTCTATCGCGATCAAGAGTTCAGCTCCGATGTCGGCTCGCGCGCGGTCAAGCGCATCCGTGACGTGCGGGCCCTGCGCACCCATCAGTTCGCCGAGGATGCGGGGCCCCTGGCCCACCCGGTGCGCCCCGAGTCCTACATCGAGATCGACAACTTCTATACCGCGACCGTCTATGACAAGGGCGCCGAACTGGTGCGGATGCAGTCCGCCTTGCTCGGCCCCACGACCTTTAGGCACGCAACCGACCTCTATTTCGCGCGTCACGACGGTCAGGCCGTGACCATCGAGGACTTCGTGCGCTGCATGGAAGATGCGAGCGGGCGCGACCTGAGCCAATTTCGGCGTTGGTACGAACAGGCCGGCACGCCCGAGCTCTTCATTCGGGGTCACTATGATGCGGCGACCTGGACCTATACCCTGAACGTGCGCCAAGAGACGCCGCCGACACCCAACCAGCCGATCAAGCGGCCCTTGCACATCCCGCTGGCCATCGGGCTGCTCGGTCCCGATGGGCGCGAATCACCAGTATGGCTGGCCGGTGAACCCGAACCACCGGCGCCTGGAACGCGCCTTTTGGAACTCACCGAGCCCGAGCAGCAGTTCGTCTTCACCGGTCTGAGCGAGCGCCCGGTGCCCTCCATCCTGCGCGGCTTTTCGGCCCCGGTCCGGGTCCATGACGATCTCAGCGACGCCGACCGGCTGTTCCTCATGGCCCATGACCGCGACGGCTTCTGTCGCTGGGATGCCGCCCAGACCCTGCACGAACGCCTGATCCTGGCGCTGGTCGCGGATGAGACCCACCCCATTCCCGAGGATTACCTCGCCGCCTTTCGGCACGCCCTGGGCGACACCACTGCCGATCGGGCACTGCTCGCCGAGATGCTGACCCTCCCCAGCGAGACCTATCTGGGCGACCGAATGGCGGTGATCGATGTCGAGGGTCTCCATCGCGCCCATCGACATCTGATGTGCGAACTGGGCTGCCGGCTGCGCACCGAGCTGCTCGCCATCTATGACTCCCACGCCGAGACCGGACCCTATGTCTTTGCGCCCGAGGCGGTCGGTCGGCGTGCGCTCAAGAATCTGGCCCTGAGCTATCTGGTGTATGCCGGGGATGAATCCGGGCTCGCCTGCTGTCGCGCCCAGTTCGAGACCGCGCACAATATGACCGATGTCATGGCCGCGCTCGGTCTGCTGGTCGATCAGGGTGGAGACGAGGCAGAGGCGGCGCTCCAGTCCTTTTATCGCCGGTGGACAGGTGAGCCGTTGGTGATCGACAAGTGGTTCTCGGTCCAGGCCAAGTTCGCGCGTCCGGATGCCTTGGAGCGGGTGAAGGCCCTCATCCACCACCCGGATTACAGCCCGCACAATCCCAATCGGGTGCGTGCCCTGGTCGGCACCTTCGCCAAGACCAACCAGGTGTGCTTCCATGCCGTCGATGGGTCCGGTTACCGCTTCCTGGTCGATCAGGTGTTGGAACTCGACCCGATCAATCCGGTACTGGCCGCGCAGCTCCTCAAACCCTTCGAGCGCTGGCGAAGGTTCGATGCCGGGCGGCAGGCCCTGATGCGGACCGAACTGGAGCGCATCCTCGGGCGCGAAGGTCTGTCGAGCGATGTGTTCGAGGTCGCCTCCAAGGCGCTGGCTTGAACCAGGCCGACGCACCCGTGCTGGTTGGGTGTTCGCCGGTGCCCGGGTTCTCAAGGTCTAGGCCGACAATCGCCGGTACTTCAACCGATGCGGCTGATCGGCCTCGGCGCCGAGCCGGCGATGGCGGTCGGCCTCATAGTCGGCATAGTTGCCCTCGAACCAGACCACCTGCGAATCGCCCTCGAAGGCGAGGATATGGGTCGCGATCCGATCCAAAAACCAGCGATCATGGCTGATGACCACCGCACAGCCCGGGAACACCAATAGGGCCTCTTCCAAGGCGCGCAGGGTCTCGACGTCCAGGTCATTGGTCGGCTCGTCGAGGAGCAGCAGATTGCCGCCGCGCTTGAGCATCTTGGCCAGATGCACGCGGTTGCGCTCACCCCCCGACAGGTCGCCGATCCGCTTCTGCTGGTCCGTGCCCTTGAAATTGAAGCGTCCGCAATAGGCGCGCGAGGGGATCTCGTAGCGCCCGACGGTGATGATGTCGGCCCCCTCTGAGATCTCTTCCCACACGGTCTTGGTGTCGTCGAGGGCATCGCGGCTCTGGTCGACATAGGCGATCTCGACCGTCTCGCCGACACGCAGGGTACCGGCATCGGGTTGCTCCTGGCCGGTGATGATCCGAAACAGCGTGGTCTTGCCCGCGCCATTCGGACCGATGATGCCGACGATACCGCCCTTGGGCAGGTTGAACGAGAGGTCCTCGAACAGCAACTTGTCGCCATAGGCCTTCCTCAGGCCCACCGCCTCGATGACCAGGTCGCCGAGCCTTGGCCCAGGCGGGATATAGATCTCGTTGGTCTCGTTGCGGGCCTGGAATTCCTGCGATTGCAGCTCATCAAAGCGTGCCAGACGTGCCTTGCTCTTGGCGTGACGGCCCTTGGGGTTGGTGCGAACCCACTCCAATTCCTGCTTCATGGCCTTGATACGCGCCTGCTCCTGGCGCTGCTCAAGCTCCAAGCGTCGTTCCTTTTGATCTAGCCAGGACGAATAATTGCCCTCCCAGGGGATGCCGTGACCGCGATCGAGCTCCAGGATCCAGCCAGCGACATTGTCGAGGAAATAGCGGTCGTGGGTGACGGCGACTACAGTGCCCGGATACTCCTGCAGGAAGCGCTCCAACCAGGCGACGGATTCGGCGTCGAGATGGTTGGTCGGCTCGTCCAGGAGCAGCATATCCGGCTTGGACAGCAGCAGCCGACACAGGGCCACGCGCCGCCGCTCGCCACCCGAGAGCTTGGTGACATCCGCGTCCCAGGGCGGCAGGCGCAGGGCCTCGGCGGCGACCTCGAGGGTGCGGTCCAGGTTGTGGCCGTCGGTGGCCTGGATCAGATTCTCCAGCTCGGCCTGTTCGCGAGCGAGTGCGTCGAAATCGGCGTCCGGCTCGGCATAGGCGGCATAGACGGCCTCGAGCCGCTCCAGCGCGGCCTTGATGTGACCGAGCGCCTCTTCGACGTTGCCGCGCACGTCCTTGGTCGGATCAAGCTGGGGCTCCTGGGGCAGATAACCGATCTTGATGCCGGGCTGTGGGCGCGCCTCGCCCTCGATCTCGGTGTCGATCCCGGCCATGATCCTAAGCAGCGTGGACTTCCCGGCGCCGTTGAGACCCAGCACGCCGATCTTGGCGCCCGGGAAGAACGACAGCGAGATGTCGCGCAGGATGACCCGTTTGGGCGGCACGACCTTGCCGACCCGATTCATGGTGTAGATATATTGAGCCATGGATTCCGTGTGATGATGGTAGACGGCGAAGAGAGTCCCCTATTATGCCCCAGATCCTGATCGCCTCGACCCTGGATGATCTCAGCCCAGTGCATGATCTGGACCGCGATCAGCGCGCGCGCCTGGCCGCAAGCGGTCAGATCGCCGCCGTGCCGTCCGGCAAGCGGGTCACGGCCATCCAGGAGCATCCATGGATGCTGTATCTGCTCTCAGGACAGGTCTGCCTGATTCAGGGTGAGCGCAAGGAGTTGATCCAGGCCGGCAGTCGCCGCGCCTTGCAGCCGCTCTTCTCCGAACACCATCTGCTCGATCAGGCGGTGTTCACGGCCGATTCTGAGCTCTTGCGCCTCGACCGTCAGCTCTACAACAGTCTGAACGCCCCAGGACGTCCTGCCGTGCCCGGCCTGCTCGACGAGCTGGATCTCAGCGACGCCGAGGGCGCCCTGCTCGGCAAGCTCTATCACGCCTGCAAGGAGGATAAGCTGGCCTTGCCCACGCTGCCCAAGGTCGCCCGCGCGATTCAGGAGGCGATGAAGGATCCCAACATCACCTCAGCCCGACTGGCGCGCATCGTCCAGGTCGATCCGGCCGTCACCGGCGGGCTGATCCGGTTGGCCAACAGCGTCTTCTATCGCGGCATGAAGACCATTCCGGACGTGCGTAACGCCATCATCCGGCTCGGCATCGACGTGACGCGCTCGGTGGTCATGAGTCTGTCGATGCAGCAGCTGTTCCGTACCAAGTCGCCGCTCATGAAGCACCGCATGAAGGCGGCCTGGAACCGGAGTGTGCATATCTCGGCCCTGAGCTATGTGATCGCGCGCCATTGTCCAAGATTCAATCCGGAACATGCGATGCTGGCCGGGCTGGTGCACGATGTTGGCGTGATCCCGATCCTTGACTATGTCAGCCGCAACGAGATCCAGGTCGGCGAGGACGAACTGGAGGCGGCCATCATCAAGTTGCACCGACTGGTCGGAGAGCTCGTGGTCAGCTATTGGGGATTGGGACCCGAGATCATCGAGGTGGTGCGCCATTCGGGCGACTGGTACCGCGACGACCAAGAACTGCCGAATTATTGCGACATCGTGCGGGTCGCGCGGCTCTATCGGCTCAACCAATCCGAGTCGCGCGGTCCGCTACCGCGCTACGACGAGGTGCCGGCCTACTACAAGCTTGGGTTGGTCTTTCCGGTCGGCGGGGAGACGGTCGATGTGATCGCCGAGGCCAGCGAGGAGCTGGCGGTGGTCATGGCGATGCTCAAGGGTGAGGGCAAGGGGCCCTGAACCGGGTGGGCCCCCGTGCCTCACTGGCCTGTGGGGACGCGATCCGACGCTCAATCGACCGCGGGCAACCCAGCGAGCGCCATCGCGACCTCCTCCTCGGCATACTCCAGGTCCTGGAGCTTGCCGCCCAGATAGTCGGTATAGGCCTGCATGTCGAAGTGACCGTGGCCACTGAGATTGAAGAGGATGGTCTTGGACTCACCGCGCTCGCGGCACTTCTCGGCCTCGTCGATCACCGCACGCACCGCATGATTGGCCTCGGGCGCCGGGATGATGCCCTCGGCCTTGGCGAACTGGAGCCCGGCGGCGAAGCATTCGAGCTGGTTGTAGGAACGCGGCTGGATCAGACCGAGCGCGGCCAGATGACTGACCTGGGGCGCCATGCCGTGATAGCGCAGCCCGCCGGCGTGGAAGCCGGGTGGGACGAAATCGGCCCCCAGGGTGAACATCTTGCACAATGGGGTAAGACGCGCCGTGTCGCCGAAGTCATAGGCGAACACGCCCTTGGTGAGGCTCGGACAGGCCGAGGGCTCGACCGCGATACAGCTGACCTGGGGGCCGCCACGCAGCTGTGCCCCCAGGAAGGGGAAGGCGATGCCGGCGAAGTTGCTGCCGCCGCCGGTGCAGCCGATCACCAGGTCTGGATAGGCGTCGGCCAGCTCCAGTTGCTTCATGGCCTCCAGCCCGATCACGGTCTGATGCAAGAGCACATGGTTGAGCACGCTCCCGAGTGCGTACTTGGTGTCGGCATTCTTGGCCGCCACCTCCACCGCCTCGCTGATGGCGATCCCCAGGCTACCGGTGCTGTCGGGGTGTTTGGCCAATACCGCGCGCCCGGACTCGGTGGTGTCGCTGGGGCTGGCGATGCACCGGGCACCGAAGGATTCCATAAAGGCGCGCCGATAGGGCTTCTGGTTGTAGCTGACCTTGACCATGTAGACCAGGATCTCGATCCCGAACATGGATCCGGCGAGCGCGAGCGAGGAGCCCCATTGCCCAGCGCCGGTCTCGGTGGTGATGCGCTTGACCCCCTCGACCTTGTTGTAAAACGCCTGGGCGACCGCCGAGTTGGCCTTGTGGCTGCCGGCGGGGCTGACACCCTCATATTTGTAGAAGATCCGGGCCGGGGTCTGGAGCGCCTGTTCTAGACGGCGCGCGCGATAGAGTGGGGAGGGGCGCCACTGCCGCCACACCGCACGCACGGGTTCGGGGATCTCGATCTCACGCTCTGTGCTGAGCTCTTGCTCGATGACGCCGCGCGGAAAGATGACCTCGAGTTCCTCGGGTGTGATGGGTCGTTTGGTCCCTGGATGCAACACCGGATCGAGCGGCCTGGGCAGATCGGCGTTGATGTTGTACCAGAAGCGAGGCAGGTGCTGCTCGTCGAGCAGATATTTGACGGTGTCGTTCATGCGATCATGTCGTTGGTTTAGATGAGTTTCGATGACGGCTAGTCTGCCAGGGGCTAGCCTTGTCCAGCGCGCGAAAGCAACCAGTGCGTGAGCAGCGCCACCGGGCGTCCGGTGCCACCCTTCTCCTTACCGCTGAGCCAGGCGATGCCGGCGATGTCCAGATGTGCCCAGCGGTAATTTTTGGTGAAGCGCGAGAGAAAGCAGGCGGCGGTGATAGCCCCGCCGTCGCGTCCGCCGACGTTGGCCATGTCGGCAAAGTTGCTGTCGAGTTGGGTTTGGTACTCCTCCCACAGCGGTAGTCGCCAGGCGCGATCGCCGGCCGCTTCTCCAGCGGCCAGGAGTTCCTCGGCGAGCCGATCGTCGTTGGTGAAGAGCCCGGCCGGATGTTTGCCAAGCGCGATGACACAGGCGCCAGTCAGGGTCGCGAGATCAATGACGATCTCAGGCTCGAAGCGCTCGCAGTAGGTCAGGGCATCGCAGAGGATGAGACGACCCTCGGCATCGGTGTTGAGGATCTCGATGGTCTGACCCGAGAGACTGGTGACGATGTCGCCCGGCTTGTTGGCTGCACCGTCGGGCAGATTCTCGGTGGCCGGCACCACGCCGATCAGATGGAGCGGCAGATCGAGCTCGCAGACCGCGCGCAGTGCGCCCATGACCGCCGCGCCGCCGGCCATGTCGTATTTCATCTCGTCCATCTCGGCGGCGGGCTTGAGCGAGATGCCGCCGGCATCGAAGGTCAGTCCCTTGCCGACCAGGACCAGGGGTTTGGTCTCCTGGGGCGCGCCGCGATAGTGCATGACGATCAGTTTAGGCGGCTGCCGGCTACCGCGCGCGACCGAGAGCAGGGCGCCCATACCCAGCTCGGCCATCTGGGCCTCGTCCAGCACCTCGACCTCGAGCCGGGGATACTGCTCGGCGAGCGCGTACGCCTGCTCGGCCAGATAGCTAGGGGTACAAAGGTTACCGGGCAGATTGCCGAGCTCGCGCGCCAGCCGGATGCCCTCGGCCATCGCCCGGCCGTGACGCAGTGCGCGTTCAGCGTCGGCGGTCTCGGACTTCTTGCCGAGCCAGAGGTTCAGACGCTTGAGCGGTGTCTTGGGGGCCTGCTTGTCCTCCTTGGTGCGGGTGTAGCGATAGGTTTTATCCTCGACCGTCACCACGACATCGCGCACACTGGTATAGAGATCAAGTGCCTTAGGTAGGGTCTCAGGGAGCGCCAGGGTTGCCTCACTGGCACCGCTCTGCTGCAACAGGCTCGCGGCCGCTGCGAGCGCCTGGCGATAATGGCTGCGGGTAAACTCCTTTTTCTTGCCCAGCCCGACCAGGAGCACGCGCTCGGCGGCCACACCGGGCAGGTCGTAGAGCAGCAGCGTCTGGCCGGCCTCGCCCTCGATGTCGCCCTTTTTGAGCAACCGGCTCAACTGTCCGTCACTGGCCGCGTCGATCCGCTCGGCTGGGGCCGAGCGCTTGCGTTTCTCGAAGATCCCGAGTATCAGACAGGGGGTCTTGTGGGTTGCGAGATCGCCGGTCTTGATCTTGAACTCCATCGTCTGCTCCTTACAGGCTCAGTGGCGAGGCCAAGGGTCAGAGTTTACAGAAAATGACGCCGGTGCGTCGTCCGTCGTGCTATGCAGTTTCGCCCCAAAACAATCAACCTGGACAGGGTTACATGCCGATTCTGGATCGTTATCTGGCCTGGGTGGTGATGAGCAGTACCCTGCTGACGCTCGGCGCTCTGCTGCCCTTGATGGGGGTCTTCATCCTGTCGGATGAGCTCGACGCCATAGGCACCGAGCGTTACGGCCTGACCGAGGCCATCGTGTTTACGCTCCTGAGCCTGCCGCGCTATCTCTATCAGATCTTCCCAATCGCGACCCTGATCGGCGCGCTCATTGGCCTGGGCACCCTGGCCAGTCGCTCGGAGCTGGTCGCCATGCGTGCCGCCGGCGTCTCGGTCGGGCGTCTGGTGCGTGCGGCCCTGCTGGGTGGGTTGGTACTGGCGGCCGTCGCCGTGGTGCTTGGCGAACTGGTCGCGCCCATTGCCGAACAGCGCGGTCTCGAACTGCGGCGTCTGGCGCTCTCGGGTGAGGCGGCCCAGTTGACGCCCTATGGTTTCTGGGCCATCGACGATGGGGCCTATGTCAACATCCGCGAGATCCGTTCCGGAACCAGTCTGCGCGACATCGACATCTATCGGGTGGATACCGCCAAGGGCACACTGGAGGCGAGCCATGCCGAGTGGGCTCGTTATGAGGATGGACGCTGGGTGCTGGAGGGGATCGCCATCAGCCGGGTCGATGGTGAGGGAGTCGGCGTCGAGCGTGTCGAGCGCGCCGAGTGGGATTCGCTGCTCGATCCGGGCCTGCTCAGGGTGGTGGTGGCCGATCCGCGCGCCTTGCCGGTGTGGGGCCTTTACAAGTACATCCGGTTCATGTCGGTCAACAAGCAGGACGCCAGCGCCTACGAGATCGCCTTCTGGGGCAAGGTGCTGCATCCGGTGTTGACCCTCTCGATGATCCTGATCGCCATCCCGCTGCTGCTCGGCTCCTCGCGCAGCAACGGCATGGGACGGCGGATGCTGGCCGGTATCTTGGTCGGGCTGGTCTACTATCTGGTCAGCCGTACCTTCGCCTATCTGGCGCTCCTGTTTGGGATGAATGCCTTCCTGGCCGCCGCTGCCACGCCCATGCTCTTCATCGGCACGGCCATGCTCCTGCTCAGGCGGGTGGGTTGACCCTATGACAGGCGCACTCAGGCGTCCTTCGGCAGCAGCACGACCCGGGTATTGGATTTGCTGTCGTGCCAGGCCAGACCCTGGCGGTTGAACAGGCTCCACCATAGCCCCAGGCCCGCTGGCAGTAGGCTCAGGATCGACCAGAAGAAACGCTTGACGGCGGCATTGAAACTGACCGCTGTGCCATCCTGAGCGATGACCTTGAGACGCCAGGCCTTCATGCCCAGGGTCTGACCGCCGTGGGTCCAGAAATAGACATAGAAGCCACAGGCAACCAACAGCAGATAGATCCGTTCAAGCAACAGGTGGTGTTTGTGCAACTCTTCGCCGGTGATGACGCCGTAGGGGACGACGACCAGGCCGACGGCGACCATCAATACGGCGATGAGCAGCAACAGGTCATAGAGAAAGGCAGCGATCCGGCGGAAAATAGAGGGTTTCTGGGCGTGCGAGAGGTCAAATGACATGGTCTTCAGTGTGGGTCCACAGGGTTGGAGTGAATTGGCCCTGGGCGAGGCCGCCAGGGCCGATCGGATCGCGTCCGGAATGCGACTGACGAACGTCACCGCCGACGCGGTTCAGAGATGAGTATTAAACCATTTCTCTTCCGGCTTTTGCGACGGGTACCCATGCCCTGGATCGCGATCGTCGTGGGACTGGCCACGGGCATCGTCGTCTGGACCCTGCTCGATCAGATCCAGAGCCGGCAGGTCGATAAGATTTTCGACCAGGAGCTCCAGGTCCAGCTCGACTTGCGCGCGCGCGAGAGTCTGATTCGTTTCGACCGCTATCTCGCCGGCTATGCGGCCACCACACGCCTGCTGGCCAATTACCACAGGCTCTCTGAATATCTCGATCCGCTATTTTGGTCGGACGACGAGGCGATCGATCCGGTTGTCTATAAGGACTTCCGTCCGCCGTGGCTGCCGGACTTTTTCGAGCGCGACGCGCTCATGTCGCCCAGCCATGTGCTCCTGACCGACGCTCAGGGTCGGGTGCGCGAGCGCTTTCAGGCCGGGGCCGACCCCCTGCCCTCCAAACTGACCGATCAAGTGCCGCTTCAGTGGCTTGACCGTCATGAGATCCGCACCGTCATCGAACGTCTCGGTGAGCGGCTCCATCTGATCGTCAGCGATGCGGTCGAGGACGCGGGCGGCGATCAAATCGGCTATTTGGTGGTGCTGGTTCCGGTCGATGCGGCCTTCCTCTCTGCCTCGCAACGTGGGGTCGACGCCGAGCGCGCTTCAGTGGCCTTGGTCGACGGCGAGGATCAACGTCTGCTTGCGAGTCTCGATCCCGGGCTCATCCCCATCGGCTCGCTCCTGAGCGACTGGAGCAAAACCCATGTCGTCACTTCGCAGCCGCTGCCCGAATACCTGATGTCGGACTCCAATCTGCTGTTCGCCACCTTGGTCCCACAAGCGCGCGTGGAGCGGATGTCGCGTCATGTGCGTATCTTCGAGCGCCGCCAGCGCTTCTTTGCCGCCGCCGTATTCGTGATCGTCTTCACTGGCCTGATCTATCTGGTCTCGGCGCGTCTGAACAAGGTGCTCAAGCGCATGACGCGCTTCTCCCAGCGCGCGCTCGGCATCCCGGAGCCGGGTTTTCAGCGCGCCGGCAACCAGCTGATGCTGCTGGAGGACTGGATCCAGCAGTTCACCCAGTTGGTGCTCAAGGCGCGCGAGGAGATGAGCCGGCGCCATCAGGCCGAAATGCGCGAGAGTGAGGCGCTCAAGGCGGCGATGATGGAGGCCTCGCTCGATGCCATCGTCACCCTCGATCACAGTGGGCGGGTGATCGAATACAATCCGTCCGCCGAGCGGTTGTTCGGACTGGGACGACCCTTCGCCCTGGGCGCCGTCTTCGCCGAACGTTTCCTGCCCGATCTGGCCCGGCCTGCCTTCAAGCGCCTGCTCGACCGCTCGCGCCATCGTCAGCGCGAGCCGCTTGGACGTGGCGAGCTGATCGCGCGGCGCGCCGACGGCACCGAGATCCCGGTCGAGATCTCGATCGCGCCCATCGAACGGGTCGACGAGCGTTTCTTTACGCTGTACATCCACGACATCACCAGCCGCAAGCAGGCCGAGCAGGAGATCAAGAGCCTGGCGCGCCTCGCCAGCGAGAGCCCGCATCCAATCCTGCGCGTCAGCGCCGCCGGACAGATCGTCTATGCCAACAACGCCAGCCGTCCGCTGTTGCGCGCCTGGGCCGTGGAACCCGGTGAACCATTGCCCGCGGACTGGGGTGCGGCGGTCGCGGCCGCCCTGGAGACCGCACAGCCGCTTGAGCGCGAACTAGAGGTCGGCGGACAGGTCTATTCGCTTCTGTTGGCACCGATCCGCGATCTCGGTTATGTCAACCTCTATGCACGCGACATCACCGCCGTGCGCCGCGCCGAGCAGGAGTCGCGTCAGCACCAGGCCGAGCTGGTTCATGTCTGCCGGCTGAGCACCATGGGTGAGGTCGCCACCGGCATGGCGCACGAGCTCAATCAGCCGCTCTCGGCCATCGTCAACTATGCCAACGGCTGTGTGCGTCGGTTGCAGGGCGGTCAGGGTCGGCCAGAGGAGCTGATCGAGGCCCTGAACCAGATCACAGCCCAGGCCCAACGCGCCGGTGAGATCATCAAGCGTCTGCGCGCCCTGGTCGGCAAGCAGCCGCCCGCCTGCACCGAGGCCGATCTCAATCATCTGGTACGCGAGGTCTGTTCATTCCTGGAGTTCGAAATCAATCGGGTCGGGGCCATGGTTGAGCTGGAACTGAGTCCCTTGGCGATCCCGGTCTGTGTCGATCCAGTCCAGATCGAACAGGTGCTGCTCAATCTGGTCGGCAACGCACTCGATGCGCTGGAGGAACAGTCGGAATCAGAGCGTCGGCTGTGGATCCGGACCGAGATCGAAGGCGACTGGGCGCATGTGGCCGTCGCCGATAGTGGTCCGGGGATCGAGCCTGGTTACCTGAAGCGTCTCTTCGACCCCTTCTTCACCACCAAGGAAGGGGGCATGGGGATGGGACTGGCCATCAGCCAGACCATCGTTGAGAATCATGAGGGACGGATCTGGGCCGAGTCCGTGATGGGGCAAGGCTCAACCTTTCATCTGCGCCTGCCGCTGGCGTCGTCCATCCGCGAGGACCTGGGCGCGCCGGACGTCATGCTGGAAACCACATCGATAACATGACTGCCGAAGCCACTGTATTCATCGTCGATGATGACCAAGCCATGCGTACCTCGCTACAATGGCTGATCGAATCGACCGGGATGTCGGTCAAGACCTATGACTCGGCCGATGCCTTCCTGGCTGACTATTACCCTGGACGCGCCGGCTGTCTGCTGCTGGACGTGCGCATGCCGGGCATGAGCGGCCTGGAGTTGCAGGCCCATCTGGCGCGCGAGGGGTTCCGGATCCCCGTCATCCTCATCACCGGCCATGGTGATGTGGCCATGGCGGTGCGCGCCATGAAGGCCGGGGCCCTGGACTTCATCGAAAAGCCGTTCCACGACGAGGATCTGTTGCGTAGTCTCCGCAACGCACTGGACTATGATCGGAAGACGCGCGCCAATCGTCTGGTGCGTGCCGACATCGCACGGCGTCTGGCCGAGTTGACGCCGCGCGAGCATGAGGTCATGGCCATGGTGACGGACGGCAAGTCGAACAAGGAGATCGCCGCCGCGCTCGGGGTGAGCACCAAGACGGTCGAGGCCCACCGGGCACGGGTGATGGAGAAGATGCGCGCCGAGTCGCTGGCCGAGCTGGTGCGCATGGCGCTGATCGCGGCCCCGGAGACCTTGCCATGACCCCCTATCATCCGATCGGCGTCTTTGACTCGGGTCTGGGGGGATTGACCGTACTGCGCGAGATCCGTCGTCTGTTGCCGAGCGAAGATCTTCTCTATGTGGCCGACTCGGCCCATGCGCCCTATGGCGACAAGTCCGTGGCCTTTATCGAGTCACGCGCCATTGCCATTGCCGAGTTCCTGCTCGAACACGGCGCCAAGGCAATCGTGGTCGCCTGCAACACCGCCACCAGCGCCGCCGCCCAGCTGTTGCGTACTCGGTACAGTGTCCCTCTGATCGCCATGGAGCCGGCCGTTAAACCGGCGGTCGAACGCACGCGCTCGGGCGTAGTGGCCGTGCTGGCCACGCGCCAGACGCTTGCCAGTCACAACTTCTCGCGGCTGCTCGGGCGACTCGAAACCCAGGCTGAGATCCTGTTACAGCCCTGTCCAGGTCTGGTCGAGCGGGTCGAGGCCGGTGATCTGACGGGGGCGGCGACGCGCGATCTGTTGCGCACCTATCTAGAACCTGTGCTCGCTCGCGGGGCTGATACCCTGGTTTTGGGCTGCACCCACTATCCGCTGCTGACCCCCTTGATCCGCGAGCTGACCGGGCCGGACGTGCTCATTCTGGACTCGGGCATGGCCGTCGCGCGCCAGGTACGCCGCCGATTGAGTGAGGTCGAGCTGCTGGCCCCGGAGGCGCGGGCTGGACGCGAGCGCTTCTGGACCAGCGCGCACCCGGCCAGGATGCATGCCTTTATGGCCAGACTCTGGGGGGGAGAGGTCGAACTCGCGCACTGGGTCGAGTCGGAAACCGAGGGTGGCCGGAGATCTCCCTTCGCCCTGGCGCTGGAGCCGATCTGATCCCAGGTGTTGTATGCCACCCGCCATCATTCCGCGCGTCGTTCGTTGCGTTCGGACGGAATGAGCGTCGGGACGCGCGGATCGATCCCTTCCAGCATGAACACAAACGCCAATACCTCGGCGACGGCTACATAGAGCGCGCGCGGGATCTCGGCCCCAAGCGGGATCTGTGCCAGGGCCTCAACGAGCACCGGATCGGCATGCAGTGGGATGTCGTGCTCCTCGGCGATCTTGAGGATCTGCTCGGCGGTCAGGCCGGTTCCGGTGGCGGTGACGCGCGGGGCATTCTTGCGGTCCCAAGAAAGCGCAACCGCCTTGGCGGTCTTGGGTGCGGGATCCTTGGGTAGCCGGCTCACGCCTGTTCTCGCACCAGTGAATCGGTAAAGGGCGGGGCAGGCCGTTCGAGTGGGCGATATCCGGCCTGGAGGCTCGCAACCTGGATCTCATGTGCCTCCAGACGCCTGCGCAAGTCGCTTAGGTGCTGCCTGATCTGGCTAGCGCCATCCACATGTCCAGACTGAAAACTGGCATTGAGGCGTTCGTGGCGGAGTGTCAGCCAGATGTTCAGTGGACCGAGCCTGGGCAGATCAAGCCGCAGGCACAGGCTCCAGGTCTCATGTTGGTTGGCTTCGCCTGACTGTTGGCGCCGAATGTCGACCTCCAGGGCCTGGAGTCCGCTCGGCGTCCGGAAGGGAATTTCCAACGCCCATTGGGTCTGATTCCCAGGGCCTTCGAGCGACTGGAGCTGTTTGGTCACGACCTGCTTGATCATGCCTTCCACCTCGCGCGCGAGGCCTGCCGTGCGCGGGTGAGGCTGCTCGAGGCGGCGCGCCTCAGCCGACTGTTCGCTGTCGGGGTTGGACGGTGGTCCTGAATCCGGGGCATCCAGGTCGCGTATGCGTGTTCCGTGTGGCCTGGGTGTTCCCTCGGGGCTTGAAGGCGTGTTTCCGGTTGAGGCACCTGCGGGCTCAGGCCGTACACCGGGTTGGGGGCGTGGCTGTGGGGTAGGAGGTGGCGCGTTGGCTCGCTGTTCGCCGGCTGGATGACTCGTGGGTGACGCGCTCGGTGGAGTCACTGTCTGGACACGCAGACGCTGGGCGAGCATGAGCAACTGGGCCTTGAGATCCAGCTTTAGCTCGCTCGACCAGGCCGGATCCATCGCGGTCCGTGCCAGCAACGCCTCCAGCCAGAGTCCGGAGCGACTGACGGCGGTCAACAGTCGTTCGGGGTCGGTAAGATCGGTGGCGCTGACCAGGTGGTCAATCAAGGTGGTAACGGCATGCTGGATCTGAATGGGGCCCGTCGTCTCCTCGGGTGGCGGTGCCGGCGGCATCAAGGGCTTTGGAACCACAGCCTGATCGGGCCCGATCGCTCTTGCCAGTTGGGCTTTGATGTTCTCCAGGGTGGCGGCAAGCGGACGGGATTCGGGCCAGTACTGCCTGAACTGCTGCCTGAGCCATTCACGCGAGCCGGCCAAGGCCGTTGGGTTCGAACCTGTTGTGGGTACCGAACGATCCGCCGGTGGAAGGAGCTTCAGGATGAGCGTCGAACCCGTGGCGACGACCTCGGCGCGCAGGGGTGGCGGTGTACCGGCCGCCGTCCCTTCGCCGCTGGTGGCCTGGAGCGCCTTCGCCGGCAGGGCGGCGGTCAATTGCACACGGACGTCATTGGTCCAGGTCGCCGATCCCACGAGCGGACGCAATTGCGCTTCGATCAGGTCTGGGCCGAGGGATCGGGTTGGAATGAGCTCGACCTGCATCCCAACCTGGAGTCGGGCGATCAGTTCGCTTGCAACAGCGGACTGCACTCGCCTACCGATAACCGTGGCGGTTGCAGCGACACCGGACGGCTGGAGGCCAAGGGGTTCGCTCATGGGCACCCCGAGTCTCTCATGCCTGACTGAGGGTGCGTCCGCGCCGACCACCCGTAGCGGTCCGGCCCCGTGGATCATAGGTGGTTGTACTGGCGTCCTCGCCCTTGAGCAGATGTAGCATCATGGCCACGCGCCGCTGGTCACGTTCGATCAGACGCGCATTCTCGGCGTTGAGTCGGTTACAACGGCGGGTGTGTTCGAGCAGGGTCGACCAGCGTGCCCCAAGCTGGCCGGCCTGGTCGTGCTTCTGGAGGAATTGCTCGATACCTGCGGGTGTGAAGCCAAAGCCAGCGGCCTCGACCCAGTATTTCTGCTGGACGGTCTCGTTCTCCAGACGAACCAAGATCTCTCGCTTCGAATCGACGACCCGCTGGAGATGATCGGGATCCCTGGACTCGATCGCCTGCAGTTCCTCCAGCATCAGTTCCTCAAGACGGCGCATGCACTCGAGGGCGCGATCCAGCGAGACGGCGAAGTCCTTTGGATCATCCGCGTGCGCGCCTGGAGCGGGCGTATCCTGGGTGCTCAAGCGAAAGCCCCCTCGAACTCGAGCATCCGCCGGGCCAGACGCTGGCTGTCGATCTCGTAGCGCCCCTCGGCGAGGGCTGCTTTGATCTCGGCGACGCGCACACTGTTGAAGGGCGGATCCTGGGCGCCACCGCGCACGGCGCTCAGGGTCTTGGCGGTCTCGGTGAGTGTCACGGATTCGCCCACCGCGCCCTTGGGACTGGTCAAGGTCGGTTCCGACGCCGAGGGGGTGCTACCGCGCGGCTTGCTCCCGGCGGACGGTCCGTCGGTACGCAGGTTGTTTCCAATAGGAAGCTTGATATCCATGGGCTGGATCCTGGGTCGATTGGGACACGCCTATGAATATCGGCGATTGGGCGGAAAACTGTAGTGCATGGCGGTGTCTTTGTTGTCGTTCGGAGGCGCTCATGTGCCATCATAAACCGACACGTACTGCGCCGGAAGGCTCGACATAGCCCTCGACGACACGTTTCGATGAGCTGTTGCGCACCCGGATGCGCGCGCCCTCGCCGCCGTCTTCCAGGGCAATGCCCTTCATGCGCACGACTAGGCCGGGACGCGCCGAGAAGAGCGTCACCTCCTGGCCACGTTTGACGACTCGTCGCTGGGTGACATGGGCGCTGGTGAGCACCTGACCGGGAACCAGGTGCCGGCGCGAGGTCATCCCAACCACGGCCTCAGGTTCGGTGAAATAACCATTGGTGAGTCCCGAGACCGCTTGACGCTCCAGGCGAATGTCCTCGGGCTGAATCACCTGCTGGCGCGCGATCGGGCGGTCGACGACTAAGACCTCGGCATGGCGTTCGATCCGTGCTGGGATGAACACCGACCAGCTCACGGGATCGGAACAGCGGACGTTGATGGTGGTCTGGCCTTCGGTGCGCGCCCCTGGGGCGAACTGGGCAGTCGGTGGATGGGCACAGCGTGTCAGTTGCAAGCGGCTGTCGAGTTGGCCGATCTCGATCTCAACCTCCTGACCGTCTGCCGCCTTGATCATGGTCGCAGCAAATTGACGTGCCGTGTTTAGGATGCGCGTGATGGATTCGCTCTCGGAGGCCAGTGTCGGCTGGCAGAATCCAGCGGCGAGCAGCGCGTACCCGAGTAGGCACGGTAGGTGCACCCGTGTCGGATTTGAGTGTTTGGTCGTCCTGAGCGTTGTCGCTGTCATGATTTCGACTCCTCGCATGGCATATTTGACTGAAATCATGCATGAAATGCGCCGCCTCGATCTGGTCGCTTGGCGGACAAAGGGTTACCGTTCAGGGTACGTCGAGCCGCTCCCTGACTGCTACACTGGCCACCAGTGCGCCTGGACGAGATCTTGTCGTGTGACAATCAAGAGGGTGTGGTTGAGATGAGCCAATTTATCGATGACATCGATCAGCGGACCCGCCTGGTCGGGCAGAACCGCATGGAGCTATTGCTGTTTTATCTCGGTGGTCAGCAGATCTTCGGCATCAACGTCTTCAAGGTCCGGGAGGTCATCGCCAAGCCGACCCTGAGGCATCTTCCAGGCTCCAGCCCCATGGTCTGCGGCGTGGCCAACATCCGCGGGCGCACGGTCTCGGTGATCGATCTGGCGCGTGCCATCGGCTTTGATCCCATGCCGGTCGATCAAAACAACGACGCCAAGGTGATTGTGACCGAGTTTAACCGCTCGGTGCAGGGATTCTGGGTCTCGGCGGTCGACCGTATCGTCAATCTCAATTGGGAGACGATCAAACCGCCGCCGCGCGGCACCGAGCGTGAGAGCTATCTGGTCGCCGTCACCGAGGTGGATGGCCATCTGGTCGAGATCATCGACGTCGAGCGGGTCTTTGCGCAGATCAACAACCTGAACCTCGATGTCTCAGGCGAGATCCAGACCCTGGCCAAGCAAGTGCCGCATGACAGACACATCCTGATCGTGGATGACTCACTCGTGGCGCGCAAGCAGATCGAGCGCTCGATCAGCGAGCTGGGATTTCGAACCGAGAGCCGCGCCGACGGCAAGGCGGCACTCGAATATCTGGAGGAGCTGGCCGCCGCCGACCGGGTCAAAGACTCGATCGAGCTGGTGATCACTGACATCGAGATGCCGCGCATGGACGGCTATACCCTGACCCGCAAGATCCGCGAAAATGCCAAGCTCAAGGATCTGTGCGTCATTCTGCATTCCTCACTGAGCGGTCAGTTCAATATTGATATGGTCAAGCGTGCTGGTGCCAATGACTTCCTGGCCAAGTTTGATCCGGACGAGCTGGGCGCGACCGTGCTCAAATATGCGCGTCATTCCTGATGATGGGGGCCATGTGTGATTGACGCGCAGGATTACGCCGAATTCGCTCGCTTCTTGTCGGACTGCTGCGGCCTGGTGCTGGGCGAGAATCGTCAGTATCTCGTCGCCAGCCGGCTGTCGCGTCTGCTCGGTGAGTTCGGGTACAGCAAGGTCGAGGATCTATTGCGGGCATTGCGCCAGTCTGGCGATCCGACGCTCAAGTCGCGCGTCATCGACGCCATGACCACCAACGAGACCTCCTGGTTTCGGGACGGTTATCCGTTTGAGATCCTGCGCCACACACTGTTGCCGGAACTGGAGGCGCGCAAGAAACCCATCCGCATCTGGTCGGCGGCCTGCTCCAGCGGTCAGGAGCCCTACAGCATCGCCATGGTGGTCGCCGAGTGGGAGGCGAGCTTTCCGCCCAAGTCCTCGCCGGTCAGTATCCTGGCCACGGATCTGTCCGAGAGCGTTCTGGCTGAGGCACGCAACGGTGTCTATGACGGCCTGAGTATCGTGCGCGGTCTGACGCCCGAGCGGCGTCAGAAATACTTCGACACGGTCGAGAACGGCCATCGGATCAAGCCCGAGATCCAGCGCCGGGTCCGTTTCCAGAAGCTCAATCTCATGGATTCCTTCGCCGCGCTCGGCAAGTTCGAGATCATCTTCTGTCGTAATGTCCTGATCTATTTCTCCGCCGACACCAAACGTCGGATCTTTGACGCACTGGCCCGCCAGATGGACCCCGGTGGCTATCTCTTTGTCGGCGCCTCCGAGTCAGTGAGTTCCTATACCGACGCCTTCGAGATTGTCCGCACCCCGCAAGGCAGTCTGCTGCGCCGTCGCGCCTGACGCCTTGCGTTGGCCTGGCTCAGGGAAGGGTGTCATTTCCACACGCCAAGTGAAGCCCGTGAAGAAGGGTTCTCCAATCGGCTGGCATGTCGGTTGCATTTTATCAAGCAACCTGAGTTGCGGATGCCGAAACCATGAGTCTCTCGCTCGACAAAGCCTTTGGAGTCCTGCCCTCGGCGGTGCTCATTAAGGCCCGTCGTGCCGAGCTTCTAGCCTCCAATCTCGCCAACGTTGATACGCCGAATTACAAGGCGCGTGACTTTCATTTCACCGAGGTGCTGGCCGAGGTCGAGGGGATGACCAATCGTCTAAAACTGACGCGAACCCAACCCAATCATTTGACGAATGAGATCGATAAATCCAAGGCACTGAAGCCCGAGCTGCTCTATCGTATCCCGGCTCAGCCGTCATTGGATGGCAATACCGTTGATCCACAACTCGAGCGCGCGGCCTTCGCTGAGAACACCGTGCATTATCAAAGCACGCTTGAATTTCTCGATCGCCGGGTCGCGAGTCTACGCAAGGCCCTAAGTAAAGAGTGATGCCATGAGCGATCTGTTTCGTATCTTCAATACCTCGGCCTCTGCGCTGACGGCCCAGTCGGTACGGCTCAATACCGTGGCCTCTAACATGGCAAATGCCTCGACAACGGCCTCGAGCCCGGAGGCGACCTATCGTGGCAAGCAGGTGCTCTTTCAGACTGTGATCGATCAGGAGGATCCGAATGGTGTTGCCATGCCGGTGCGGGTCGCAGGAATCGTCGATAGCGAGTGTGAACCGATTCCAACTTATGAACCCAATCATCCACATGCCAATAAAGATGGCTATGTGTTTCGACCGGCGATCAATGTCGTCGAGGAGATGGCCAACATGATGTCGGCCTCGCGCAGCTACGAGGCCAATGTCGAGGTACTGACGACCACGCGCGCCCTGTTACAGCGGACCCTGCAGGTGGGTCAGAGCTGATTCCGCATTGATCTGTATTTTTTTAGGAGCGGCCATCATGACAGAAGTGAGTACTGATTATTTGAGCGGACTCGGCTTGACTGCCTATTCGCCAAAATCGAGCGTTCAAGGTGATAATGAACTTGGTCAAGAAGATTTTCTCAGGCTTTTGACTACCCAGCTAACGACCCAAGACCCGACCAATCCAGTCAAAAACGAGGACTTCGTTGCACAGATGGCCCAGTTTTCGACCCTGACTGGTATTCAGGATCTGACGAGTTCATTCAAGTCTCTGTCACAGACACTATTGCAGGGCCAGGCTTTAGAAGCGGCCTCATTGGTAGGTAAAAGTGTGCTAGTTCCATCTAACAAGATGGAGTTATCTGAGGGACAGGGCGTAAGCGGTGCGGTAGAGCTATCGAGTTCTGCGACTCAGACAAGGGTCGATATCTACAATGCGAGTGGTCAGCTGGTCCGTACTCTGGATTTGGGCACATTGAATTCTGGTCTTCAAGAGTTTAATTGGGATGGCAAGCTAGCCAATGGTTCTAAAGCCCCAGCCGGCCAGTATGAATTCAGGGTCAGTGCACAGATCAACGGTGTGACTGAGGCCTTGACCCCTTATCTCAATGGCCAAGTCAGGAGTGTTTCGGCCGAGAGCTCGGATACAGGATTGACCCTCAGCGTTCAGGGGATCGGGACAGTTTCGTTTTCGGATGTCCTGCGTGTCAGTTGATGAGGCGATAATTGTTTGAGCTTTTCCAGGAGATGACATCATGTCTTTCAGTATCGGCTTGAGCGGTCTGCGTGCAGCCGCCAAGGATCTTGAGGTTACGGGTAACAATATCGCCAACTCGTCGACCATTGGTTTCAAAAAATCACGTGCCGAGTTTGCCGATATTTATGCGTCATCCTTTGGTACCTGTGTCAATCAAGCAGCCGTGGGTGTCCGTTTGGCAGCCGTCACTCAACAGTTTTCGCAGGGAAGTATTCAGCTGACTGGAAACACACTGGATCTGGCGATCAATGGTGAAGGGTTTTTTGTGTTGCGTAATGAGTCAGGTCAGGATGAAATGGTCTATACGCGCAACGGTACCTTTCAAGTCGATCGTGATGGATATGTCGTCAGCTCTGCTGGGAAACGACTGCAGGTCTATCCGCCTCAGATCCCAAAAAGCAATATCGCTGCGTTCAATTCTGGTCAGCTCGAGGATCTCCAGTTGCCTCTGGACAACATAGCTGCCAAGGCCACTGGGTCTGTCGACATCAATTTTAATCTAAATGCCGACGAGGAAATCATCACTGAAATTGGTGGACCAGAATTTGCTTGGCCAGAAGAACTTCCTAATACGCTTCCAGATCCTGAATCCTATAATTGGTCGACGACCTATCAGGTCTATGATTCGCTGGGTTCTCCGCGTGATGTGACGATGTATTTCGTCAAGACTGGTCCTTTGACCTGGCAGGTTCACGTCGGTATGTATGATGTCAATAATGCAACCCCTCCGAATCCACCCATGATGATCGATGCGACCGGAACCGGAGGACCGATCGAGATCGTGTTCAAGACGGATGGAACCCTGAGCACTGTCAATGGCGCCGAGGTTCCTTCTGCGGATGCCGTTATCCCGATCAGTATGCCGGCATTCGAAGATAATGGGGCCGATGCCCTGGTAGCCTCGATCAAATTGGACAAAGCCACCCAATTTTCCGCTTCGAAAAACTCGGTCATCGATCTAACGCAAGATGGTTATTCATCAGGAACCCTGAGCGGCTTTGATGTCGACACCAGTGGCATCGTGTTTGCGCGTTACTCGAATGGACAATCGCATATTTTGGGTCAAGTGGCGATGGCGAATTTCAAAAATCCCCAAGGTCTGGCCAAGCTTGGCGATAATAACTGGGCACAAAGCTATGGTTCGGGTCAGCCTGTCTATGGGGCAGCAGGTGAGGGGCGACTCGGTTCCATCCAATCTTGCGCACTCGAAAACTCGAATGTCGATCTCACCGAAGAACTGGTCAATATGATCACGGCGCAGCGCAATTACGAAGCGAACGCCAAGACCATCTCGACAGCGGATCAGATGACCCAGACTATCCTCAACCTGCGTTAAACGACGCACCGACCGGAGGCTGATCCATGGACCGTTTTCTCTATCTCGCGATGTCGGGTGCCAAGGAAACGGCCTATGCCCAATCGATCAACAATGCCAACCTGGCCAATGCCAACACCACGGGTTTTCGTCAGGCACTGGCCTATGCCTATACCGCCCCGGTGCGCGGACCGGTCTACGACTCGCGCGATTATGTGCAGGTGGGCAATCAGGTCATCGACTTCTGTCCCGGCACGCTCCAGGCCACGGGACGGGATCTCGACGTCGCCATCCAGGACCAAGGCTTTTTGGTGGTCCAGACCGAGGACGGCGGTGAGGCCTACACCCGGGCCGGTAATCTACATCGCGACGCCGCGGGGGTGCTGCGCGATGCGCGCGGACTGGCGGTGCTCGGCGAGGGTGGTCCGATCACGATCCCGGATTACGAGCGCCTGACCATAGGGGCGGATGGCACCATCACCATCCAGCCGGCGGGGGCCGCGGCCAATGCCTTGGTGGTGGTCGATCGGTTGCGTCTGGTCAATCCGGACACCCAAACCCTGAGACGGGGTGAAGACGGATTGATCCGCTCGCAGGATGGTCAGGCGGCAGTGCCGGATGCCGGGGTGCGGGTCGTGAGTGGGATGCTGGAGACGAGCAACGTCAATACCGTGGCCTGTCTGACGCGCATGATCGAGCTTTCGCGCACCTTCGAAACCCAGATCAAAATGATGGAGACCGCCAACAGCAATGAGAAGACCCACAATCGCCTACTGGCGGTTAGCTGAACCTGGCGGACCCTTTGGGAGTGGATCATGAATCAAGCGCTTTGGATCGCCAAGACCGGACTCGACGCCCAGCAGACGCGCATGTCCGTGGTATCCAACAATCTGGCCAACGTCAATACCACGGGCTTCAAGAAGGGGCGCGCCGTGTTCGAGGACCTGATCTATCACAGCTGCCGCCCGCCGGGCACCCAGACGACCCAGACGACCCAGCTCCCCTCGGGACTGACGGTCGGGACGGGTGTGCGCACCGTGGCGACGCAGAAGCTGTTCGCCCAGGGGAGCTTCGTCGAGACCGGGAATCCGCTGGACCTCGCCATCGAGGGTCAAGGGTTTTTTCAGATCCTGATGCCGAATGGTGAGATCGGCTATACCCGGGATGGTAGTTTTCAGCTCAATGCCAACGGTGAGATCGTCACCTCCAGCGGTTATGCCTTGCAACCCGGTCTCACGGTCCCAGAGAACGCCGAGAGTATCACCATCGGTAAGGATGGCACGGTCTCGGTCAAGCTCCCGGGCGCGACCGAGGCAACCGAATTGGGCCAGATCCAGCTGGCCAATTTCATCAATCCAGCCGGTTTGCAACCGCTCGGCGAGAATCTCTACAAGGAGACGACCGCCTCGGGGGCGCCACAGCAGTCCAATCCAGGCGAGAATGGATTCGGGAGCCTGGTGCAGTGCTCGTTGGAGACCAGCAATGTCAACATGGCCGAGGAGCTGGTCAACATGATCGAGACCCAGCGGGCCTATGAGGTCAATTCAAAGGCCATCGCAGCGGCCGATGGAATGCTCCAGTTCGTCAATAACAATCTGGCACGTTAAATCAGGGTGATTGGTGCGATTTCTGCTTGCTTCGATGACGAATCGACCCTTGACGCCTCGAATCACGATCGCGTCCCAGCATCGATCACATCCGTCGAGTTGAGTCTCTGCGCGATCATGATCAGGTGCCATGGTTCAATCGGGAGTTGCTGAAATATCATGAAGACTTATCCGAAAACCCTGGGCAGTCTGCTGGCCGCCTTCGCACTCTCTGGTTGTGCCACGCTCAATCCGCCCAAGCCAGGTGATTCACCTGAATATCAGCCGATCGCCCCCCTGGAGCCGCGTCCAGCGGCCTTGAACAACGGGGCGATCTTTCAACCGACCTTAGGCTCAAGCCTGTTCGAAGACCACAAGGCCCATCGGGTTGGCGATCTGGTGACCGTGGTGCTGAGCGAAAAGACCGATGCCAAGAAGTCGTCGGCGACCTCGACCGCCAAGGATTCGAGCGCCGAGATGGACTTCGGCAATGTCACGATCGCCGGCAAGACGCTACTTCCGGACGCCCAAGCCCAGTTGCTCGGGCTTAAGAACAAGAATAAGCGCGCCTTCGACGGCTCGGGCAATTCCAGCCAAAGCAATCAATTCACGGGTGAGATTACGGTCACGGTCGCCGAGGTGCTACCCAACGGCAATCTGATCATCCAGGGCGAGAAATGGCTCGGGATCAATCAGGGCAACGAATACATCCGCCTGCGCGGCATCGTACGTCCCAGCGACATCACCCGCGACAACAAGGTCAAATCGACCCAGATCGCCAACGCCCAGATCTATTACGGCGGAACAGGTGTGCTACGCGACAGCAATACGGCAGGCTGGTTGACACGTTTCTTCAACAGCCCGATCTGGCCCATTTGACGAACACAGGGGATCTTCGATGAACAGCCTCCTGACACGCACACGCTCGATACTGTTGATGGCGGGTTGCCTGATCGCCGTGACCGCGCCCCTGGCCGGAAACGAGATCCAGCCACGCGAACTGAGCCAATTCGGCAACTGGAACGCAGGGGGGGTGGAACGCATCAAGGATCTGGCGAGCATCGTCGGCGTGCGCAACAACCAGTTGATCGGCTATGGTCTGGTCGTCGGACTGGACGGCACCGGAGATCAGGCGCCCTTCAGCACCCAGAGTCTCAAGAACATGCTCAACCAACTGGGGGTGACGCTGCCTGAAGGGGTCAATCCCCAGACCAAGAACCTGGCAGCCGTCATGGTGACCACCGATCTGCCTCCCTTCGCCAAACCAGGTCAGCGTTTGGATGTCACCGTCTCTTCGCTGGGCAATGCCAAGAGTCTGCGCGGCGGAACCCTGCTGATGACGCCGCTCAAGGGGGCCGATGGCCAGATCTATGCCATCGCCCAGGGCAATCTCACGGTCGGTGGCTTTGGGGCCGGTGGTGCCGACGGCAGCCGGATCACGGTGAATGTGCCGAGTGTGGGGCGGGTCCCGAATGGTGCCACGGTCGAGCGCGAGGTGCCGACCAGTTTCAATCAGGGCAGCTATCTCACGCTCAGCCTGCACCAGCCGGACTTCACCACTGCCTACCGCATGGCCGATGTCATCAACGCCAGCTTTGGCGAGGAACTCGCCCAGGCGCTTGATGGTTCCTCGGTCCAGGTGCGCGCGCCCAGCAATCCCAATCAACGCGTGACCTTCGTCTCCATGCTCGAGAACCTCACACTCGAGGCCGCCGAGCCGCCGGCACGGGTCGTGATCAACGCCCGGACCGGGACCGTGGTCATGGGGGCCGGGGTGACCGTGCGTCCAGCGGCCGTCACGCACGGCAACCTCACGGTCGCGATCGGCGAGAACCCAGCCGTCTCGCAACCGAACGCCCTGGCACAGGGACAGACGGCGGTCGTGCCGCAGAGCACTGTCGAGGTCAAACAGGACCAAAACCGCATGTTCCTCTTTGACCCAGGCACCGCGCTCGGCGACATCGTCGATGCGATCAACGAGGTCGGGGCGGCGCCCGGCGATCTGGTTGCCATCCTGGAGGCCCTACGCGAGGCCGGCGCACTACGTGCCGAGCTGGTCGTGATCTGAGACGGATATGCTCCCGACAGTCGCCTCATCACTGGGTTTGGCCACGAGTCAGTTGCCGATGGGCGGCTTGGTCGCGGACCCGAACACCTATCAGGGACTCTCGCGTCTGGTGCGTGACGGCGGCGCCGAGGGGTTGGAGGCCGCCGCGCGCGCCTTCGAGTCGCTGCTGATCGGGCAGATGCTCAAGCAGATGCGCTCGACCACCCTCGGTGGGGGGCTCTTCGACTCGAGCCAGACCCAGATCTATCAGGATCTCTACGATCAGCAGATCGCCACCGCCCTGAGCGAGGGTGAGGGCTTGGGTCTTCGCAAGGCGCTGTTGCGTCAGCTGGCGCCCGAATTGAGCGAGGAAGGGCGTGCCGAGCGCGATCCGGCCAGGCTGATGGTCCCGGAGCGTAACCCCCTGCTCAAGAGCTTCAAGCGACGCCAGGTCGAGGCAGCGATCGAAGAGACCGAGACCAAGTCGGTGGAGACGGCGGCAAGTCCATCCGAAACACCAGCCGGCACCACAATGACCACTGACCTGACGACCACGGAAGCCGGCGCCGGCCGTTCGGCCCCGCCCGTCAACAGCGGGGGGCGTTGGCCGCCGCGCAACGCCGATGAGTTCGTTGCCTATCTCAAGCCCTATGCCGAACAGGCCGCTGAGATCCTGGGCATGGACACCAGTGTCCTCTTGGCCCAGAGTGCGCTGGAGACCGGCTGGGGCCGGAACATCCCGCGCCGTGCCAATGGAGAGAGCAGCTTTAACCTCTTCGGCATCAAGGCCGATCGCAGCTGGCAGGGAGAGAGCGTCAGCGTGGGCACGCTCGAATATCGCAACGGTGTGGCGCAGCGCGAGCAAGCCAGGTTTCGCGCCTACGAGACCCCGGCCGACTCTTTCGTTGACTATGTTGCCTTCCTCAAGCGGAATCCGCGCTACGGCGAGGCGCTCAAGAGTCGCACCGGCGAAGAGTTCATCCGCGGACTGCAAAGGGCCGGTTATGCCACGGATCCGCGCTATGCCAGCAAGATCCTGGGTATTCGCGACCGCGTGCTTGCGATCATTGCAGCCATCGAGGCGCAAACCCAGAATGCGACTCAAGTTTCCGCCGCCCAGGCCGATACCCCTACCAAGGGTTGAGTCTGGTATTCCAACCAGTCATGGCCGAATCAAAACCACGGCGGGGTCATCATGAATCAACGACGAATGGGGTGAAGCCATGAGCGTCTTGGGAACCGGTCTCACCGGTCTGTTGGCGTTCCAGCGCGCCCTGGCGACGACCAGCCACAACATCGCCAATGCCGCCACCGAGGGTTACAGCCGCCAGCGGGTCGAATTCGCGACCAACAACCCGCAGCGGTTGGGGCCTGGCTATGTGGGGCAGGGCGTCCAGATCACAGGTATTCGACGGCTCCAGGACGATTGGCTCGAGGCCCAGCTGCGCACCAGCCTGAGCAGCAACGCCAATGCCACCACACGTGCCGACTTTGCCGAACGCATCGACAACCTTTTGGCCGATCAGAACACTGGGCTCGCGCCGACGCTTGAGAACTTCTTCGCCTCTGTGCAGGACGTGGCCAGTGACCCGACCGGGCTTCCGGCGCGCATGGTCATGCTCAATGAGGCCGCAACCTTGGAAGGACGCTTCGAGTCGATCAACGAGCGTCTGGCCGAACAGCGACGTCTGCTCAATGGACAGATCGGAACCGCCATCGAAGAGATCAACCAATACGCCAAATCCATCGCCGATCTCAATAAACAGATCGCAGCGCGATCCACGGCCGGATCTCCGCCCAATGACCTGCTCGACCGGCGCGACACCATCCTGGGCAAGCTGGCCGAAAAGGTCGATCTCTCGGTCAGCGCGCAAGACGATGGTTCCGTGAGTGTCTTTATCGGCAATGGACAGGCATTGGTGCTTGGTGCCAATGCCAGCGCGCTGACCTTCTCGAATCTGTCCGGCGATCCCGTCAACTGGGATGTCGGTCTGAGGACGACCACGAGCAGCAACACTCAGCCGATCAATATCAGCCGTTTCTTGACGGGCGGCGAGGTTGGCGGTCTGCTGGAGACGCGCACCAAGCTGCTCGACAAGGCGCAGAACGAGCTGGGGCTGACCGCGCTGAACCTGGCAACCCGCTTCAACGAACAGAACCGGCTCGGTCTGGATCTGAACGGCGAACTGGGCACCGATATCTTCGAGCTACCGAAGGTCGTGGTCAGATCGGTCATCGGCAATAGCGTCGATGCCATGCCGGGCGTGACGATCGGGGATGTCAGCCAGCTGACCCCCAGCGACTATCGTCTGCGACAGACAGAGAACGGATTCCAGCTGATACGCTTGCCCGAGAACACGACCGTGCCCTACGAGCTGGATGCCAACGACCCGAGCGTCCTGATTGCCGATGGTCTGCGCATCGATACCAAGGATATCGACGCGGCGGTCACAGGCGATGCCTGGCTGATCCAGCCGACGCGTTTCGCGGCCACCCACCTGAAGATGGCCATGATAGATCCGGCCAAGCTCGCCGCGAGCTCGGGTGCCCTGGCCGAGTCGCGCAACACGGGCGATGCCAGACCCGTCGCCCTGCGCATGAGCGAGACGGATCCGGCCACGCCTGAGACCTATCTGCCCGCCGCCGTGGTCGGCAATGCGACGGGAGACGGCTTTGTTCTGCTGACGCCGCGCTATGGCACGGAGGCCGGTTCCGCCAAGGTCGAATCATTCCGCGTGCTCGACACCAAGAACGCCGATCTGTCCACGCCCGTGTCTGTGACCTTCGACGCGGTCAAGAACCAGTTCGTGGTGGGCGAGGAGCGTTTCGCGCTCGACCCGACCGGGACCACCACCATCCGCGCCAACGGCTGGGAGTTGAAGATCCAGGGCAAGCCCAGCAATGGCACGGGCACGGTGGTCGATATCCAGGTCGATGACTTTCCGGTCGCGATGACCACGCCGCCCGTGACCACCATCACAGGTCCAGGATGGGAGATGGACATCCGCGGCACACCGGCGACGGGCGATCTGTTCACGGTCGAACTGAGCAAGGACCGACCGGGTGACAACCGCAACATGCTGGTGATGGCCGGCATCCAGGGCGAGCGCCTCATCCAGGGGCGCACCACCCTCCAGGGCGGCTACGACACCCTGCTTGCCGATGTCGGCACCCAGACGCGCCGCGCCCAGATCAGTCGTGATGCGAGCGCCGCCCTGCTGGAGTCGGCACAACAGCAACGCGAGGCGCTCTCGGGGGTCAATCTCGATGAAGAGGCGGCGAACATGCTGCGCTTCCAGCAGGCCTACCAGGCCGCCGCCCAGATAATCGCGACCTCTAATACCATGTTCGATACCCTGCTCAATGCGGTGCGTCGCTGAGGCACGCGCCCGGAGGATATGGGTCGATGCGAGTCTCAACCAATCAGATCTTCCAGTCGGGCCTCTCGGCCATGCAGAGCGCGCAGTCGAAGTTCAACAAGACCGGACTGCAATTGGCCACGGGCCGGCGCATCCTGACCCCAGCCGATGATCCGGGTGGCGCGACCCAGGCTGTGCAATTCAAGGCAGCCATCAAGAACACCGAGCAGTATCAGCGCAATGCCGACTATGCCAAGCCCAGGCTCGAATACGAAGAGGCGCAGTTGGTCGCGGTGACCAATCTCTTGCAGCGCGCGCGCGAACTCGTGGTCGCGAGCAACAACGACACCTACAACCCGGAAAACCGCAAGATCATCGCCAGCGAGATCCGTCAGCTCCGCTCCGACATCCTGGGGCTGGCCAACAGTCGGGAGGCCAATGGCGAATATCTGTTCGCAGGCACGCGCTCACAGCATCAACCCTTTGTCGTCGGCGACGACGGTCGCGTGACCTATGTCGGTGCCGAGGGGCCAGGGGCCGTCCGTGAGGTCGACATCAGCAGCAACCGGCGCATCGCCACTGGAGACACGGGTGCCCATGTCTTCATGAATATCCCGGAGCGCAGCGGCTTGTTGACCGAGGCGGTGCTGGCACCAGGCAATAGTCTCAATGGCGTGGTTGGGGTGGATCTCAAGACCGAAGTCGCCGATCTGCAGCAGTCCCTAAACAGTGCCGGAAAGACCTTTCGCATCCGCTTCGAAGACGACGGCAATGGAAATCTGGTGTACAAGGTGCTTGATCCCGATGGAAACGCGGTCAAGGACCAAAACGGCGCGCTGATCGGCGGTCCCTATGTGGCCAACCAGCCGATCGAGTTTGCCGGGCGGCGCGTTACCCTGACGCTTCCCAACACTGTACCTGCGACCCTGCCCAGTCCTAACGATGAGATCCTCTCGCGCCCAATCACCCAGGTCGATCTCTTCAAGACGCTCGACGACATCGCCAGGGTCCTTGAGATGCCGGCCACCCAAGACACCACCCGCGAGACACTGTCACGCGCCACCAGCATGGCCTTGCGTAACCTCGATGCTGGGCTGGGGCGGCTCAACGAGGTCCGCACCTCAGTCGGTCTGCGGCTGAGCGTGATCGATACCCAGACCGAGCTCAACGACGAACGCCTCGTGGATCTCAATAGCACGCTCTCAGACATCCAGGATCTCGACTACGCCGAGGCCATCAGCCGTTTCCAGCTCCAGCAGACCGTCCTGCAGGCCGCCCGGCAGACCTATGCCCAGACCAGCCGGCTGTCGCTGTTTGATTTTCTCTGAAATCGCCCTCGCGAGTGCCACTCATCGATATCCAGAGAAGATCTGGTCAATGTCCGAACCCCTCAGCCATGTTCACGCCGTCATCGCCGGTGTGGGTTTCCCGTCTGACCTGCCTCGGGCATGCGTTTAGGTCGCGCCGGCGCGCGTCGCGACCGTAATTCGATCTGCCGCCACTTAACCAAGTCCGGCATCCGACACGGCGCGGGCGCGCCGGCGGTTTTTTGCCAGCCCTTTGATATTTAGGTCTTCGCGCCTGATGACCCGATCGGTGCGGGTCAGCCGCTCCAACCGTTCATGGAGGACGACCCGACGTCGGTTCTTGATCCGCTGATCCAGCCGGGCCACCCTGAGCTTGGCCTTGGCTCGGCGTCGGCTGACCTGTCTGGGGTTCTGTCCGACCGCCAAGGGCCTTATACTGCGCCACCGACAAGACAATACCTTCTTGGATTCGAGACGAGGAGCAGCATGCACAACGGTACCAGCCTCACCCAGTTCATCATCGAGGAGCAGCGCCATATCGCCGGGGCCACCGGTGACTTTACCTCGTTGCTCAACGACATCGTCACGGCCTGCAAGGTCATCAGCCACCTGGTCAACCACGGCGCCCTAGTCGGCGCCCTGGGCAGCGCCGGCACCGAGAACGTCCAGGGTGAGACGCAAAAGAAGCTCGATGTCCTCTCCAACGAGGTCTTCATCAAGTCCAACGAATGGGCCGGGCACCTGGCGGCCATGGCCTCGGAGGAGATGGACGCGATCTATCCCATCCCGGCCAAATATCCGCGTGGCAAGTATCTGCTGACCTTCGACCCGCTCGACGGCTCCTCCAATATCGACGTCAATGTCTCGGTCGGGACCATCTTCTCGATCCTGCGCTGTCCGGGCGGCGGTTCTGAGCCGACCGAGCGTGACTTCCTTCAGGCCGGCACCCAGCAGGTCGCCGCCGGCTATGCGCTCTACGGTCCCTCGACCATGCTGGTCCTGACTACAGGCAATGGGGTCAATGGCTTCACGCTCGATCAGAACATCGGCGAGTTCATCCTCACCCATCCCAGGATGCAGATTCCGGCCGATACCAGCGAGTTTGCGATCAATATGTCCAACATGCGCTTCTGGGAGCCGCCGGTGCGCCGCTATATCCAGGAGTGTCTGGACGGAAAGGAGGGGCCGCGCGGCAAGGACTTCAACATGCGCTGGATCGCCTCCATGGTCGCCGAGGTGCATCGCATCCTGACCCGCGGTGGGGTCTTCATGTATCCAATGGACTCGAAGATGCAGGCCAAGGGTCAGGGCGGAAAGCTCCGTCTGCTCTACGAGGCCAACCCCATGTCATTCATCGTCGAGCAGGCCGGCGGGGGGGCGATCACCGGTCGCGAGCGCATCCTGGATCTACAGCCCGAGTCGCTGCACCAGCGTGTGCCCGTGATCCTCGGCTCCAAAAACGAGGTCGAGCGGATCCTGAGCTACCATCAGGCCTAGGGAAGCGCCGAATGACTCCTTGGATGTGGCCACCCGCCACCTGGAAGCCAACCATGATCGACGAACTGCGCCGCGCGCCCCTGTTTTCGCGTCTCGAGCCGAACCAGCTCGAGCGGGTCGTGCGGCATGCAAGCCGCTTCAGGTTGAGCGCCGAGCAACTGCTCTTCAGCCAGGGCGATCCGGCCACGCGCTTCTATCTCCTGCTCTCGGGCCAGATGCGGTTGTTTCGACTCTCGCCCGAGGGCGCGGAGAAGGTCATCGAGATCGTCAACCCAGGCCAGACCTTCGCCGAGGCGCTGATGTTCCTCAATGCGCCCCGCTATCCGGTCGGCGCGGCTGCACTCGCCGACTCCGAGCTGATCGCCATCGACTCGTCTGACTTCGCCGCCATGCTGCGCGAGTCGGTCGCGACCTGCTTCGTGCTGCTCGGTGCGCTGAGTCAGCGTCTGCGCGCGCTCATCGGCGAGATCGACGACCTGACGCTGCACACCGCGACCAGTCGCGTCGCCCGCTATCTCGCCTCGCACCTGCCGCCGGGCGCGCGGTCGCTCGAACTCGACGTACGCAAAGCGGTGCTGGCCTCGCGGTTGTCGGTTCAACCCGAGACCTTTTCGCGCGTCATCAAGTCACTCACCGAGCAGGGTGTCATCCGGATGGAGGGGGCCCTGGTGCGTGTGCTCGATCCGCATGCACTGCTGGAGATCGCCGAATTGACCGACCTGCTCGACGCCGACGACGCCGGCTCGCTCGGCACCCGAGGGCAGCGCCCTTAGAATTTCGCTCAGGCATGAGGCAATCCTTGACCTGGTGTCCCTGATCTCAGGTAACACCCTGGCCGACGATCAGACCGCCCTCGTCGCTTGGATTCACTAAAGACTCCTACCATATCCGGACCTGGCGGCGGGTGAACCCCCTGGCCGACCTTCAACCATCAAGCGCTGAATCACGAGGGGATAGCCGATGAGCACTGAGCCAATCACCGTCTTCGAGGGCCGAGAGATCGATGTCAGCTGGGATAGCCGACTCTGTATCCATCTCGGCGAGTGCGGCAAGGCCGAGGGCGAGCTGTTCGTCGCCGGGCGCGAGCCCTGGTGCCAGCCCGACGCGGTGTCGCGCGCCGAGGTGCGCGAGGTGGTCGAGCGCTGTCCGACCGGCGCCCTGAGTTATCGCGACAAGATCGGCACACCCGAACCTGCCCCTGCCGAGAATCGCTGCCTGGTTGCCAACAATGGTCCGCTCTATCTCACGGGCGATCTGGAGATCGAGGGTGCGCCGGAAGATATGCCAGGCGTGCGCCGGCGGGTTGCGCTCTGTCGCTGCGGGGCCTCGAAGAACAAGCCGTTCTGCGACAACAGCCATGTCGAGGTGCGGTTTGAGGACGGCGGTGCTGTCGGCTCACGCGGCCCCGGACTGAGCGAGCGCGGCGGCCCGCTGAGGGTGCGGGTGATGCCAAACGGCCCGCTCAAGCTCGAGGGGAACCTGACCATCCTTGCCGGTTCTGGACGTCCGGCCTGGGAGGGGACGCAGACTGCGCTCTGTCGCTGCGGGGCGTCGAAGAACACACCCTTCTGTGACGGCAGCCATCGCACGCTGGGATTCAAGTCAGACTGAACGGGAGCAGCCGTGCCGTTCGACCGGCGCACGCCACGGCATCGAAATCGGCGCCGAGCCGCTCAGCCTGCCATCATGGCCGCGAGCTGCTCGGCGCGGTATTCAGCCAGCAGGGGCTCTATGACCTGATCGAGCTGTCCGCTCATCACCTCGTCGAGCTTGTAGAGCGTGAGGTTGATGCGATGATCGGTCAGCCGGTTCTGCGGGAAGTTGTAGGTGCGGATACGCTCGGAACGATCTCCGCTGCCGACCTGGAGCCGACGCGACTCGGATTGCTCGCTGGCCTGCGTCTCGCGCGCACTGGCGAGCAGCTTGGCATGCAGCAGGGCCATGGCCTTGGCGCGGTTTTTGTGTTGCGAGCGTTCTTCCTGACACTCGACCACGATGCCGGACGGCAGATGGGTGATCCGGATCGCCGAATCCGTCTTGTTGACATGTTGACCGCCGGCACCTGAGGAGCGATAGGTATCGATGCGCAGATCATTGGGGTTGATCGCGATGGCGTCGATCGCCTCGACCTCGGGCAGCACGGCGACGGTACAGGCTGAGGTGTGGATGCGACCTTGCGACTCGGTTTCGGGCACACGCTGGACGCGATGCGCGCCAGGCTCGAACTTCAGACGCGAATAGACGCCGTTGCCGCTGATCCGGATCACGACCTCTTTGTAGCCGCCCAGCTCACCCTCGCTGGCCGAGACCTGTTCGGTGCGCCAGCCGACGAGCTCCGCATAGCGCATGTACATGCGCATCAGGTCGCCGGCGAACAGCGCCGCCTCGGCCCCGCCGGTTCCGGCACGGATCTCGAGAAAGACATTGCAGTGATCATTGGGATCCGGCGGGATCAGGAGTGTCTGCAACTCGGGTTCGAGCGCGTCCAGGCGTTTGCGCGCAGCCTCGATCTCATCCTGGGCGAGCCCGGCCATCTCAGGATCGGTCAGCAACTCCTCGGCGGCGGCCAGTTCACGCTCGGCGTCGCGATAGCGCTGGTAGCATGCCATCAGCGGTTGAATCTGGGCGTACTCGCGACTGAGATCGCGAAAGCGCCCCTGGTCGGACTGGATTTCAGGCTCGGCCAGGAGCGCCATGACTTCGCCGAAGCGCTCGGCGACGCGCTCCAGCTTGGCGCGAATCGAAGGGGTCATGCCTTAGACTGTGTCCGATCGGGTGTCAGCTGGAACAGTTCGTTGGCCGCCTCCAGGAGGACCGCGTCGCCATCGCGCGCGGCCTGACGCAGACGCGAACTTGGGGCGTGCAGCAGCTTGTTGGTGAGCGTGTGGGCGAGGAAGTTGAGCACCTCGAGCGGCGGTTTGCCGGCTTCCAGTTGGCGACGCGCACGGGCCAGGACCTCGTCGCGCAGCTCCTCGGAACGCTGACGGTAGTCCTGGATCAGGCCGGCGGCATCCAGCGAGCGCAGCCAGGCCATGAACTCGCCGGCGTGGAAGTCGATGATCTCCTCGGCCTGCGCGGCGGCGGCCTGACGCGAGCGCAGACTTTCGTCGATGACACCCTTCAGATCGTCGACCGTATAGAGATAGACGTCGGCGAGTTCCCCGACCTCGGGCTCGATGTCGCGCGGCACCGCGATATCGACCATGAAGATTGGTCGATGCTTGCGCTTTTTGAGCGCGCGCTCGACCGTGCCCTTGCCGAGTACCGGCAGTGGGCTGGCGGTGGAGGCGATGACGATGTCGGCCTCGGACAGATGGTTGGCGATCTCGGTCAGCGAGATGGCGAAGCCCTCGAACTGGGCCGCGAGATCGTGGGCGCGCTCGACGGTGCGGTTGGCAACGATGATGCGCCCGATGCCATTGTGGTGTAGATGGCGCGCGGCTAGCTCGATGGTCTCGCCGGCGCCGATCAGGAGCGCGGTCTGCTTGGAGAGGTCCGAGAAGATCTGGCGCGCCAGGCTGACGGCAGCGAAGGCCACCGACACTGGGTTGGAACCGATCGCGGTCTCGGTGCGCACCGTCTTGGCGACCGAAAAGGTATGCTGGAACAGCCGGCCCAGCAGTTTGCCGGTGGCCGAGCAGTTACAGGCGGTCTGATAGGCGGTCTTGACCTGGCCGAGGATCTGTGGCTCACCGAGCACCAGCGAGTCCAGCCCGCAGGAGACGCGCAGCAGATGGACGACGGCATCGCGGTCGGCATAGGCATAGAGGAAGGGGTCGACCCGTTCGTGCTCGACGCCATGAAACCCGCTCAGCCAGCGCCTTAGGGCTTCCTCGGCACCATCCTGGACGGCGCAATAGACCTCGGTGCGGTTACAGGTCGAGAGGATGACCCCCTCGAGGACACTGGTGCACCCGATCAAATCACGCAACGCAGCCGCGATGATGTCCGGGCCAAAGGCCAGTCGCTCACGGATGTCGACCGGGGCGGTCTTGTGGTTGAGTCCGAGGACAAGCAGCTTCATATTGGAAATCGTGTCGCTACTAATTGGGAGGGTGAGATGCGGCGCAATATTACCAATTTTTTTGTCGAAATGATGTCGCGTGGAGCGCTTCAGTCCGCGCTGGCCACGTGGCTATACTCGACATCCGCGCGACCTCGGGTTTGCGCCTCACACCCGCCTTCATCCGAAGAGATGTCTTAAACATGTCCGTTCAGCGTCTTGTGTTCGCTCCAGTCGTTCTTGGGCTGGTCCTAGGGTTCCAGGTGGACGCCCTCCCAGCCCTCACCGAGATGCCCGCGTCCGTCGCCGAGAGTCCGCCGGTCGTGAGCAAACAGACCGTGCCCAAGCCTATCCCAGGGCTCAACCCTGATCAGGTCTATCACATCTTGGTCGCCGAGGTCGCGGGACGACAGGGGGACATGCGTCTGGCCTCTACCCATTATCTCAAGGCTGCCGAGTTGACCCGGGCGCCCGAGCTGGCCGAACTGGCGGTGCGCGCAGCCATTGGCGCCGAGGACGATGCAGTTGCCGACGAGGCCATGGTGCTGTGGCTCACCCTTGCGCCCACTGCGCCGGATGCCCATCAGGTGGCGGCCTTCCTGCGCCTCAAGGCGGGGGATCGTGAGGGGGCCCTGATCCATCTCCAGCGCCTGGTCGAGCTGTCTGGGCAGGGCGGTGAGGCGGCCTTTGCCAAGGCGGCGGCGATCCTGGCGCGGCTGCCGACGCCGCAAGAGCGCCTCGCGATGATGGAGGCACTGATCGAGCGTTTCCCCGAGCGCGCGGACGCCCATCAGGCCCTGGCTATGCTTGCGGCCGGACTCTCGCACCCCGAGGTCGCCGAGCGCGCGGCGCGCCGCGCCATGGCGCTGCGTCCGGACTGGGACGAGCCGCGGTTGTTGTTGGTGCGTCTGCTGCTCTCGGACGACAAGCGCGCCGAGGCGCGCGCCTTGCTGGAGTCATTCGTCGAGGCCAATCCCGGTGCCCGGTCGCTCAAGATGCTCTATGGCCAACTGCTGGTCGACGAGCGCGAGTTCTCGAGCGCACGCCAGGTCTTCGAGTCGATGCTTCGCGAATACCCCAAGGATCCCGACATCCTCTTTGCCGTTGGCATCCTCTCGCTCCAATTGGAAGACCTGGCCGGTGCCCGGCTCCATTTCGGGCGACTTTACGAGACCGGACAGCGCCAGGACGAGGCCGCCTTCTATCTTGGCCAGACCGCCGAGCGTGCCGAGGATATCGCGACCGCGCTCGACTGGTATGCCAGGGTCGGCGGGGCGCACGCCGACGACGCGCGTGTGCGTCTGGCCTTTCTACGCGCCAAGCGCGGCGAGGTGAGCCAGGCGCGCGAGATCCTGCAACAGATGCGTGACCAGTCATCGGACAACGCGCTGGCGTTGTTCATGGTCGAGGCCGAGATCCTTGAGGAGGTGGGGCGTTCGGAAGAGGCGCGGGCGGTCTATGACGAGGCGCTCGCGGTCTTTCCAGAAAACGATTCCCTGCTCTATGCACGCGGTCTTCACGCCATGAAGCACGGCTGGATCGAACTCGGCGAGCGCGATCTGCGCCAGATCATCGCGTCGGACCCAGAGCATGCCGATGCCCTAAACGCCCTCGGTTACACCCTGGCCGACCAGACTGATCGTTTCGAGGAGGCGCTCGCACTCATCGAGCGCGCCCACGCACTCAAGCCCGATGAACCGGCGATCCTCGACAGCCTAGGTTGGGTCTATTATCGTCTCGGCGATCTAGAGCGGGCGCTGGAGTACCTCCAGCAGGCCAATGCGCTGCTTCAAGACGGTGAGATCGCCGCCCATCTGGGTGAGGTACTCTGGGCGCTGGGTCGGCACGCTGAGGCCTGGGCGGTCTGGGACAAGGCCGTCGCCGCTGATCCGGACCATGTCTATCTGCAAGCGGTCGTCAGTCGTCATCGGCTCTCGCGCGGTGTGCCTGAAAACCGGGACGCCACGTCGAATTGAGGGGTTGCAAATCTGAATGCCTGAAAAGACCGACATGATCGATCGCGATCCCGCGCACGCCTGGCCGGCCCCGGCCAAACTCAACCTGATGCTGCGTATCCTCGGGCGTCGACCCGACGGCTATCACGAACTTCAGACCGTTTTCCAGTTCATCGAGCAGGGTGACCGGCTATGGTTCGACCTGCGTGAGGACGGCGTCGTGCGTCGGGTCGATGCGCTCGCGGGCGTGGCTGAGGGTGACGATCTGACAGTACGGGCGGCACGCGCGCTCCAACGCGCCACCGGCTGTCGGCTTGGGGTCGATATCCGTTGTGAGAAAAACCTGCCGATGGGCGGTGGACTGGGCGGCGGCAGCTCGGATGCCGCCACCACCCTGGTCGCCCTGAATCGACTCTGGGGCACCGGGCTCGACGACGCGGCGCTGTCGGCCATCGCGCTGCCGCTCGGTGCCGATGTGCCCGTCTTCGTGCGCGGGCGTGCCGCCTGGGGCGAGGGGGTTGGCGAGCGGCTGGAGCCGGTCGAGCTGCCTGAGCCCTGGTATCTGGTGTTGGTGCCACCCTGTTCGGTGTCGACGCGCGCTGTTTTTTCTCATCCAGAATTGACACGCGATTCGCGACCCATCACACTAGATGACTTTCTGAGCGGGGATGTCACGAACGACTGTCTGCCGGTTGTCCGGCGTGACTATCCCGAAGTCGAATCGGCGCTCGATTGGCTCTCCGCTTGGGGTGGTGGTCGACTGACAGGCACGGGGGCCTGCGTTTTTGCCGTCTTCGACGAGGAGGCGCGTGCCAGGGAAGCGCTGAGTCGAGCACCGGCGCAGATGCGCGGCTTTGTAACACGGGGGCTTAACCGCTCCCCGTTACTCGATCGTTTGGATCAAGCCTGAAGCCTCTAAGCGCCAACGCCATTGTTCTTGGGGTGTCGCCAAGCGGTAAGGCACCGGGTTTTGATCCCGGCATTCCCAGGTTCGAATCCTGGCACCCCAGCCATTTTCCAGTTTTTCTCGCATTCGCGCAGACAGGAATCCACCCGTGCCTGCAAGCCAACTCATGGTCTTCTCCGGGAACGCCAACCCGGCGTTGGCGGCCGAAATTGTCTCCCATCTTAGTCTTCCGCTCGGCAAGGCCGTCGTCGGTCAGTTCAGCGACGGCGAGGTCATGGCCGAGATCCAGGAGAATGTCCGCGGACGCGATGTCTTCGTGGTCCAGCCGACCTGTGCACCGCCCAACGACAATCTGATGGAACTGCTGGTGATGATCGACGCCCTGCGTTGGGCCTCGGCCAAGCGTATCACCGCGGTCGTGCCCTATTTTGGCTATGCGCGTCAGGATCGGCGTCCGCGTTCGGCGCGCGTTCCCATCACGGCGCGCCTGGTCGCCAAGATGATCAGCAAATCAGGCGCCGATCGCGTGTTGACGGTCGATCTCCATGCCGATCAGATCCAGGGGTTTTTCGATATCCCAGTCGACAATGTCTATGCCTCGCCGATCCTGCTCGGCGATATCTGGCGTCAGAAATACGAAGATCTCATGGTGGTCTCGCCCGACGTCGGCGGCGTAGTGCGCGCGCGCGCCCTGGCCAAGCGGCTCGACGACGCCGGCCTGGCGATCATTGACAAACGCCGTCCGCGCGCCAACGAGGCCCAGGTGATGAACATCATCGGCGACGTTGAGGGGCGTTCCTGCGTGTTGATCGACGACCTGGTCGACACCGCCGGCACCCTCTGCCGCGCCGCCGAGGCGCTCAAGGCGCATGGAGCGCGTAAGGTGGTGGCCTACTGCACCCATCCGGTGCTCTCGGGGCCGGCGGTCGATAACATTTCGAATTCGATGCTCGACGAACTGGTCGTCACCAATACCATCCCATTGAGCGAGGCGGCGCGAGCCTGTGGCAAGATCCGCCAGCTGAGCATCGGCGAGCTGCTGGCCGAGACCATGCGCCGGGTCTCAAACGAGGAGTCGGTCAGTTCGCTGTTCGTCGACTGAGTCAATACCTCTATTTGCGGGCCGTCCAGGCGCGCACTCCAAAGGCGCCGGGATCCTGGTCGCGGGATTCCGGCGCATTCGTTTATCACGATCCAATCGAGTGGAGAACGCCAATGAGCGTGAGTTTTGAAATCAATGCACAGCCGCGTACCGACACTGGGACGGGTGCGAGCCGCCGCCTGCGTCGGCAAGGGCTGGTTCCAGCCATCGTCTATGGCGCACACCAGGATCCGCAGATGATCGCGCTGTCCCATAATGAGCTCTTGAGGCACCTGGAGCATGAGTCCTTCTACTCGCACGTGCTCGACCTCAAGATTGGCGACCAGGTCAACAAGGTGGTCCTCAAGGACATGCAGCGCCATCCGGCCCGGCCCTTCATCCTGCACCTCGACTTCATGCGCGTCTCGCAGGACGAGAAGATCAGGATGACGGTTCCTCTACACTTCGTGAACGAAGACAGGTGTAAGGGCGTCAAGCGGGGCGGCGTAGTCTCTCATACCATCACCGAAATCGAGATCGTCTGTCTCCCCAAGGATCTGCCCGAGTTCATCGCCGTCGACATGACCGAGATGGAACTCGGCTCGATCTTGCATCTGTCCGAGCTCAGGCTGCCCGAGGGCGTGGCCTTGGCGCATGCGCCCGATCCGGACAAGCCTGTGGTCGTGATCCACGGTGCGCACGGCGACAGCGAGGAGGCCGAATCGGCCTGATTGGGCCGTGTTCCCCCTCGGCGAGCCAATTCATTCAGCTTGGCGTTGGTTCTCGGTGTGTCCGCGGGGGCCGACGCTTGATGCGAGCAACCATGTCGGATGCCGGTATTCAACTGATCGTGGGGCTGGGCAATCCGGGCACCCAATACGAGGCGACGCGCCACAACGTCGGCTTTTGGTGGGTTGAGGCCATTGCGCTCGCCCAAGGCGAGTCCTTCCGTGCCGAACCGAGGTTTCTCGGTGAGCTGGCGCGCGTGTGCGTCGCCGGTCGTGATGTGCGTCTGCTCAAGCCATCCACCTATATGAATCGCAGTGGTCAGTCGGTCGTGGCAGTGGCGCATTATTTCGACATCCCCCCGGAGCGGATCCTGATCGCGCACGACGAACTCGATCTGCCGGTCGGCGTGACGCGCCTCAAGCAGGGCGGGGGACACGCGGGTCACAATGGTCTGCGTGACAGCATCTCGGCGCTCGGCTCACGCGAGTTCTGGCGTCTGCGCATCGGCATCGCCCATCCGGGCGACCGTAGCCTGGTCACGGGTTATGTCCTGGGCTGTCCCTCCCGCGACGATGAGCAGCGTATTCGCCAGTCGCTCGAGGAGGCCGAACATCGGCTCCCCGAGCTCATCGAGGGGCAATTTCAGCAGGCGATGAATCGACTGCATCGTCAGGGCTGATCGATCTGTGCCAAGCGGATAGCACGGGCGAGACAAAGGCTAGCGCAAATGTTGTTTGTGGCCCGGCAACTGGGGGTTACGCGCCCTGGAGGTTGGCATATAGCGGATCTCGACGGGGCGCAGGTCGGCCTGAGGCGGCATGTCGCGCAGATCGGTGCCGACGAGCGAATCGGCGCTGATGGTCCCCAGGATCGCGCCGGTTTCGCGATGTTTGATCTCGACCATGTTCCTCGTGTGCTCCACTGGATGAACGGTTTTGATTGGCTGAAACATACATGGCGATTAGTCTCAATGAGCTTGGCACCAAGCTCAAGGCCGAATTGGCGCCTGTCTATCTGATCTGCGGCGATGAGCCCTATCAGTTTGGCGAGGCGGCGCGTCTGGTGCGCGAGGCGGCGCGCCGGGCCGGGTTCGACGAACGTGAGATCCTCGACGCCGAGGGGGCATTCCAATGGGGCGCACTCGCGGCGGCCGCAGAGGCGATGTCGCTGTTCTCGTCGCGGCGTCTGATCGAGTTGCGGGTGGCTGCCGGCAAGATCGGCAAGGAGGGCAGCGAGGCGATCCGCGTCTATTGCGAGCGTCCCTGTCCGGACACCCTGTTGTTGATCCTGGCCCCCGGAATGGACCGTAAGGAGTTGCAGTCGGCCTGGGCCAAGCGGATCGCGTCGATCGGTGCCGTGATCCAGGTCTGGCCAATGAAGGAACGCGAGCTGGAAGGCTGGCTGGAGCAACGGTTGTGCGCGGTCGGTTTGCAGCCAGGGCCGGGCGTGGCCGCCTTGCTCGCCGAGCGCTCCGAGGGCAATCTGCTGGCGGCGGTCCAGGAGGTCGAGAAACTGCGTCTGCTGCACGATCCCGGACCGCTCGAACTCGACGACCTGCTCGGCAATCTGGCCGACAGCGCGCGGTTCGATCTCTTTGCGTTGACCGATGCGGCACTAAAGGGCGATCGGGCACGGGTGCAGCGTGTGCTGACCGTACTCCGGGCCGAAGGGACCGCCGATGTGCTGGTGCTCTGGGTGCTGGCGCGCGAGCTGCGGATGCTGGCCGAGGCAGCGGATGCCGTCGCCCGCCGTACTTCGCTTGAGGCGATCTATGCCAAGCATCGCGTGCCCCGGATGCGGCAGGAGACGATCGAGCGTGCCTTAAGGCGTCTCTCGACGGGGCAGCTGCGCGAACTTCTATGGCAGTGTGCCGGCGTCGATCGTGCCATCAAGGGCGTCGATCCGGGCGATCCTTGGCATCGGCTCGCGCGCATCGCCGATGGTCTGAGCGGCGGGCCGCTCTCCGGATTCGGATCCCCATGACGCTATCTCGCCGCCACACTTGGATCCTCAGCCTGGCCGCCATTTCGATGACCAGCGTAATACCAGCGGTTACGTCCGCCTTGCTTCGCGCGATACATGTTGCGTCCCGTGTGAGCATGTGCCGCGAAGGAACTATCCTGTGTCCCTCGCCCGTGGCACGTCGCTGAGTTTGAGCGCCGCCCGGCACGTCCATACTGCACGAGAGGGTCTCGGGAAACACTTAATCAATCCCATCTCCCCGAATCGCGTCTCGCCAGCGCCGACTTTTGGGCTCGGGTCTGGCCGCTGTCTTCGGGCTCCGTGGTTCCTGCACTGACAGCCCCGCCGCGCTCCGAGCTGCCGCCGTCTTCCCGCCTCGCGGGCGCGGGCCGTGTCGCGCTCTTCAAACGCCGTTTCTCCCTTGCCTTCCGGGCGTGGGCTCGCAGGCTCGCGCTCTTGCGAGCCTCATCGTCTAACATTGCGCTCCAGGGGGACGCACCGCAAGCGGCTCGCGCCCCTGAGCTTCGACGTTGGGCATCTACCTCGCTTCACCGCCCTCACCAATAGGAGAAGGCAATGGCTGTGGCCTCCCGAACCGGCGCATGACGAAACCAATAGGCGGAACTTGATGGCACGAAACAAGAAAACCGAATCCAAGCGCCCGATCGAATCCTACGAGCATCGGGACAAAGAGCGCGTCAACAACCCGCCCGTGGGGCTGGTCACGCCCCAGACCGACCCCGACGCCGGGCAGAAGAAGACCTACGCCTACGACCCGCACCTCGACCCGCAACTGGTGTGGGCCGGCAAGGCCGAGCACACCTCGTTCGAGGTGCCGACGGTCTCCCTGCACGTCCACGAGCGCATTGACCCGCGCACCATCATCGAGGCCGTGCGGAAGAAGAACGGCGGCGGCCCTCAGCAGATGACGCTCTTCGACACCGAGCGTGCCGAGCCGCTGCGTCACGCCGTCGAGTTCTACCAGCACGCCCACGGCTGGAGCAACCGGCTGGTGGCGGGGGACAGCCTGCTGGTGATGAACTCGCTCCTGGAAAAAGAGGGCCTGGCGGGGAAGGTGCAGATGATCTACATCGACCCGCCCTATGGCATCAAATACGGCTCCAACTTCCAGCCTTTTGTGAACAAGCGCGACGTCAAGGACGGCAAGGACGAGGACTTGACCAGCGAGCCGGAGCAGATCCGCGCCTTTCGCGACACCTGGGAGCTGGGCATCCATTCGTATCTCACGTATCTCCGCGACCGGCTGCTTTTGGCTAGAGAGTTGTTAGCGGAGAGTGGCTCGTGTTTTGTGCAGATCAGCGATGAGAATGTGCACCACGTGCGGGAGTTGATGGATGAGGTGTTTGGGGCGGGGAATTTTGTGAGTCAAATCGCGTTTCGCACCACGGCGGCACGAGCGGGGGGGCTGCTGGACAACATCTCCGACTATGCTCTCTGGTATGCAAAAGATAAGTCGCGAGCGAAGTACCGGCAATTATTCGTGCATCGGCCCCTTGAAACAGAGAGTAACTACGACTGGATTGAGTCCGAGGGTGCGTGCCGCCAGTTGACTGAGGTGGAGCGTTGGACGCCGGAAGAGAAGCTACAGGGCAAGAAGTACGCTCTCGCTGACCTTACCTCACAAGGCTACACGGAAAGCGGCGCTTTCCAGTTTGAATACGGCGGACAGACTTTTGCGCCAAATGCAGGCCGCCACTGGTCAACAACCGAAAGCGGCATGAAAAACCTTGCCGCAGCTGGCCGATTGCAGATCAAGGGTCAGAACGTTTTTTATCGACGTTTTCTGGTCGACTACCTAGTACGCGCAATCCCGAATTCCTGGGATGATACTGCGGCGGGTGGATTTCTCAAGGGCGAGAGCAAAATTTATGTGGTTCAGACAAATACGCTTGTCATCCAGCGCTGCCTCCTGATGACCACCGACCCGGGCGACCTGGTCTTCGACCCGACGTGTGTGCGGAAAGGGACGCGGGTGTGGTGTGTGGAGGACGGGGGAGGCTGCCCCCCTATGGTCCCCCCGCACGCGGGGGGACGCCCATGCCCCTGCCCGGAGTGGAGCCCCTGCCCGGATGGTCCCCCCGCACGCGGGGGGACGCCCCCTCCCCGTTTACGGGGAGGGCTGGGGAGGGGCTACCCTGCTCCCCATCGAATCCATCCAACCCGGCGACTGGGTTCTGGGGCATGACGGGCAATCGCATCGCGTCGTGCGCGTGATCCGCCGGCCATACCGCGGCACGATGATCGGCATCCGCCACGAAAAAACCGACTCAACGCTCTGGCTCTCTGCTGACCACAAGGTGCTCGCCAAACGCCGCCCGCGCTCACTGGGAGGGCACAACGACTGGTCGGGCATTCCCCAGGGGGTGCGCGGGCGAAGCAGGACGCTGCGGCGTGAAATGACCCCGCCGGAGCGTAAGCTGTGGACGGCCCTGCGCAACGACCAAACCGGTTTCACCTTCCGACGCCAGCATCCCATCGGTCAGTACATAGCGGACTTTTACAGCCGCGACGCCCAACTTGTCGTCGAGGTGGACGGCGCGCCGGCCCACAGCAGCGAAGAGGCGCTGGCTCACGATCAGGCCCGCGATGCCTATCTCCGCGGGCTGGGCCTGGAGGTGCTGCGAATCCCGGCCAGGGAGGTCCTGTCCAATCTGGAGGGCGTTTACGAAACCATTCGACACACCTGCCACCTTCAGCTCAGCGTCGAGAGGGCCGAGTGGGTGGAAGCGCAGGACCTGGCTGTGGGTGATTGGGTCTTCTTTGGTCCGCAACGGGTCGCAGCGCGCATCGCTGAACTCCACACTCAAGAAACCGAAGAGGAGTTGTATGACCTGGAAGTAGAAGACGCGCACTCCTTCATCACGGAGCTGTGCGTTGTGCACAATTGCGGCAGCGGCACCACCGCCTTTGTTGCCGAGCAGTGGGGCCGGCGCTGGATCACCTGCGACACCTCGCGCGTGGCCTTGACGCTCGCCCGCAAGCGCCAGGAGGAAATAGACGCCGCCATCGCCCGCCATGCCGACCAGGAGACGCTCTACGACCAGCCCTTTGTGGATCGCAAGAAAGTGCGCGTCACCGGCCCATTTACCGTCGAGGCGGTGCCTGCGCCGGTGGTCAAGTCGGTGGACGAAATTCTCGAGCCGAGGCCCGAACCGGCAAATGCCTCGATTGCCCGCTCTGGTGAGACGCTGCGCCAGACCGAATGGCGCGACGAGCTATTGCGTACCGGCATCCGTGGCAAAAACGGGCAATCCATCCGCTTCGCCCGGCTGGAACCGCTGCCCGGCTGTCGCTACCTGCACGCCGACGGCGAAGTAGTGGATAGTGCACAGGGAATAGTGGATAGCGAAAGAAAGCTGGACGCCAAAAAACGATCCACTGACCACTATCCACTAGCCACTAACCGCGTCGTCGTCTCCTTCGGCCCGGAACATGGGCCCCTGGAGCAGCGGCAGGTCGAGCATGCCTGGCAAGAGGCGCGGATGCTCGTCCCGCGGCCAAAACTGCTGATCTTTGCCGCCTTCCAGTTCGACCCCGAAGCGGCCAAGGACATTGACGAGATGAAGCCTGAGCTGGCCGGCATGCAGTTCCTCAAGGTTCAAATGAACGCCGATCTCCTAACCGACGACCTCAAAAAGAAGCGCGCCAGCAACGAATCCTTCTGGCTCATCGGGCAGCCGGATGTGGAGCTGCGCCAAGCCGAAGATGGCCGGTTCGTGGTCGAAGTGCATGGCTTTGATTACTACAACACCAAGACCGGCGCCATCGAATCGGGCGGCGCAGACAAGATCGCCGTCTGGCTGCTCGACACCGACTACGACGGCCGCAGCCTCTACCCGCGTCAGGTCTTCTTTCCGATGGCAGGCGAAAAAGACGGCTGGGCGAAGCTGGCAAAGAACCTCAAGGCCGAGATCGACGAGGACCTGATAGAGGCTTACCGGGGCACGGTCTCGTTGCCCTTCGCACCGGGCGAGCACAAGCGCATTGCCGTCAAGATCGTGGATGACCGGGGCATCGAGAGCCTGAAGGTCATGGAGGTGGAAGCATGACCGCGCGCATCACCATCCCTTATGAAGCCATCGGCGAGTTTTGCAGGAAGTGGTGCATCGTTGAATTTGCGCTCTTTGGATCCGTGCTGCGCGAGGACTTCGGACCAGACAGCGATGTCGATGTATTAGTTGACTTCGCGCCAGAGGCTGGGCGCACGCTTTTTGATCTCGTCCGCATGGAGGACGAGCTGCGTGTCCTGTTTGGCCGTGAAGTCGATTTAGTGACCAAAAGGTCCATTCAAACCAGCCGAAATTACTTGCGCCGCAAGGCCATCCTCGACGCTGCGGAGGTGGTGTATGCGGCCTGACGACATCCTGCTCCTGGACATGTTGCTGGCTGCTCGGGATGGCGTGGCATTTATAGGAAATTGCACACGAGAGGAATTTGAGCACAACCGCATGCAACAGTTGGCCTTGCTCAAGGTCATTGAGATCATAGGCGAGGCGGCTTCGCGCGTCTCGCAGGCGTTTCGAGACGCCCATCCAGAACTGCCATGGCGTGAGATGATCGGCATGCGACACCGGCTGGTCCATGGCTACTTTGAGATTGATTTGGACGTTGTGTGGAAGGTGGCGTGGGAAGAGCTTCCGCCGCTGATCGCTAAGCTCGAAGCACTGGTTCCCCTGGAGGAGTAATGCCCCGCACCACCATCGACCGCCTCATCATCAATTCGCCCTTTGATGAGCCGAAGAAGCACTGGCGCTACGACCGCGAGACGTGAGCTGGTGGAGGGCCGCCGGTCGGCGGGCTACGTGGTGGCCTCAGGCGATTCTCGAGCCTCCGACGACCCCGGCATCTTCGTGGAGATTCCGCTGGTCAACCGGATCCGCCCGCGCGTCAAGGCCTGGCGCAAGGCGGGTTATCTGAGCCTGACCAGCATCACCAGGCGGCTCCTGGAGCACTGGCGCGACCCGGAGGCGTTCGATGCGCGGCGCTTCTTCTGCCGGTTTGAAGAAGGTTTTGGCGCTCCCGGAGTGACGGAGACATGGACTACGTCCTGACAGAACATGCACAGGACGCGCTGAAGAAGCGGCATATCCCTGTCGCCTGGATGGAACGGGCATTGACCGCGCCAGAGCTGACCGAGGCCGATCCGGTGGACGCGGACCTGGAACATCGTCTCGCACGCATCCCTGAATTTGGCCATCGTGTGTTACGGGTTGTTGTTAACACCAGGAAGAGACCACTCCATGTTGTAACGGCATTCTTTGATCGAAGGAGGACCATCCCGTGAAGTTAAAAGTGGACCGGCAGGCCGATGCGCTTTACCTGACGCTGAGTGAAGCGCCTTCAAGCCGTTCAGAGGAAGTCTCGCCCGGCATCATCGTGGATTACGACGATCAGGACCGCGTCGTCGGCATCGAGATGCTGTACTTGTCAAAGCGCGCGCCGGAGGCCGATATTCGGCGACTGTTGTTCGAGTCCGTCCCGGAAGTCGCTTGAAACCGAGAGTGGCTATCGGAATGCCCCGCACCACCATCGACCGCCTGATTGTCAATTCGCCCTACGAGGAGCCGCAGCGTCATTGGCGCTACGATCGCGAGACGCGCACCTTCGACCTGGTGGAGGGCCGTCGCCCAGCGGGCTACGTGGTGGCCTCAGGCGATTCCCGGGCCTTCGACGACCCCGGCATCTTCGTGGAGATTCCGCTGGTCAACCAGATCCGCCCGCGCGTCAAAGCCTGGCGCGAGGCCGGCTATCCCGGCGTGACCAGCATCACCAGGCGGCTGCTCGATCACTGGCGCGACCCGGAGGCGTTCGACGCGCGGTGCTTCTTCTTCTGTCAGTTGGAAGCGGTCGAGACGCTCATCTGGCTGACCGAAGCGCCCGCCGCCGAGCGGGTGGGCATCGAGATTCCCGGCGACGGCGGGGCCTTTGCGCGGCAGTGCTGCAAGATGGCGACCGGTTCGGGCAAGACCATCGTCATGGCGATGGTCATCGCCTGGCACATCCTCAACAAGGTGGCGAACCCACAGGACGCGCGTTTCTCGAAGAACGTGCTCGTCGTCGCGCCGGGGCTGACGGTCAAGAAACGGCTGGCCGTTCTGGAACCGGCGGGCGCGGGCAACTACTATGAGGCGTTCGACATCGTGCCTTCCGCCCTGCTCGACAAGCTGCGGCAGGGCAAGGTGCTGATACGCAACTGGCACGCCCTGGCGTGGGAGAGCGAGGCGCAGATCCAGAAGCGGAAGAGCGTAGACAAGCGCGGCGCAAAGAGCGACGAAGCCTACACGCGCGAGGTACTGGGCGAGATGGCGAATGCCCGCAACCTGCTGGTGCTCAACGACGAGGCCCACCACGCCTGGCGCGTCAACTGGGAGGCGGAGGGCAAATACTTGCGCCAGCGTGATCTGAAAGACAGCGCCGAAGAAGCCACGGTGTGGATCGGCGGGTTGGACCGGCTGCATCATTCGCGCGGCATTCTCACCTGTTATGACTTCTCCGCCACGCCCTTTACGCCGTCGGGCAAGAAGAGCAGCGAGGAGGCCCTCTTCGGCTGGATCGTCAGCGATTTCGGCCTCAACGACGCCATCGAATCCGGCCTGGTGAAGACCCCGCGCGTGGTGGTGCGCGACGACGCCGTGCCGGACGCCAGGACCTACAAGTCGCGGCTTTATCACATCTACAACGACCCCGACGTGAAGGACGACCTGAACCGCAAGGCCACCCCCGAAGAACCGCTGCCCGATCTGGTGTTGAATGCCTACTACCTGCTGGGCTACGACTGGCGCGAAGCGTGGAAGGCGTGGCAGGCAGCCGGACTGCGCACCCCGCCGGTGATGATCACCGTCTGCAACCGCACCGAGACCGCCGCACGGGTCAAGCACGCTTTCGATTCACGGCGGATTCACATTGATGAGCTGTGCGACCCGGAGCGCATCCTGCACATCGACTCTAAGGTGCTCGACGAGGCGGAGGCGCAGGATGAGCCGGCCGCCCCGGTGGTGGACGTGGCCGACGAGAACGAGCAGGAAGGGGAGAACGACGCGCCGGTCGAGCGCAAGTTGACCAAGGCCGAGCAGGCGGAGCGGCTGCGCCAGACCGTGGACACGGTGGGCAAGGCGGGCCAGCCGGGCGAAAAGATTCAGAAGGTCATCTCCGTCGGCATGCTGAGCGAGGGCTGGGACGCGAAGACCGTGACCCACATCATGGGCCTGCGTGCCTTCACAAGCCAGCTCTTGTGCGAACAGGTGGTGGGGCGCGGCTTACGGCGCACGTCCTACGAGGTGAACCCGGCGACGGGCCTGTTCGAGCCGGAGTACGTGAACATCTTCGGCGTGCCCTTCACCTTCTTGCCGCACGAGGGGGGCGAGGACGGCCCGCCACCGCCGCCCACGCCCAAGACCGCGGTCGAGCCGGACCCCGCCAAGGCGGAGTTTGAAATCCGCTGGCCGAACGTGGTGCGCATCGAGCGCGTGTTTCAACCCACGCTGGCGCTGGATTGGTCGAAGGCACGGCCGTTAGAACTAGACGCAGCCCAGACCGCCCAGGTAGCGGAATTGGCGCCCATCCTCGAAGGCAAGCCCAATATGGCCGGGATCAACCGCATCGAGCTGGAGCGGCTGGCGCGCGAGTTCCGCACCCAGCGCATTATCTTCGAGACCGCGCGGGACGTCTTCGATCAGATGAAACATACCTGGCAGGGCAGCCGCGAGGTCTTGCTGGCGCAATTGGTGCGGATCGTCGAGCAGTTCATCGCCTCCGACCGCATCACCATCACGCCGCCGCTTTTCTACCAGGACGAGCTGTGCCGCCGGCTGATCATCACACTCAACATGTCGCGGGTCGTCCAGCACGTCTGGGAGGCGGTGCGGCAAGAGAACACCGAGCGGCTCACCCCGGTCTTCGACCGCGACCACCCGATCCGATCAACGGGTGACATGTGCACCTGGCACACCGGCAAGCCGTGCGAGCGCACGCGGAAGTCGCACATCAACGTCTGCGTCTACGACAGCGCCTGGGAGGCGTCGGACGCCTTCGTGCTCGACAACAGCGACGCGGTGGCCGCCTGGGTCAAGAATGACCATCTCGGCTTCGAGGTGCTCTACGTCTATCGCGGGGTCGTCCGGAAGTATCGGCCCGATTTCCTCGTTCGGCTGAAGAGCAGCGACATGCTCGTGCTCGAAACGAAGGGGCAGGACACCGAACAAGACAAAGTGAAGCGCCAGTATCTGGAAGAATGGATCCAGGCCGTCAACGCGCATGGCGGATTCGGACGCTGGCGTTGGGCGGTAGTGCGGCAACCCGGTGGGATTCGGGACGTGATCCTGCAAGGCGGGGAAGCGCGAACGAGAGGCTAACTGGGATGTATGGGAAAAAAACTCGGTAAGACATTGGAACAAATCATGAGCGAGATTGAGCAGAGATAAAACCATCCTAAAGTCCGCCCAACATGCGCCTTCAGCCGAGGCCGCTTATCGGAGGCGCGGCTGGCCGACCTGGCGGGCGAGTTGGCCGAGGTTGTGGTTGGGGTCGGGGTGGTTGGGCTGGGCCTGCAAGATGGCGCGGTAGAGCCGCTCGGCCTCTGGCAGACGGCCGGCTTGATGGTGCTCGATGGCTTGTTGGAGGGCGTCCTGAATACGATGAGAGAGCATACCAATTCCTTCGTGTCACGACGATAACGACGTAAGTCATTGCTCCACCGCCACCCCCACAATCTGCCGCTTGGTCTTGCTGAACTCGAGCCCTACGAGCTGCACCTGCCGGCCGGTGCCCCTGTACTTTGCGGCATAACCTTTGGCCTGGAGCTGGGCCAGGGCCTCGCCGGTGGCCTCTTCGCCGTCAATGGCTTTGAACTCAAAGACGTAGACGACTTCTGGCAGAAGCACTGCCATATCCACCTGGCCATAGTGGGTGGGGTCTTCCACCCGCACGTCCACGCCAATGGAGGCAAAATAGGCATAGAACACGCTGGCATAGTAGCCTTCGTACTGGTCGATGTGGTTCTTGCGGTACCAGTCGTGGGGGATGGAGGCAAAATGAGCGCGCATGATCGCCACAATGCCTGAAATGTCCTTAGCCATGAGGCAATCGTAGAGCCGGTTTTGGGCCCGTTCTTTTTCGATGGCGGAGTGATGGTAGGCCCGCAGGATATAGTCGCTCAGGGATTGCCGGACCTCGAGGTTGGGATAGGTCAGGCGATAGACCCAGCGGCTGCCCTTCATGATGGCATCTGCAATGGTCAAATATCCAGATTGAAACAGGATGTTCTCTGGCTCGATAAAGTCCACATCAAAGCTGCCGAGGATGCTTTCGCCAACTTCGAGGTTCTCCAGCTGGGGGATGTAGTAGCGTTTCTTTTTGAAGAGCTCGATGAGAAACGATGGAGTGCCTGTCTCGAACCAGTAGTTACGAATCTTTTTTGTTTGCAGATAATTGATAATACTAAATGGATTATAGACTCGCTCCTCCCCTGTCCAACTGTATCCATTGTACCACTGCCGGATCATCTCTCTCTCGTGCCCAGCAAGATGTTCCTTGAAATGCTCCGTGAGCTCGGACTCGGTATAACCACAGATGGAAGAATACTGCTCGTCAATGGTAATGTCGCGCAGATTATTGAGCCCCGAAAAGATCGACACCTTGCTGAACTTGCTCACACCGGTCAAAAAGACAAATTGGATATGGGCGTCTTGGCCTTTGATGACGGAATAGAGATTTTTGAGTCCTTCGCGCATCTCGGCGGCGATCTCAGGGGTAGCAATGTTGTCCAGGATGGGCTTGTCATATTCATCGATGAGGATCACTGCCGGTTGGCCGTGGGTGGCGTGCGCTGCCTCAATCAGTTGGGAAAAATAGAGGGGGATAAACGTGCTGGGCTCAAGTGGGACTGCCAGGCGGCGTTGGTTTTTCTTCAGCTGCTCGATGATCCAGGTATCGAGTTCACCCCGGTTTGCCATCTGACCCTCTGCAAAAGAGATATGGATCACCGGATACTTCTTGTCCCAGTCCCAGTGATCATAAAGCCACAGGCCGCGGAAGAGTTCGCGATTGCCTTCAAAGGCCTCTTTCAGGGTATCGACAAACAGGGTTTTGCCAAAACGGCGCGGGCGGCTTAAAAAGTAGTACACCCCCGAACTGGCCATTTCATAGACATAGCGGGTCTTATCCACATAGACATAGCCGTCGCGGATCATCTTGCAGAGCGTACTGATGCCAATGGGGAGTTTCTTTTTCATAGCCAGTCACATTGGAGGTAAAGCATAGGGATGCGGGTCGTGCCAAAAGTCAATGAGACGCCCCTGGTGTTCGAGCAGAATCTGTTTGGCAGCGATACCTTCGCGCCGCATCTCCATGACAATATCGGCAGCGCGCCATTGGGTTGTGATGATCACCACATCCGGCGGGTTGGCTTTGAGTTCATCACGGCTACGGATGAGCTGACCAGTACCTGGGACATAGGTCCCCACCTTTTCCGAGTCGGAATCGACCACGCAAGGAAAGCGCTCGCCATCAACCCCGTAGTAGTGCATGAAGGCCGCGGCCTTGCCGGTGCCGCCCCAGATGACCACGCGCTGGCCGCTTGTCGCCAGTTGCGCCAGTTGCGCGCCGATGGTCTCCTTGGCCTGGCGGCTTGCCTGAGCAAAGCGCGCCGCTGCATCTGCTCGCTCCTGCCAGGCGGCAGGCAGACCCAAGCGCACCACCCCTAACGCCACTTCGCCGTCGTAGGCATGCCACAGCCGCTCGATGTGGCCGGCGCGTTCCAGCAAGGTGCGCAGCGATTCGGTGCCAAACTGCTGCGGATGCTCGTAAAAGAAATCAGCCAGACGACCGGTGCTGAAGACTCGGTCGATGCACGGCACTTCAACGAGCAAGCGAACCGGCTTGGCGCAGCGGCTGGCCGCCCACGCCAGCTGCAGCACAAAGGCCGCCGGCTCGGTGAAGTGCTCCAGCACGTGGCGCATGACGATGAGGTCAGGCGCCAAGCGCGGCAGGTCTTCGTGGGGCGTAAAGAGCCGGGCCTCGAACTGGAAACACGTCTGGGCCTGGGCTTGCCCGTTTGGGTCGAAGCCAAAGTAACGCCCTATCCGGCGTAGGGCCGGGGCCTGCAAAAAGTGACCGCAGCCGCAACCGATTTCGACCACACAAGGGCATTGGGGCAGCATGGCCAGGGTCGTCTCGGCCAGTTCCGCTAGATGGCCGCGCCAGAGCGAGCCGCTGTTGAACATGCGGTTGGAATGCTCACGGTAAGGGACGGCCTCGTAGCGAAAGGAACGGTTCCAGACATGGCCGCACGCCGTGCACTGGACAAAATCGAGCGGGTAGCGCGCCATGGCCTGCGCTTCCTCCGTAGAGCGCGGCCAACCCAAGGCCGCCAGCGGCGCTTGCCCGCCGTCGAAAAAGGTCAGCGCTGCTGACACGCCACAGACGGGGCAGGGATAGAGTCGGAAAAACGAAACCGACGTGGGCGCACTCATATCAGTCTTCTCCTGAACCATGGGATCGGGGTCATCGCGCCTCCAGCGTCAGTCCCGTCGGGGCGGCGTCCGTCGGCACGCGCCAGCCAGAAGGCAGTCTTTCGCCGCGAGCGGCGGCCTCGAGAGCGGCGAGGAGGAAGGTTTCGAATTGGCGAGCTGCTTCGGCTCCCAGCAGAAGTTTGTTCGCTTCCTTGGCTCGTAGCCGAAATGCCTGGCATCGCTCCTTATCCTTTGCCCAGGCTACGGCGGTAGCCGCATATGCATCCAACGAAGTTGCAATCGGTGCCTCGTCACTCAAACCCATTTGGCGATAGCCGCCGGCGACGATACGCGCGCGCATGAAGCGTCCAGGCCAGGTGATGATCGGCACACCATGCAACATGGCTTCGTAGAACGTGGTCCCCGAACCGAAGTGAATCGGATCGAGCAGCACATCGGCGTGATTGAGAAGTTCGAAGAAAAGATCGCTTCTTTTCCGCGGCAGCCAGATGACGCGCTCGTTGAGTTCTGGCGCACTGCGTGACCAGCGTTCGCGAAGGCGTTCAGTTTGCGCTTTGATTTTGGCTTCGATGAAGACCAAGTGACCCTCAGGATCAAGGCGGCAAATTTCGCGCAAAACGGCGTCGAATTCTGGATGGATTTTGAAAAGCGATTGTGAGCAGAGATAGATACGCCCCTTTTCTGGCAAACCAAAGTCAGAACGCGACTTGCGCTCTGATGGTGCAACATAAAACGCGATCGGGCACGGCAAGCAAGAAGCCAAAACGAGATGTTCGCTGTAGTACGCAACCGCCTCTTCCGGCTCGATCAGTATGCTGGAGTAGTAATAATCGATGGTATCGATACCAGTGGTCTCGGCAATGCCCCAAAAAGCGAATTGCACGGGTGCGAGTCGCCCATAGGCAAGAAAGTAAGTTTTATCGCTTTCCTGGGAATTGGGGTAAAACAGTACGTCTAATTCGAGCGCGGCAATGTCAGCGAATTGTTGCTGCAACGGACCGCCAATAGCAACATAATGGTCGGCACGACCGACGATTTCTTTGGTGAGGGCATCTTTTTTGGTTTGGCGAGGATAGATCACGACAACTTCGAAAAGCCGACGATCGAGATGGTTGATGAAATAGAAAATGAAGCGACCGACAGGATGATTGCGAAAGTTGTCGGCATACGATGCCAAGCCGAATACGCCGCTGGCTTGACATCCGCCACTGGGCAATGTGCGGGGCGGTGTAGTTGAGCTGGGGGGCCTTGCTGCGAAAAAACTGGCTGAGCGCTTCCAGGATCGGCCGGTCGTCAGCGTTGTGGTAGGCAAGATAGAAAGACTTGTGGCTAACCTTGCTCAGGTCGCGGATTTCATCGATCTCCTCTTGCAGCGCCGCAATGCCCTGCTGATAGCGGCTGCGCCAGTGGGCGATGGCATCTGCCGAATCCATGATGGAGGGCAGCATCAACGCCGGCAGCACGCGGTATTCAACCGCCTTGGGCTTGAGACGGATTGCCTCCTGTAGGCGCAAGGCGTCTCGTGCCGCGGCTTCGGCCTCATCGAAGCGCTCCAGCGCGGTGAGCGCCGCCGCCTTGTTGCTCATGATCTCGGCGTGATCGGGTTTTTCTGCCAAGGCTTGTTCGAAGTAGCGCAGCGCCTCTTCCCAATCCTCCCGGTCTTTGGCCATGGCACCGAGGTTGTTGGCGACTTCGGGCGAGCGGGGATTGATGGCCAGCGCTTTTTCGTAGGCGGCTTGCGCTTCCTCGAGCCGTTGCGCTTCTTGTAGCGCAGTGCCGTAATTGACCCAGGCGTTGTAGCTGCCAGCGTCCAGACTCACGGCGCGCGCCAGCACCTGCAGCGCTTCATCGAGCCGCTTGGCCCGGCGCAAGAATTCGCCCAGGTCGGAAAGTGTCGCCACATCATCCGGTTCGCTGACCAAGGCTTGCTCGAGCGCGGCGATGGCGCCCGAAAGATCATGGCGGTGTTGCAGGCGCAGGCCTGCGAGCATGCGCCAGATCTGCGCCAGGTGTGGCTTGAGCGCAACGGCCCGCTCGGCAGCGGCGATGGCTGCTTCGACCTGCTGGCTGCGCAGGGCGACAAGCGCTCGGTTGGCCCAGGCTTCGGCGTAGTCGGGCTTGACCGCTAGGATGGCGTCGATCTCTCGCGCAGCCTCCTGGCTGCGTTGCACGGCAGCCAGCGCGGCAGCACGCAAAAGGCGGCTTTCCAGTGTCGGCTCGGCGGCCCAGGCTGCCTCAGCCAGCGCAAGAGCTTCTTGCGGGGCGTTTTGTTTGAGTTTCAGGCGCGCCCGGTTGCGCAGTACCGCCGGGTGCTTGGCATCGATCGCGGCAGCCCGTTGCAATAGCTCAGCGGCTCGCGCGTCGTCTTTGCGCAGCATGCGCACTTGTGCGAGCAACGCTAGCGCCGCAGCGTCTTCGCCGTGCTGCGCCAAATGGGCGCGCAACCATGCTTCGGCAGCGGCGTAGTCGCCCCGCTCACGTAGATCAATGGCTGGCTGCAGTGGCGTCTGCGCCGCTTCGCGCGGGCTGCCTTGGGTCGCCTCTGGCGGCAGCGGTTCAGCCGCAGGCGAGGGTGCGGTTGGCGGGGCTGGAGCGGTCATGGCCACTGCCTCCAGTGGGGCGGCCAGTTCGTCGATCGCCGGCCCCGTCAAGCCGCGCGCGCGGGCTTGCTCGAGCACCGACCGGGCGGTTTGTACTTCACCCGCGTCGCTCAGCGCGGCGATGAAGCTCAGCCAGTATTGCGCGACGTCGGGCTTGGCTTCGAGCGCGGCTTTGAGGTGCGGCAGCGCCGCACGGGGTTGCCGCATCTGGCGGACGAGTTGCCCCAGGTTGTGGTGTGCATCCGGGTGATTGGGCTGCACTTGCAATATGGCGCGGTAGAGCCGCTCGGCCTCTGGCAGACGGCCGGCTTGATGGTGCTCGATGGTTTGTTGGAGGGCGTCCTGAATACGATGAGAGAGCATACCAATTCCTTCGTGTCACGACGATAACGACGTAAGTCATTGCTCCACCGCCACCCCCACAATCTGCCGCTTGGTCTTGCTGAACTCGAGCCCTACGAGCTGCACCTGCCGGCCGGTGCCCCTGTACTTTGCGGCATAACCTTTGGCCTGGAGCTGGGCCAGGGCCTCGCCGGTGGCCTCTTCGCCGTCAATGGCTTTGAACTCAAAGACGTAGACGACTTCTGGCAGAAGCACTGCCATATCCACCTGGCCATAGTGGGTGGGGTCTTCCACCCGCACGTCCACGCCAATGGAGGCAAAATAGGCATAGAACACGCTGGCATAGTAGCCTTCGTACTGGTCGATGCGGTTCTTGCGGTACCAGTCGTGGGGGATGGAGGCAAAATGAGCGCGCATGATCGCCACAATGCCTGAAATGTCCTTAGCCATGAGGCAGTCGTAGAGCCGGTTTTGGGCCCGTTCTTTTTCGATGGCGGAGTGATGGTAGGCCCGCAGGATATAGTCGCTCAGGGATTGCCGGACCTCGAGGTTGGGATAGGTCAGGCGATAGACCCAGCGGCTGCCCTTCATGATGGCATCTGCAATGGTCAAATATCCAGATTGAAACAGGATGTTCTCTGGCTCGATAAAGTCCACATCAAAGCTGCCGAGGATGCTTTCGCCAACTTCGAGGTTCTCCAGCTGGGGGATGTAGTAGCGTTTCTTTTTGAAGAGCTCGATGAGAAACGATGGAGTGCCTGTCTCGAACCAGTAGTTACGAATCTTTTTTGTTTGCAGATAATTGATAATACTAAATGGATTATAGACTCGCTCCTCCCCTGTCCAACTGTATCCATTGTACCACTGCCGGATCATCTCTCTCTCGTGCCCAGCAAGATGTTCCTTGAAATGCTCCGTGAGCTCGGACTCGGTATAACCACAGATGGAAGAATACTGCTCGTCAATGGTAATGTCGCGCAGATTATTGAGCCCCGAAAAGATCGACACCTTGCTGAACTTGCTCACACCGGTCAAAAAGACAAATTGGATATGGGCATCATGGTCTTTGATGACCGAATAGAGATTTTTGAGTCCTTCCCGAATCTCTGTTGCCCTTTGTGCATCGGTAATGTTATCTAAAATAGGCTTGTCGTATTCGTCGATGAGGATCACTGCCGGTAGAGCGTATTGTGCCTTGGCCTTGCGGATGAGATCTCCAAAGCACAACGCAACGTCGGTAGCGTCCCGACACTGGATGCCAAGGCGTTCCTGATTTTGGTAGAGGAGATCTCGGATTTTGTTGTCTAAATCTATCCTGTCGCGGACCACCCCACTGCCCAAGGAGAGATGGATCACCGGATACTTCTTGTCCCAGTCCCAGTGATCATAAAGCCACAGGCCGCGGAAGAGTTCGCGATTGCCTTCAAAGGCCTCTTTCAGGGTATCGACAAACAGGGTTTTGCCAAAACGGCGCGGGCGGCTTAAAAAGTAGTACACCCCCGAACTGGCCATTTCATAGACATAGCGGGTCTTATCCACATAGACATAGCCGTCGCGGATCATCTTGCAGAGCGTACTGATGCCAATGGGGAGTTTCTTTTTCATAGCCAGTCACATTGGAGGTAAAGCATAGGGATGCGGGTCGTGCCAAAAGTCAATGAGACGCCCCTGGTGTTCGAGCAGAATCTGTTTGGCAGCGATACCTTCGCGCCGCATCTCCATGACAATATCGGCAGCGCGCCATTGGGTTGTGATGATCACCGCATCCGGCGGGTTGGCTTTGAGTTCATCACGGCTGCGGCGATCGTTGCCTTGGCTGCGCGGCTCGCCTGGACAAAGCGGGCCGCGGCCTGCGCCCGCTTCGCCAAGCACTGGGTACGCCTAAGCCCAGTACGACCTCGCCATCGTAGGCATGGCAGAGCCGCTCGAGGGTTCAACGCACTGAGATCAAGATCAGGTCATCGCCGCGCTGGATACGCAGGCTATAGAGCCCCTTGGAGGCACGTAGGATCTTGGCGATGTCGCCTAGGGAGCTGAGGGTCTGACCATTGACCTGGACCAGACGGTCGCCCTCGCGCAGACCGGCGCGCCAGGCTGGACTCTCGCGATCGACGGTCCCCACAGGCACACCAGGGATCCCCGAGTCCGTATTCAGTTCGCCAAACAGTGCCCCGGACAGCGCGGGGGACAGACGCTCGCCTGAGATGTAATGGCGATAGGGGTCGGCGATGCGCCCGGTCAGACGCAGCGTTTTGCCGTTGCGCAGGATATCGACCTTGACCAATTCCCCGACCCGCAGCAGTCCAAACTGGGTGCGTAGATCCGAGGCCCCGCGCACTGGCCTGTCGTTGAGCCTGAGGATGACATCGCCCGCGCGCAGACCTGCCTCCTCGGCGGCCGAGCTGCTTTCTACGGTCGTCACCAGGGCGCCGTCGAGACTATTCAGCCCCATTGCCCTAGCCAGATCGTCAGTCAGGTTCTGTACCGCAACTCCGAACAGACCGCGTCGCACTGCGCCGAACTCTAGGATCTGTTCCATGATGGCGCGTGCCATGTTGGATGGGATGGCAAAGCCGATGCCGATATTGCCACCGCCGGGCGCTAGGATCGCCGTGTTTATGCCGATCAGCTCGCCGTTGAGGTTCACAAGCGGGCCACCCGAGTTACCCGGGTTGATCGAGGCATCGGTCTGGATGAAGTTCTCATACCCCTCGATGCCCAGTCCTGTGCGCCCTAGACCGCTGATGATCCCGGAGGTCACAGTCTGGCGTAGTCCGAACGGATTGCCGATCGCGACCACGAAATCGCCAACCTGCAGTTGGTCGGAGTCAGCAAAGGGCAGGGCGGTAAGATTCTGGGCCGGGATGCGCAGTACGGCGACATCGGTCTCAGGATCGCTGCCGATCAGGGTCGCCTCCAGGGTGCGCCCGTCATGCAGCGTCACCCGAATCGTATCGGCCTTGGCGATGACGTGGTGGTTAGAGAGCACCAGACCGCGTTTGGCATCGACGATGATGCCGGAGCCGAGACTACTGTTCTCGCGCTGGCGCTGTTGATTGGGGATGTCGAAGAAATAACGAAAGAAGGGGTCGCGCAGCAATGGATGCTCGGCCATTTCGATGCGGGTGACGGTCGAGATGTTGACCACGGCCGGCAGCACGCGCTCCAACATGGGCGCGAGCGTGGGCAGCGCCCGCCCGTCGACGCTCAGCGGAAGCGTGGCCCATGCCGTGGACGTCAGGCACAAGAGCAGGGGCCAAAACCACCACTGGGACCGAATACGCTGATAAGACATGAAGTGTACCCCGGTTTAGGTTTGTCGTTCGATCGCTGAAAACTAGTGGGCCATATCGAACAATGCAAGATTCTGGAAGTGACCGGTTCGTCATCCGGTGCCCAGCCTGTTCCAGAGGCATGATGCGGTAAAGATCTCGTCATCGTCTGCTCCGGCCCCGGCCTCGCGCGCCGCGAATCGCTGGAGTTCCTCCGGCGTGTTGACATTAGCGAACGCTTCGGGCCGTTCGCTGAAATCGGCCACTGCAAGCCGATGGCCCTGCTGCCAATCCTCGACCCGCCGTCCGCCCCTGGCGAGGAAGTCTTCGAGGTCGTCGGCCAGGGCGACCGGCAGCAAGGCATGGACCGATTGGCGGCGTCGGCCATCCGTGGCTACGGCCAATTCGGCCTTCTGCTCGATCAAGGCACCGATAAGCCGTGCGGCGAGGTCCCAGGGCGGGCGCGGCCCGTCACAGGGCAGGGTGAGGATCCAGTCGGTGCTGGCCGCGCGCATCCCGGCCAGGAATCCGGCCAGCGGTCCCTGATGATCCGGGAGTGTATCTGCGACCACCGGATAACCGAACTCGGCATAGCGTTCTGGATGGCGATTGGCATTGATCAGCACCGACCCGACCTGAGGGGCGAGTGCGTCGAGAACCCAGGCGATCAGCGGTCGTCCGCCGACCAGGATCAAGCCCTTGTCCACCCCTCCCAGGCGTCGCGCTTGGCCGCCGGCCAGGACGACGCCGGTCAGGGTCTCGGGTCTAGGTGCGTTCATGGGGGATCCTCGGACGTTATGGGCGGTCTTGAGCAGGCTAGAGGCCCGCAAGCCGTCTGGAAACCGAACTCAATCGGACCCATGACGGCCCTAAACCCTTCGACCATGCGGAGACCGAACCCTCATGTCATCGTTCCACACCCAGCGTACCAATCATCTGGCCTCGTCCACCAGCCCCTATCTCCAGCAGCACGCCCAAAATCCAGTCGATTGGTGGCCCTGGTGCGCCGAGGCCCTGAGTCTGGCGCGCACCCTGAATCGCCCGATCCTGCTCTCGATCGGCTATTCGGCCTGTCACTGGTGCCATGTGATGGCGCACGAGTCCTTCGAGGATCCGGCCACGGCTGAGCTGATGAACCGGCTGTTCGTCAACATCAAGGTCGATCGCGAGGAGCGCCCGGATCTCGACCGGGTCTATCAGACCGCGCATCAGCTCCTGAGCCGACGCCCCGGTGGCTGGCCGCTGACGGTCTTTCTCACGCCCGATGATCATACGCCCTTCTTTGCCGGCACCTATTTTCCGCGCGAGCCGCGTCATGGCCTTCCGTCGTTCGCCCAGGTGCTGGTCGGGGTCGAGCGTGCCTGGCGCGAACAGGGGGCGGCGATCCGCGCCCAGAACCAGAGTCTGCTGGAGGCCCTGGCCAGCCTTGAACCCCAGGGCAGTTCGGATCTGCCCGAGGCCGGCCTGCTGGAGGCCGCCTTCCAACAGTTGGCACTGAGTTTCGATCCCGAGCACGGTGGATTCGGGGGCGCGCCCAAGTTCCCTCATGCGACCGATCTCGAACTGTTGCTCCGGCGTCATGCACGCACAGCGGACGCCGCCCCAGATCCACGTCCATTACAGATGGCCCGTTTGACCCTGGAACGCATGATCCGCGGCGGTCTTGCCGATCAGCTCGGCGGTGGATTCTGTCGTTATGCGGTCGATGACGCCTGGATGATCCCGCATTTCGAGAAGATGCTCTACGACAACGGCCCGCTGCTGGCGCTGTGCTGCGACCTCTATGCCGCCACCGGCGAGACCCTCTTTCGCGACGCCGCCCAGTCCACCGCTGATTGGGCCAGGCGCGAGATGCAGTCGCCTGAGGGTGGCTATTACTCGAGCCTGGACGCCGACAGCGAGGGGCATGAGGGGGCCTTCTATCTCTGGGACCGGGAGGAGGTGCGTGCACGCCTGGACGCACGCGAGTACCCCCTGTTCGCGATGGTCTATGGCCTGGACCGTCCGCCCAACTTCGAGGGGCGCTGGCATCTGCACGGCTATCGCACGCCGGCGCAGGCGGCCCAGGCCCTGGGTCTGGATCCAGATCTGGCTGAGGCGCGGCTTACCCAGGCGCGCGCCAAGCTCTTTGAGGCCCGTGAGCGTCGCGTGCGTCCCGGACGCGACGAGAAGATCCTGACGGCCTGGAATGCGCTCATGATCAAGGGGATGGCGCGCGCGGCGCGGGTATTGGATCGGCCCGATGATCTGGAATCGGCCGAACAGGCGCTCGCCTTTATCCGCACAAGGCTATGGCGCAATGGCCGTTTGCTGGCGACCTACAAGGACGGCGTGGCCCATCTCAACGCCTATCTGGACGACTATGCCAACCTGATCGATGCACTCTTGGAATTGCTTCAGGTCCGATGGTCGAATACGGACCTCGAATTTGCGATCGAGCTGGCCGAGGTGCTGCTTGCCGAGTTCCACGACGCCGAGCGCGGCGGCTTTTGGTTCACGGGTCGCTCACATGAGTCGCTGATCCATCGCGCCAAGCCGCTCGGCGATGACTCCATGCCGTCCGGAAACGGCGTGGCCGCACGCGCGCTGCAACGACTCGGTCATCTGGTCGGGGAGATGCGCTATCTGGAGGCCGCCGAGGGGACGCTGCGGCTTGCCGCCGAGTCGATGCGCCGGGTGCCGCATGCCCACGCCAGCTTGCTCATGGCGCTCGACGACTGGCTCGACCCGCCCGAGCTGCTCATCATCCGTGCTACCGCTGAGCCGCTGGAGACCTGGCGGCGGCAGGCCCAGCAGGGCTATCGCCCGCATCGGCTCGTCTTCGCCATCCCGTCCGAGGTCACAGGCCTACCCGGCACCCTGGCCGCGCTGAGAGCAGGCGCGCAACCCCTGATCTATCGCTGTCGTGGTACCCAGTGCGCGCGACCGGTCGAGTCGCTCACTGGGCTTTAGGCAGTGTCCATGAGGCTTGGGAGTCGGGGAGGGGGCGCATCGCCAGTCGGGGCGCAGACACCAAGGACGAGCCCCCTCAATAGATCCAGGGCACGAACTTGCGCACCTGGCGGGCATACTCGGCATATTCGGGGTGACGCTCGGTCAGCCAGTCCTCCTCTTTGCGGGCCTTGTAGTCGAAAAAGACGAAGCCGAGGATCAGGATCAGCAGATGGGTCAGACTCAGGGTATAGAGCGTCCAGCCGAGCGCCGCGAAGAGCTGGCTGCTGTAGAGCGGATGGCGCACCCAGGCATAGATGCCGTGCTTGACCAATTGGTTGTGGTCGACCGGATAGGGCAGGGGCGTGAGATAGTCGCGGATGTGCAGCACGCCGAACCCCCCGAAGACCAGGGCAACCAGTCCAGCGCCGCCGAGCGCGATCCAGCGTACCGGCGCAAGGGCCGCCAGCACCTCGGTGGTAGCCAATGGGTTCCAGTTCGGCGCCAGGACGAAGGCGAAGAACAATAAGAATTGCAGCGCGACCAGATACTCGCCGCGATGCCCCTTAAACGCCTGTAACAGTGACATGTGAGCCTCCAATCGATTACAAAGGGCACTGGTTTGAGGAAATCCACCGCTGGGGGGTTCGCGTGCTCAAGATCGTCTCGTTCAATATCAATGGCGTTCGCGCCCGTCTGCATCAGATCGAGGCGATCAAGGCCGGGCTCGACCCCGACATCATCGCCCTCCAGGAATCCAAGGTCGCCGATACCGAGTTTCCGCTCGATTGGGCGCGCGGACTGGGCTATGACCCCCAGATCCACGGTCAAAAGGGACACTATGGTGTGGCCCTCCTGAGTCGGCAGACACCGCACAGCGTCGTCAAGGGGCTACCGAACGAGGATGGCGACGCGCAACGGCGCTTGATTCTAGGCCGTTACCGGCTCGCCGATGGTGACGAAGTCACGGTCATCAATGGCTATTTCCCGCAAGGCGAGGGTCGCGATCACCCGCTGAAGTTCCCGGCCAAGCAGCGATTCTATGCCGAGGTGCTCGATTATCTGCAGACCGCCTTTCACCCGGACCAGAACCTGGTGCTGCTTGGCGACATGAACGTCGCGCCCCTGGATCTGGATGTCGGGATCGGCGCCGACAATGCCAAACGCTGGCTACGTACCGGGAAGTGCGCCTTCCTGCCCGAGGAGCGCGCCTGGTTCCAGGCCCTGCTCGACTGGGGGCTGATCGACGCCTACCGGGCCTGTCATCCCGAGGTCAGCGACCGTTTCAGTTGGTTCGACTACCGCTCGCGCGGCTTCGAGCGCGAGCCCAAGCATGGTCTGCGGATCGACCACATCCTGATCTCACCACCCTTGTGCGCGCGCTTGATCGACGCCGGGATCGACTATGGCATCCGCGCCATGGACAAGGCCTCCGACCATTGCCCGGTGTGGATCAACCTGGATCTCCCTGGGCTAGGGCCGACTTGACGCAATCGACGAAATAATCGCCGCTGTCCTCGTCCTTGACGAGCCCGTGGATATCGGTCTCGAAGCCCGGGAAGCGGGTGTTGAACTCACGCGCAAACTGGAGATAGCGCACGATGGTGGCGTTGAAGCACTCGCCTGGGATCAGCAGCGGGATTCCGGGTGGATAGGGTGTGAGCAGGACACTGGTCACGCGCCCTTCGAGATCCTCGATCCTGACCCGTTCGATCTCGCGATGGGCCATCTTGGCGAAGGCCAAGGCCGGCTTCATGGCCGGGACGATATCGGACAGATACATATCCGTCGTCAGACGCGCGACGTCATTGGCCTTGTAGAGGCCGTGGATCGCATCGCACAGGTCGCGCAGCCCGATCTTCTCGTAGCGCGGATGGGCCTGGCTGAACTCGGGCAACACGCGCCACAGGGGCTGGTTGCGGTCGTAGTCGTGTTTGAACTGCTGGAGCTCGGTGACCAGGGTGTTCCAGCGGCCCTTGGTGATGCCGATCGTGAACATGATGAAGAACGAATAGAGCCCGGTCTTCTCGACCACGATCCCATGCTCGGCCAGATACTTGGTGACGATCGCCGCCGGGATGCCGGTCTCGGAAAACTCACCGTCTACGTTCAGACCAGGCGTGATGACCGTGGCCTTGATCGGATCGAGCATGTTGAAGCCGGGTGCCAGGTTTCCGAACCCGTGCCAGTGGTCGCCGGCGTGCAGCATCCAGTCGCCCCGATCGCCGATGCCTTCCTCGGCCAGATAGTCTGGTCCCCAGACCTTGAACCACCAATCATCGCCCAGCTCGGCTGCGACCTTGCGCATGGCGCGCCGAAAATCGAGTGCCTCCAGGATCGATTCATGAACCAGGGCCGTGCCGCCGGGCGGCTCCATCATGGCCGCCGCCACGTCACAGGAGGCGATGATGGCGTACTGCGGGCTGGTCGAGGAGTGCATCAGATAGGCCTCGATGAAGCTGTCGCGGTCCAGCCGGCGCTGCTCGGACTCCTGCACCAGGATCTGCGAGGCCTGCGAGAGTCCGGCGAGCAGCTTGTGGGTCGATTGGGTGGCGAACACCATGGACTCGCGACAGCGCGGACGGTCCTTACCGATGGCATGCATCCCGGTATAGAACTCGTGGAAGGCGGCGTGCGGCAGCCAGGCCTCGTCGAACAACAGGGTGTCGATCTCGCCGTCGAGCAGCGACTTGATGGTATCGACGTTGTAGAGCACGCCGTCATAGGTGCTCTGGGTGATGGTCAGCAGGCGCGGCTTGGCATCGATCCCCTTGGCGAAGGGATTGGCGGCGATTTTGCGCCGGATGTTCTCGGGCCTGAACTCATCGAGCGGGATCGGGCCGATGATGCCGTAATGGTTGCGCGTCGGCATCAGGAACACCGGGATGGCACCGGTCATGATGATGGCGTGCAGGATCGACTTGTGGCAGTTGCGATCCACCACCACGATGTCATCCGGGGCGACGGTCGAGTGCCAGACGATCTTGTTCGAGGTCGAGGTGCCGTTGGTGACGAAGAACAGATGGTCGCAGTTGAAGATCCGGGCGGCATTGCGCTCGGAGGCGGCGACCGGGCCTGAGTGATCGAGCAGCTGCCCGAGCTCATCGACCGCATTGCAGACATCGGCGCGCAGCATGTTCTCACCAAAGAACTGATGGAACATCTGCCCGACCGGGCTCTTGAGAAAGGCCACGCCGCCCGAGTGTCCCGGACAGTGCCAGGAATAGGAGCTGTCGGCGGCATAGTGAGTGAGCGCGCGGAAGAAGGGCGGGGCCAGGCTGTCGAGATAGACCCGTGCCTCGCGCGCTACATAGCGGGCGATGAACTCGGGTGTGTCCTCAAACATATGGATGAAACCGTGCAGCTCCTTGAGCACATCGTTCGGGATGTGGCGTGAGGTGCGGGTCTCGCCGTAGAGAAAGATCGGGATGTCCTCGTTGCGCAGCCGGACCTCCTGGACGAACTCACGCAGGCTCGCCAATGCCTCCTGGATCTCCTCGGGCGAGCCGCTGCCGAACTCCTCGTCGTCGATGGAGAGGATGAAACAGGAGGCGCGGCTCTGCTGCTGGGCGAACGAGGTCAGATCGCCATAGCTGGTGACGCCGAGCACCTCTAGCCCCTCGCTCTCGATCGCCTTGGCGAGCGCGCGAATGCTAAGGCCACTCGCGTTCTCGGAGCGGAAGTCCTCGTCGATGATGACGACTGGAAAACGGAAACGCATCGCGTGGTCCTCGATAAGTAAGGCCATGGGCGGCCCGCAGACCGCGCTGCCCTGGGCGAGATCAACGCGGTCTGGGCGCAACGGCGATCATGGGGGTGGGTGCCAGGACGGTGAGTGCCGCAGTCGAGGCGGCGATCTCGGTCTTAGGGCCGCGCGCCGCGCCCTTCAGGAAACACTGAATCAATCGCGTCTCAAGTCGCTCCCACGCAATCGATGGGTTGTAGGAGCGACCCTAGCCGCGAACAGAATGAATCAGCGTCTTCTTAAGGACGCGGCGCCGTCTGGCGTGATCTCCTTGAACTCGGTCGGAAGACCGACGCGGTCGATGATAGCGATGAAGGGTTCTGGATCCAACTCCTCACAATACCCGCACGCGTATCTGCTCTCTCCCCTTGGGGTCGATCAGATGTACGGCGCAGGCGATGCAGGGATCAAAACTATGCACGGTACGTAGGATCTCGATCGGCTGCTCGGGATCCAGAAGCGTCTGTCCCTGGAGCGCGGCCTCATAGGGGCCGCTCCGGCCTTGGGCATCGCGCGGCCCCGCGTTCCAGGTGCTCGGCACCACCGCCTGGTAATTGGCCGTCTTCCCGTCCTCGATGTGGATCCAGTGTCCCAGGGCACCGCGCGGGGCCTCCATGTGACCGACGCCACGCGCGGACCTGGGCCAGGTCTCGGGTTCCCAGAACCTCTCGTTGAAGGTCCGGACGTCCCCGGCGCGAATATTGGCCAGCAGTTGATCGAACCAACCAGCCATGGCCTCGACCATGTACTGGGTCTCCAGGGCCCGAGCGGTGGTGCGGCCCATGGTCGAATAGAGCGCCTCCAACGGCAGATCCAATTGGCGCAACGCCCCATCGACCAGCTCTTTCATCCGCGCATCCCCACTGGCATAGAGCATCAGGACACGGGCCAGTGGCCCCACCTCGACCGGCTGACCGCGCCAGCGCGGCGACTTGAGCCAGGAATACCCCCGCTCGACCTCGAGCTGCTGGTAGGGTGGTTCCGGCCCTGTGTAATCGAAGCTGGTCTCGCCACGAGAGGGATGGAGCCCCTGATCCTTACCGACCGAATAGCGATACCAGGCGTGGGTGACAAACTCCTGGATCTCGTCCTCGGCGCGCAGGTCTATCTCATGGATGCGTGAGAGGTCGCGATTCAGGATCACTCCGCCCGGCACCAGATAGGAATCGCGATCGCCGAACCCCTTGGCTGGGAAGTCGCCGTAGCAGAGGAAATTGCCGACCCCCTCGCCCCGCTCGAACCAGTCCTTGTAGAAGCCCGCGATCGCCAGGGTGTCAGGGACATAGACCTGGGTGACGAAGTCACGCATCTGGCCGATAAGCACCCGCACCCGCTCCAGACCCGGCACGTCCAGCGCGGTACCGGCCTGCCTACCGGAGTCGATGCTGATGGCGCAGGGCATACCGCCGACGACCAGATTGGGGTGCGGGTTCTTGCCGCCGAAGATGGTATGGATCTGGGCGACATCGCGCTGCCAGGCCAGTGCATCCAGATAATGGGCGACCGCCATGAGGTTGGCCTCGGGCGGTAGTCGATAGGCTGGATGCCCCCAATAGCCATTGGCGAAGATGCCCAACTGCCCGGCCGCGACGAAGCCCTTGAGCCGATCCTGGACGTCTGCGAAATAGCCGGGCGAGGACTTGGCATAGGGGCTGATGGACTGCGCCAGAGACGAGGTCGCCTTGGGATCAGCGCTCAAGGCGGATACCAGATCCACCCAGTCGAGCGCATGGAGGTGATAGAAGTGCATCACATGATCGTGCACATATTGGGCGCCGACCATGAGATTGCGGATCAGCTCGGCATTGGGCGGGATCGGATATCGGAGCGCATCCTCCACGGCGCGCACTGCCGCCAGACCATGGACCAGGGTGCAGACCCCGCAGATCCGCTGTACGAAGGCCCAGGCATCGCGTGGATCTCGGCCCTTCACGATGTTCTCGATCCCGCGCACCATGGTCCCAGAGGAGTAGGCCTGCTGGATGACACCGCCCTCCATCTGCGCCTCGATGCGCAGATGTCCTTCGATGCGGGTGATGGGGTCTACGACGATTCGATTACTCATGCCGCCGCCTCCTCGATCGGGGACTGCGCGCCCTGGGGTGCGTCATCGAGCAGATGCGCGGCGACCAGCTCGACCAGGCTCTCAACCCGTTTATTCCATTGGTTCTTGTGACGTCCGGCCTCGAAGTTGAGCCGGCAGCTCGCGCAACTGACCACCACCGCCTCGGCCCCCGTCATATCGACCTGTCGCATCTTGATCTTGAACGACTCGTCGCGCAGCCGGGTCGCCCGCTCCAGCAGGAAGATCCCTGCCCCCCCGCCGCAGCACCAGTTGAACTCCTTGTTTGCCGGAAGCTCGACGAAATCGGCCTGCATCGCCCGGAGCACGGCGCGCGGCTCATCGAAGGCCCCACCGCGACGGCCCGTCTTGCAGGGGTCGTGATAGGTGACTCGGCCCTGGAGCGGACGCAGCCGCAGCCGTCCGGCCTTGGCCTGACGGCCTAGATACTCGGACATGTACATCATCTCGAAGGGCAGGTCCTCGCCCTTGAGCGTGGGATTCCAGCGTAGGGCCGGATAGGCGTGTCCACATTCGGCGATGACCAGGGTCTTGGCCCCGATCCGTTTGGCAGCCGCCACGATGGGATCGACCTGTCTCTTCCACAGCGCCATATCACCGGACAGGAGTCCAAAATTGGCGCTCTCGAAGCCATCGCTACAGATGGTCCAATCGACCCCCAAGTGGTTCATCACCCGGGCGGTCGCCAACAGACCATTGCCATTGCCCACCAGATCCACCGCCGAGCTCAGCACCATCACCTCGGCGCGCGCCTTGTCGAGCGGGATCGCGACGCCCGCGCGTTCACGGATGGTATCGACCATCCGATGCAAGGCCTCGGCCGAGGCGCCAAACACGGTCCCCCGCTGTTTCTGTTCCATCTGGAGCGCCGCCAGCTCGGGCGGAACCAGCTCGGCCGCCACCAGGGCACTGCGCTGGTGGTGGACCAAGGAGGCGATATCGATCCCCATCGGACAGACCATGGTACAGCGCCCGCACTCGGAGCAGGAGTCGTAGACCAGCTCCTGCAGGGCCTCTAGATCCTTGAGACCGATCGGACGGGTCACCAGCCGGTACCACCAGCGGAAGGGGCCAATCTCGCGCTGATAGACCCTGCGATAGAGGTTCATCTTGCGCAGCGGGGCATATTTGGTATCGCCCGTGGCCTGGAAGTAATGACAGGCGCTGGTGCACTGACCGCACCGGATACAGCTCTCTAGCCAGACGGCCTCATCGGCATTGGTCTCGGCGATCAGGGTCGCAATGGCACGCCGGACCCGCGTCGCCTCGGGTAGCGTCGGCGTGGGCGCCATCTGGCGCAATTGACCGATCTGCCCGACCAGCCCCTGGAAGACCTGAGCGAAGCTCGGAAAGATCGGTGCCTGAACGGCGGTGCTGCTCATATCCGAACCCCCCGATGCGCATAGGCCAGGCCGCTCTGGGCACGTGAGAAGACGAACCAGAAGGCATGCATCAGCTTGCTGAACGGGAACCAAGCAAACAGCAGCGCGGCGCTCAGGATATGCAGACCGAGCATGGTCTCGTAGCGCGGCCCGATGTGGGCAAAGGTCATCAAGCCGGTGACCAGGGGCGCGGCGACCACCAACCAGGCGAAGTAATCGCCCCAGGTCGAGCAATAGACCGCGGGTTTGGTGACCCGACGCAGGATCAGCGCTAGCAGCGAGACCAAGGCGATGATCCCGACCGCCACGCCGGCCGCGTTCGGTAGCCCCGGCCAGGTCGCCCCGGTCAGGCTCTTAATGAACTCGATGTGCGGAACAATGCCGATCACCACGATCAGGGTGGCGATGTGGAAGGTATAGGCCATCACGGTCTGGTAACGGGTCGCGGTGGTGAACTCACCGCTTGGCCAGGCGCGGCTGAAGACGGTACGGTAGCCCTTAAAGTTGCCGAAGGCGTCACGCGGACGGGATAGATCGGCGCCGCGGGTCAGGATGAGCACGCCGAGCAGCCGCCAGATGGTACCGGCGGCGAAAATGATGAGCGACCAGTGAATCGCCGGCCCTCGCGCGAAATCCAGGAGCGTCATAGGGTTTGAGTCCTCCAGGTTGGCTGTGCAATATCAATGATCGATACAGTCCTTCGTGCGGGCCTTTGAGTGAAGCGCTGAATAACCCCCTCTCCCAGAGTGAGAATAAATCAGCGCTTCAAGGCATCTGGGTCGTCGCCATGGAGCCTGGCCTCTGTCTTGTGCTTCTTGCTGCGCGCCAGCAATGCCGCCCCCGCCCCAACGGCAACCCCCAGCCCAGCGGCCAGGGTGATACTTGGCCCATAGCCGAACTGTCCCATGGGCACCGACTCGTAGATCCCGCCCTTGTCCCAGAAATTCGGCTCCGAGCAGCCGATGCAGCCGTGTCCAGACTGGATCGGAAAGCTCACACCCTGATTCCACTTGACATGGGCGCAGGCGTTGTAGGTCAAGGGCGCCTTGCAGCCGAGCTTGTAGAGACACCAACCCTTGCGTGCGCCCTCGTCGTCGAAGGTCTCGGCGAACAATCCGCGGTCGTAGAAAGGCCGGCGATAGCAGCGGTCATGGATGTTCTCCCCAAAGAAGGCCAGCGGACGCCCCAGCGGGTCCAAAGGAGGGAGCGCGCCCATGGTCAGGTAGTACGCGATCACGCCTGTGATCGCCAACGGGATGGGTGGGCAGCCGGGAATGTTGACGATCGGACGATCGTCGATCACCTCTGCGACCGAGAGTGCCTGGGTGGGATTGGGGGCGGCCTTGGGCAACCCCCCATAGGCCGAGCAGGTGCCCACGGCGAGGATGGCAGCCGCTCCCGCCGCCGTTTCGCGCAACATGTCCAGGTTGCTGATCCCAGCAATGGTCGAATAGCCCTTGACCCTGGGGATGGATCCATCGACCAGGACCAAATAGTTGCCGGCATGCGCATGCATCGCCTCCTCACGCGCGCGCTCGGCCGCCGCCCCCGAGGCGGCCTGTAGGGTGTGGTGATAATCGAGCGAGATGAAGTCGAACATCAACGATTCGATCGAGGGGGCATGTGAGCGCAGGAGCGATTCGGTGCATCCGGTGCACTCCTGGAAGGACAGCCAGATCGCCGACGGACGACTGGCCTGCTCCAGGGTCTCGGCCATCACCGATACCATCCCGGTCGGGATGGCCATCGTCGAGGCCAGGGTCGAGCAGAATTTGAGAAAGGCGCGTCGAGTCACGCCTTGGCTACGCAAGAAACCACCCAGGGTCATGCCTGTGGCCATTGCATCCTCCTGCATCTGTCGTTGTATGGCGCCTCGACCCGAGCCACTCTCAGGCCCTACGGCGTCTTGTCGTACCCGTGACCCAGACACATGGTTGCGAGACCGCCCAGGCCATTCGTCTGATACCGCAATCGATGTCGACGGCGAATCACATATACATCCTGGTTCATTGCTCGAAAAGGCCTAGGTCCTGTTGTACGCAAAATATTAAGCCTGCAATGGCAAAAATGTCATTTGATCCAAATCAAAGAAACGCTAAATAGTCCCGCCTTTCGACAAATATAAGCAATCCATCATGGCAATCTACGTATGTTGCTAAGTCATTGAGATAAAATAATTTTATAATTAAATTCTCAATTGACATTCATGCAGTTCTGCGATTTGGGATTCGGAATTGATGCAGGATTTCGAGATACAGACCTGAATCCATAGCCCGGACTAACCTTGCCATTTTATTAATAAGAGGCCATGGCATGATTTTTACCACAGCACTCGTTTTTACCGCTTACTGAGGACACCTTTGCTGGTGTGATTCGCAGCCTTGTGACCCCCAATGGGATGGCAAAAGGGGATGGGCGCTTTATTAAGCCTACCCTTAAACAGGCCGGGTTCATCTGGAGTAGGGAGTCCCAAGCGCGGGCAATCAGCCGCTTAAAGCCAAGGCCAGGACTGGACCGACCTTGGCGTTGCCCCAAAAGAACAGGGAAGGTATTTGGTGGCCGGATTAATAGGGGATGCGTAAAGATCCATCCATGGATGTTTTCAGCTCGCCTCGTCCTGGTATCGGACCGGGGCGGGCCTTCCGGATCAAGGGCTTAGCAAAGGCACGACCAGGGTCGAAGAGACACTGACGGGTATGCACCCTGCGCTGGGCAGCTCGGTGCCTGATCCCTTACAGTACCCTCTCGAGAGGGTGGGGGATGACAGGATGGGCAAAGGGTTGGTGCTTAAATTATCTATTCGAATCAAAATTTTAGATCCAAACACCTGGGGCAGGGCATGGATTTAGGAGAAGGTCGGAGGTCTGGGGTATGTTGGTCGTGAAACGACCGGTCCCGACGACAGGCGCCTTGCTTGTGTGGCAGGAGAGGCCGGGACATTGGCGCCCAGACTCGAGTGCGACTGGGCGCCGTGAGGCAAGGTATGTCGAACTGGTGGATCGAATCAGACTAGCCAGGCATACACCAACAGCAGCGGGGCTGTGATGACGAGGGCGATCGAAATCAGTTCGCTGAGGGTCAGTTCAGTGAGAAGATGGAGGTATTTCATTGTGGGTACCAAAGGGCTGGGCCTAAAACTCAACCGGATCGGATCGATACCTGGCTGTTTGGGTCTCGATCACAACGATCGCGGACAAGATCCGGTTCCCGTGGCTTAAGGGTCAAGCCATGAATTCAAATATTACTATATTTTAATATTTTGGTCAATGCACGTGCCCGTTCCGTCCATCCGGATCACGCGAACGAGGGCAACGCCTCGATGATGCAGGGTGGAGACCACCGCATGGCGTCCATGCGCCATGCGGGAAGGGAGAGGTGCAGGCCATCGAGCCTAGTGAAACGCTGATTTACCAGTCCCCGGACCAGGCACAATCGTGCTGATGCGTCCAGCCCGAAGACAACCGCCCAGGCCGACCCAGAAGAGCTTTTCCAAGATCGAGGACGCGCTTACGACAGTCAGGGCATCCGCCACAAAGAACAAAAGCGGTGAACACGATCCCGAGATGCAATAAACGCGCTATCGGGGGTTGAATCGGGTAGGCATTTGTTCAGCGCTTCATTAAACGATCAACGGGGTTTGGGGGCCACGGCGATCATGGGATTGGCCGCCGAGACGGTGACGGTTACGGTGGACGCGGCGATCTCGGTCTCCAGATCGCGCACCGTGCCATCGAAGGACGCGGCACTGCCCGGTTCGATCTCCTTGACCTCGGTCGGCAGACCCATCCGATCGAGGAGGGCGATGAAGGGCTCAGGGTCTAGTTCCTCGACATTGACCATGGTTCGGACGTCCCAGGTTCCATCCGCGATCAGCATGGCGGCGGCGACCGGTGGCACGCCGGCGGTGTAGCTAATCGCCTGAGACTCGACCTCCTCATAGCAAGCCTTGTGATCCGAGACCTGATAGATGAAGACCTCGCGCGGACGGCCATCCTTGATGCCCTTGACGAAGTTACCGATGCAGGTCTTGCCGGTGTAGTTGGGGGCTAGGGTCTTGGGATCGGGTAAGAGCGCCTTGACCACCTTGAGTGGGACCACCTCTTGGCCGTTGGCGAGCCTGACCGGCAGATGCGACAGGAAGCCGAGCGTGCGCAGCACGGTGAAGACATTGATGTAGTGGTCACCAAAGCCCATCCAAAAGCGGATACTGTCGGCGTCGATGTTCTTCGACAGCGAGTGCAGCTCATCATGGCCATTGAGGTAGATGGGCGAGGGACCGACCACCGGTAGGTCATAGACACGCTTGACCGTGTGGGTCGGGTACTCCTTCCATTGACGATCGATCCAGGTCCAGACCTTGACGAACTCGCGGAAGTTGATCTCGGGGTCAAAGTTGGTGGCGAAATACTTGCCGTGGCTGCCGGCGTTGACATCGATGATGTCGATGGTCTGGATCTGGTCGAAATACCGCTTGACCGCCAGGGCGCAATAGGCGTTGACCACGCCCGGATCGAAGCCGGCGCCGAGGATCGCGGTCACGCCCTTCTCGGTGCAGCGATCCTTGCGCTTCCACTCATAGTTGGCATACCAGGGCGGGGTCTCGCACACCTTATCCGGCTCCTCATGGATGGCGGTGTCGATATAGGCCACGCCGGTCTCGAGACAGGCCTCCAGGATCGACATATTGAGAAAGGCCTGACCGAGGTTGATCACGATCTCGGAGTTGGTCTCACGGATCAGCCTGACCGTCGCCGGGATGTCGAGCGCATCGATCTGGCGCGAATAGAGCCTCTTGGATGGATCCTTGAGATGGCCCTTGCGTTGGATGCTCGCGATGATGTCATCGCACTTGGACTGGGTGCGCGAGGCGATGCAGATGTCGCCCAGTAGCTCGTTGTTCATCGCCGCCTTGTGCGCGGCCACATGTGCGACGCCCCCGGCGCCGATGATCAGCACGTTTTTCTTCATGGGGTTCTCTGTTGGACGTTGCTGTGGTTTGAAAAATAGCTCGGAAGACAGCGGATTTGCGACTCACCGCTCGACATTGGCACGCATCAAGGCCCCCGCGGGAGATGGATCCTTCAGGACAGACTGCGCTTGAAGTCCTCATATCCGAATGTGCGCACGCATTCCACTTGGCCATCGAGTCGGCGTACCACGATCGCCGGCATGCTGACACCATTGAACCAGTTGACCTGGACCATGGTATAGCCACCGGCATCGGCAATGCGTACCTCGTCACCGATCTGCAAGGGGCAAGCGAGCTTGAAGTCGCCGAAGACGTCACCCGCCAGACAAGTGCGCCCGGCGATCATCATCCGATGCTCGCCGGGCGGCGGGCTGGCGAGCCGTGGGTTGGTGCGATAGATGAGATGGTCGAGCATGTGCGCCTCCAGTGAGGCGTCGACGATGGCGATATCGATCTCGTTGTGCACCACATCGAGCACTGTGGTCACGAGTTCGGTGCTCTGGGTCACGGCAGCCTCGCCCGGCTCCAGATAGACCTGGATGTCGAAGGACTGGCCGAAGGTGCGCAGGGCCTCGCAGAAGGTCTCCAGTGGGTATCCCTCTTGGGTGAAAGAGAGCCCGCCGCCGAGACTCACCCACTCCATGCGATGCAGGAGTTCGCCATATTCCCGTCCGATGGTCGCGAGTGCGGCCCGAAAGTGCTCGATATCCGCGTTCTCACAGTTGAAATGGAACATCAGGCCCTTGATCCAAGGCAGGGCCTCGCTGATCTCCGCCTTGTTGCGGACACCCAGACGCGAATAACGCCGCGCCGGATCGGCGAGATCGAAGCGCGAGTAGCTGATCCCCGGATTGACCCGCAATCCCAGATTCAGGCCCGCGACCTCTGGGTAAAACTGCCGTAGCTGAGACACCGAGTTGAAGATGAGCTTGTCGGCGAACTCGCGGACCGCCAGCACCTCAGCGCGCGAAAAGCCGACGCTATAGGCATGGGTCTCGCCACCGAACTCTTCATGGCCCAGACGCGCCTCGTAGAGCGAGCTGCTGGTAGTACCGTCCATATACTGGCGCATTAGATCGAATACGCACCAGGTCGAGAAACACTTAAGCGCCAGCACCGACTTGGCCCCAGATCGCTCGCGCACCTGCCGAATGATTTCGAGGTTGCGCTTGAGCCGAGATTCGTCGATCAGATAATACGGTGTGGCTAGTTCTGTCATGCTATGCAAACTCGTGGTGGCGGGGAGATGGCGCACGCTCGGGTCGCAAAACGCGGCTATGGGCTTGAGATCGCCGTGGTCGAGACTCTAAAGGCCGCGCATGACGCCTTGATGACAGTCGCGGCCGAGCGACTGCGCATGATGGGCATCAGCGGCCTGAGCGTCAAGAATTAGCACTCACCTTGACAGAGTGCTAATCAATGCCTATATTCTATGCAAGCGATCGCCCCTCGGGGGGTCGCCCAACCGGCGGTTCGTTATGAACGCCAACTGTTGTCCATATTGCTCTCATGTGGAGGATATGTCATGACGACGCTCGACTTTTCACCGCTGTTTCGCTCCATGATCGGCTTTGAGCGTCTGGCCAATGCGCTGGAGACGGCCTATCGCACCGAGCCGGGTGGCTATCCACCCTACAACGTCGAGCTACTCGACGAAAATCGCTATCGCATCACGCTTGCGGTGGCCGGCTTCACCGAGGCCGAGCTGAACATCGAGGTCAAGGAGAATCTGCTCACCATCGCTGGGCAGCGTCAGACGACCGAGAGCGAGGGTAACTTCCTCTATCGCGGTATCGCCAACCGCGCCTTCGAGCGCCGCTTCCAGCTCGCCGACTATGTGAAGGTGGTGGAGGCGCGGCTAGAGAATGGTCTGCTGCACATCGACCTGGTGCGTGAGGTGCCCGAGGCGATGAGGCCGCGGCGCATCGAGATCCGTAGTGCGGGCACTGCGCCGGCCATCGAGCACGAGGCGGCCAAGGCGGCTTGAGCTTGGACCGCTGACCCGCACGACGGCTGACCGCTGATCCGTCGAGCCAGAGGGGCCGGGGGCGTTCCCCGGCCTTTTTGCGTGTGCGCCCGGCACGGGCGCACTCTTGTGGGTGAAAGTCCCACCGTAAGTTGATCACGACGAACGAAGCGAAGCGCAACTGCATGAGGGCGAGCGAGTGTGGGGAGGAGGCGTGGAGCGAAGCTGCGAGCCTTGGACCACGAACCGGATAGAAGGCGCTGCCGAGCAGGGCGGGCGTCGCGCACGGTGAAGCCGGGCGTGATCCTGTCAGCGACGAAGCGACCAGCCCGCGACGGGACACCGAGAGCACAGGGTCGGGACTGCTGCAAGCGGTCTTGGCGAGAGAGAACCTGCGGCAAGCGTGGAAACGCGTCAAAGCCAACAAAGGCGCAGCGGGCGTGGATGGGCTGGACATTGACCAGACCGCCCGGCAACTGGTGACGGCGTGGCCATTGATTCGGGAACAACGGCTGCCGGGGAGGTAGCGGCCCAGACCGGTACGACGGGTAACGATCCCGAAGCCAGACGGCGGCGAGCGCGAGCTTGGCCTCCCGACGGTCACGGATCGGCTGATCCAGCAAGCACTGCTGCAAGTGCTGCAACCGCTACTTGACCCCAGCTTCAGCGAACACAGCTACGGCTTCCGACCGGGCCGACGCGCCCACGACGCGAGACGGGCGGCGCAGGGCTATATATCCAAACCGGCCGCAGGATCGTGGTTTAAGGTACTGGAGAAGCACGTCCATTGCTTTTCAACTCAAGCAATGGCGGCGAGGTAGCACGATCTACCGGGAACTGATCAACCTCGGAGCCGCCGAACAGGTGGCAAAGCGAGTGGCAGGCAACTCCCGCTGCGGGTGGAGGAACAGCGCAGGGGAACTCAACCGGGTGCTCACCATTGCCTACTTCGACAAACTCGGCCTGCCCCGTCTCTCATGACCTCAACTTCTCGAACCGCCCGGTGCGGACCCGCATGCCGGGTGGTGTGGGAGGGGCCCGGTCAGGTATCCTGACCGCCCCTATCCCGATTTTCTGTTTGGTTACAGCCGGGCCTGCAGGTCACTGATCCCGGTGCCGTTTCGGGAACGTCGGGACGTCCGGACAGCGTTCGCGATCAATTCGCGATCAATCGGCCAGTGGGACGAGGATCTCGTTGCGTCGAAACATCGGCAACGAGAACGGAGAATTGTAGCGTGCATAGACCGAAGCGCCGCGCGGCTTTAGTCCATCGCGTTGCAAGGCATGCAGCAAACGCCGCTCCTCATCACGATAGCGTGCCTCGCTCCAGGAACCGGAATAGCGGCGCGCGGCCACACGGCTTGCTGGTTCCACGCGCAGCACGATACGCGGGTTGTTAGGCCGGGGCAGTGTCTCCAGGCTGAAACGCTCCGGCATCACGAAACTCACGACGTAGGTTTCGGTGCCGGCCTCGGTCTGGTGCTGGGTAACAGGGGCTGTCATCTCCAGGCGCGTGCCGACCGCGGCCGGACGCTGGCTGACCGGGGCGGTCATCTCGATCTTGAGCCCACCCTGGTTGTCGCCGAAGATGTAGCCGGCCAGGATCCTGAAGGCTTCTGATCCGACCTTCTCGAAGTCGCCCCGCACCTCGACCTCGGCGACCCGATAGGGTTCGTAGCGGCGCAGCTCATAGTCTGCGGTCGTCTGAAGTGTTTGATAGCGTGGTTCCTCAGTGGCCATTGCAAGGGCTCCTGAAAGCAGCAGGACGGCGCCGAGCCAGACGCGGGTCGTCCAAGTCGTGGATAGGGTCATGATCAAATGGTTCCGGGTCGATTGTCCTTGGGGTATCGGGGCTCATGCCTGCCATGATGGGGGCGGAACATCAAAAAAACCCGGCGGGGTGCGCCGGGTCGAAAGGTCTCTCGTAGAAGAGAGACGAGGAGGACAACGTGACCTGGCGCTTGCCAGGGAGTATTGGTGTGTTGCCAGAGTCCCATCTGTGACGATGGCTGAAAGTTTAGATGATTTTCGGCGATTGCAATGGGTCCAACAAATATTTTTATCGGGTCAGCCCAACCGCTTTCATTCGGGTGCGTTTCTTTTGTCCCATATTTCAAGAGGTCAGGCTCCATTAGGTCACGACATCCGGCGTGGTGCGTCCGGTGCGGGTCTCGATCTGGGCCAGTTCGCGCGCGATGAGGATGAGCGGACGCATCGCCTCTTGGGTGTCGGTGTGGTGCCGCGCGGGGTCCGGCTCAAAATATTCGAGATAGACCCGTAGCGTGGCCCCGGAGGTACCGGTGCCCGAGAGCCGATAGACGATGCGCGCGCCGCTCGCAAAGCCGATGCGGATACCCTGACGCTCGGAGAGGCTTCCGTCGATGGGGTCGGTATAGGCAAAATCATCGGCATAGCTCACGGTCTCTGCGCCGAGTCGACGTCCTGGTAGCTCGGGCAGCAGACGGCGCAGATGGTCGACCAGGCCCTCGGCGGCCTCTAGATCCACGCCTTCATAGTCGTGCCGGGTGTAGAAGTTCCGCCCGAACCGACGCCAGTGGTCGGTGAGGATCTCGGCGACCGACTGTTGCCGCACCGCCACCAGATTGAGCCAGAACAGCACCGCCCACAGCCCGTCCTTCTCGCGCACATGGTCCGAGCCGGTGCCAAAGCTCTCCTCGCCGCAGAGCGTGATGCGTCCGGCATCGAGCAGATTGCCGAAGAACTTCCAACCGGTGGGCGTCTCGAAGCACTCGATCCCCAAGAAGTCCGCGACCCGATTGGCCGCTTGACTGGTCGGCATCGAGCGTGCGATCCCGCGGATGCCCTGCCGATAGCCCGGCAGCAGATGGGCATTGGCGGCAAGGATGGCGAGACTGTCGCTCGGGGTGACGAAGCAGTCGCGCCCGAGGATCATATTACGATCGCCGTCGCCATCGGAGGCTGCACCGAAGTCGAGTCCGTCTGACCCCTTGGTTAGGGCGACTAGTTCCTGGGCATGGGCAAGGTTAGGGTCGGGATGACCGCCGCCGAAGTCTTCCAGCGGCACGCCATTCATCACGGTGCCGGGTGTCGCGCCGAGCCGGTTCTCCAGGATCTCGAGCGCATAGGGGCCGGTGATGGCGTGCATGGCGTCGAAACGCATCCGGAAGTGGCCGGAGTTGAAGAGCTGATGGATGGCATCGAAGTCGAACAGGGTCTCCATCAGGTCGGCGTAGTCGCGCACCGGGTCGATGATCTCGATCTTGGTCGCGCCGAGTGTGAAGGTATCGAGCCGGTCGAGATCGAGCGGCGGGGTGTCGAGCGTCAGATAGCGGTCGATGGTCTTCGTCCGTTCGAAGATCGCCTCGGTCACCGATTCAGGTGCAGGTCCGCCGTTGGCCGCATTGAACTTGATGCCGAAGTCTTGGTCGGGGCCACCAGGGTTGTGGCTGGCCGAGAGCACGATGCCGCCTTGGGCCTTGTATTTGCGGATCACACAGGAGACGGCCGGGGTCGAGAACAGCCCCCCGCGCCCAACGATGAGCCGCCGCACCCCATTGGCCGCGGCCAGTCGCAGGATGACCTGGATCGACTCGCGATTGAAATAGCGCCCATCGCCACCGATGACCAGTGTACCGCCCTGGAGTTCGGGCTGGGTGTCAAAGATCGACTGGACGAAGTTCTCCAGATAGCCTGGCTGTTGGAAGACCCTGACCTTCTTGCGCAACCCCGAGGTTCCGGGACGCTGACCCTCGAATGGCGTGGTGGCGATGCGGAGCGTTTCCATCTTCAAACCCTTGAATTGTGGTTAAATCGACTTCACTGAGCGGCCAGCGCGCAGCGGCGGGACGGCCGCGAGGAGAACGGGGCGATGCCGACGTCAGCGAGCATTGTATCCCCCGGCCCTAGGCGACACTAAGCAGCGCGCGACAATTCGCGCCCATCTCCTAACATTTCCTCCATTCACAGCAAGGTAAGTATCCAAAGATGACAGTCGAAGCGCATAAGGAAACACTAGAGTTCAAGGCCGAGGTGAGCCAGGTGCTGGATCTGGTGATCCGCTCGCTTTACTCGAACAAGGAGATCTTTCTGCGCGAACTGGTCTCCAATGCCTCGGATGCAGCCGAAAAGCTCCGGTTCGAGGCCTTAAGCGACGATGGGCTCTACGAGGGCGACTCGGACCTGCGCATCCGGATCCTGGTCGATCGTGATGCCGGTACCATCACCGTCTCGGACAACGGCATCGGGCTGAGCCGCAACGAGGTGATCGAGACCATCGGCAGCATTGCGAGTTCCGGCACCCGCCGCTTCATCGAGAGCCTGTCGGGCGATCAGGCCAAGGACAGCGCGCTCATCGGCCAATTCGGTGTCGGCTTCTATTCGGCCTTTATCGTCGCCGATAAGGTGACGCTGGTTTCACGTCGTGCCGGACTCGGTGCCGAACATGGTGTGCGCTGGGAGTCCGACGGACGCGGCAGCTACACGCTCGAAACGGTCGAGAAGGCCGGTCGCGGGACCGACGTCATCCTGCATCTCAAGGAAGACGAGAAGGAGTTCCTGGAACCTTGGCGGCTGCGCTCGATCATCAGTAAGTTCTCCGACCATATCGCCATCCCGATCGAGATGGCCAAGGAGTACTACGGCGAGGAGGCCGAGAAAAGGAAGGGCGCGCCGCCCGAGTTCGAGCAGGTCAATCGTGGCACGGCGCTCTGGATGCGCAACAAGTCGGAGATCACCGAGGAGGAGTATCACGCGTTCTACAAGCACATCGCCCATGACTTTCAGCCGCCGCTGGCCTATGTCCACAACCGGGTCGAGGGCACCAACGAATACACCGCGCTCCTCTATATCCCCAGCAAGGCCCCCTGGGATCTGTGGGATCGCGACCAAAGGCACGGCGTCAAGCTCTATGTGCGTCGCGTCTTCATCATGGACGAGGCCGACAAGCTGATGCCGCACTATCTGCGCTTCGTCAAGGGGATCGTCGATGCCGATGACCTGCCCCTGAACGTCTCGCGCGAGATCCTCCAGCACAACCGCAAGATCGACACCATCCGTCAGGCCAACACCAAGCGTATCCTGGGTCTGCTCGAGACCCTGGCCAAGGACGAGCCCGAGAAGTACGCGACCTTCTGGGACGAGTTCGGCAAGGTGCTGAAGGAAGGCCCGGCCGAGGACTTCGCCAACAAAGAACGCATCGCCGGGCTCTTGCGCTTCTCGACTACCCATAGCGAGGGCAGCGCGCAACGCGAATCGCTCGATGCCTATCTCGAGCGCATGAAGGAAGGCCAGGACAAGATCTACTACATCACCGCCGACAGCCCGGCGGCAGCGCGTCATAGCCCCCATCTGGAGGTCTTCCGCAAGAAGGGGATCGAGGTGTTGCTGCTCTCCGATCGGGTCGATGAGTGGCTGGTCAGCCATCTCTACGAGTACAAGGGCAAACAGCTCCAGTCGGTCGCCAAGGGGGATCTGGACCTGGGCGAGCTGGCCGACAAGGAGGAGAAGGCGGTCCAGGAGCGGGCCGCAACCGAGCACAGGCCGCTCCTGGAACGTCTGAAGACCGCGCTCGGCGAACGGGTCAAGGAGGTACGCCCCAGTACCCGTCTGGTCGAGTCGCCGGCCTGTTTGGTGGTCGGCGCCGACGACATGAGCACCAACCTGGCACGCGTGCTCAAGGCCGTGGGTCAGAGTGCGCCTGAGACCAAGCCGATCTTGGAGATCAATCTGGAACATCCGCTGGTGCGGCGTCTGGAGTCCGAGTCGGATGAGGGGCGCTTTAATGACCTGGCCTCGATCCTGTTCGATCAGGCGCAGTTGGCCGAGGGCGGTCAGCTCGAGGATCCGGCGGCCTTTGTTGGGCGTCTCAACAAGCTGATGCTCAACATGATGCTGGCCGGCGGCTGATCCCATGACCAGGCTGGACATCCGAGGACGACCTGGGTGTTCGTCGCCGTCTGGCTCAGCCATCGAGACACACCACATTCAGCGATCGACCCAAGGAAGCCTAATATTCGGCTGCTTCGAGTAGTCGCCCCGCCGGCGGGCGTGGCATACTGCATCTGATGTGGATTGTTCATCCAATAACCTAAGGAAACGCTGATTCAATCCCCTCTCCCCTGCGGGTCGGCGGGGGAGAGGGCAGGGTGAGGGGGGCAATGAAGTCATGTGCTTATTTCCCTCTCCCCGACCCTCTCCCAGAGGGGAGCTATTCAGTGCTTTCCTAACTGTTCCAGTTAAGGAGATCTCAGTATGCGAATCATCCTGCTCGGCGGTCCAGGCGCGGGTAAGGGCACCCAGGCCGGCTTCATCAGGGCGCATTTCGATATCCCACAGATCTCGACCGGCGACATGCTGCGCGCGCACGTCAAGCAGGGTACCGAACTGGGTCAGGCCGCCAGGAAGATCATGGACGAGGGCGGTCTGGTCTCAGACGACATCATCCTCGGCATGGTCAAGGAGCGTATCGCCGAGCCCGATTGTGCCAAGGGGTTCCTGTTCGACGGCTTTCCGCGGACCCTGGCCCAGGCCGAGGCGCTCAAGGAGGCCGGAATCTTTATCGACGCCGTGGTCGAGATCGAGGTGCCGGACGATGAGATCATCAAGCGTATGTCTGGTCGGCGCGTGCACCTGGCCTCGGGTCGCACCTATCATGTCGTCTTCAATCCACCCAAGGTCGAGGGCCTCGACGACGAGACCGGCGAGCCTTTGATCCAGCGTGACGACGATCGCGAAGAGACCGTCAGGGCGCGTCTTCGGGTCTATCATGATCAGACCGAGCCGCTGATCGGTTATTATTCTGCCTGGGCCGAACGGGGTGGAGAGGGTGCCCCACGCTATCTCAAGATCCACGGCATCGGGAAGGTCGAGGACATCCGCGACCAGATCATCGCCGGACTCCAGGCGCTCTGAGAATGCCTGAGCGCCTTTTCCCTTCCGTGTTTCCAATCCCGACCCCGGGTGTCGGGCCACGGGAGCCGCTCTATCTGTTAGTATCAAATTCACTTTTCACCCCAAGCCGAGGCTCCCAATGGCCGTCGTCGAACTCAATACCGCCAATTTCGAATCAACCATCCAAAACAATGCCTTCGTGGTCATCGACTTTTGGGCGCCCTGGTGCGGCCCCTGCCGTTCCTTCGCGCCCGTCTATGAGAAGGTCTCGGAAGACTTCCCGAACATCGTCTTTGCCAAGATCAACACTGAGGAAGAGCAGGGGATTGCAGCCCATTTCCAGATTCGTTCCATTCCGACCCTGATGATCTTCCGCGACCAGATCATCATCTTCGCGCAGGCCGGCGCGCTGCCCGAGGGTTCCTTCCGTGCCTTGCTTACCAAGGCCAGTGAACTCGACATGGACGAGGTGCGGCGCAAGATCGAGGAACAGTCGAGCGCTCGGGCCTGAACGATTAACGCCCAAGGTGTGAGGCCGTTGACTCCTCAAACCGTCCAGACGATCGCATCGTGCTCGCTATCGATGCAATTCAGACCCGACCGCGCCTTTTTCCTGAAGCTGATCATGGGTCATCCGGATATTGGTGCCCTGATGAGCCTGTGCGAGGAAAATTTCGTCCTGCTGCGACGTCTGGCACCTGGATTGAACACCTATCCGAACGGACAGTATCTCTCACGACGTCCGGGGGTTGTCGATCTGCATCTTGGGATCGAGCAACAGGCACGCTACACCACGCTGGTGCATCTGACCCATCGTTTCACGGATGCAGAGACACGGGAGACCCATTTCGACCCAGACGCCCGACTGCGCGTCTACTACGACGCCCGTCAGGTCGAGGTGCTGGAGCTACGCCAATCCATCCTGCCGTTGCGTACCAGATATGCCCATCCAGCCCTGGCCGACAAATGGCGGGCCAATCTGTTCCTGTCCAAATGGCTGATGTTCTGTCTGCGTCAGGGGCATGGTTTCGCGCCCAATCAGAGCCCGATTGATGGACAGCGATCGCCAGTCGCCGGTGCGTCGCCGGCTTGTCTCGCCCAGTCTTCGTAGCCACCCTGATCGACTCATGAACGAGCCATGCTTGAAATAAGGGAATTGTTGACTAATTTAGTCTAGTGACAATTCTCATCCCCCAAGTAGGCCTGACTACCATGAGACTATCGACCAAAGGCAGATACGCTGTGACCGCCATGCTCGACCTGGCCCTGCACGCCGGCCAAGGACCTGTGACGCTGGCAGACATCTCATCCAGCCAAGGCATCTCGCTGTCCTATCTGGAACAACTGTTTGCCGCCCTGCGCGCCAAGAAGCTGGTGCGCGGCGTGCGCGGCCCGGGCGGAGGCTATTATCTGGGTCGCGCGCCGAGCGAGATCTCGATCGCCAACATCATCTGCGCTGTCGACGAGTGGGTGGAGCTGACGCGTTGCGGTGGGCGCCAGAACTGCCATGAAGGCCAGCGCTGTCTGACCCACCATCTCTGGGACCAGCTGAGCGACGAGATCTTCAATTTTCTGAGCAACATCTCGCTTCAGGATCTGGTTGAGCGGGGCGGGCATCCCAAGCTTGAATCCGCCGCGTCGTGCGCCACGCTCGAACCCGAAAAACAGCGGCGCGCGGCCTAATCCCATTTCCGGCACTGAAAAAACTGTCCCGCCAGTGGTATGCTTCTTAGTCTCTATCCAGGCCGCCCGCCGACTTGATCGGCGGACGGCTTGGCCTTTATCAATCCTAGCTTGACGATATCATGGGCGCCATGGCAGAGCAGCCGGACGGTTTGATCTCGATTCAGGACTTCGTGCGCTGGGGCGCGAGCCGCTTCAACGCGGCTGGCCTCCACTTCGGGCACGGCACCGACAATGCCATCGACGAGGCGACACTGTTGGTGCTGAGCGCCCTGCACCTTGATCCCAATCTGCCAGCGAACTTCCGCGATTGCCGGCTCACTCTAGCCGAGCGGGTGCGCGTCTGCGAGCTCATCGAGCGCCGGGTTGTCGAGCGCGTGCCGGCGGCCTATTTGATCGGACGTGCCTGGTTTGCGGGGCTGGAGTTCCGGGTCAACGAACAGGTGCTGGTGCCGCGCTCGCCGATCGCCGAGCTGGTCGAGGCTGGATTCGATCCCTGGATCGACGCCGATCGCGTGCGCCGGGTACTGGACCTGGGGACCGGCAGTGGTTGCATCGGTATCGCGACAGCGGTCTATCTGCCGGATGCCGATGTCGATCTGGTCGACATCTCGCCTGAGGCCCTGGTCATCGCACGCGACAACGTCGAGCGTCACGGCGTCGGTGATCGGGTGCATGTGTTTGAGTCCGATCTGTTCGCCGCGCTCGGGGATCGGCGTTACGACGTGATCGTCTCTAACCCACCCTATGTCTCGCGTGCCGAATTCGAGGCGCTGCCGGCCGAGTACCACAACGAACCCCATCTGGGTCTGCTGGGCGGTGAGGACGGGCTCGACATTGTGCTGCGGATCCTCGACGAGGCGGCCGCTCATCTCAACGAGCGCGGCATCCTGGTCGTCGAGGTCGGCAATTCGCTGCCGTCTCTAGAGTCGCGTTTGCCGGGCCTGCCCTTCACCTGGATCGAATTCGAGCGCGGTGGGGAGGGGGTGTTTCTGCTCACGCGCGAGCAACTCCTCGAATTCCAGCCGCTCATCGAGGAGGCGCTCTATTCTTGAAATAGATATTTCCACATCCCGCCGACGCAGCGGCCGAATGTCAACGCACCAGATTCGGACACGGCGGGGACGATGCCTGAACAGGCCCTACACGATGGGCCGCGCGGGAGTCAGTGATGCCCGATGCGGCTGGAGGATTGAACGGTGGAGCAAGGCGTTTCCTTCGATCTTGATTTGATTCGTCGCTACGACCAGAGTGGTCCGCGCTATACCTCGTATCCCACGGCGGTCGAGTTCGACGAATCCTTCGACGAGGCGGCCTACAAGGCGGCCTGTGCGCGCAGCAACGCGAGTGGCCGTCCGCTCTCGCTCTATTTCCATATCCCCTTTTGCGACACGGTTTGCTTCTATTGCGCCTGCAACAAGATCGCGACCAAGGATCGTTCGCTCGCACCGCCCTATCTGGAGCGCGTCCATCGCGAGCTGGCGATGCAGTCGGCGCTGTTTGACCGCTCCCGTGTCGTCGAGCAGCTGCACTGGGGCGGTGGTACCCCGACCTTTTTGAACCATGATCAGATGGTCGAGCTGATGGAGGTGACGCGCCGATACTTTACCCTGGCCGATGACGAGGTCGGTGAGTTTTCGATCGAGATCGACCCGCGCGAGGCCGATGCCTCCACGGTCAAGCTGTTGCGCCGGATCGGCTTCAATCGCATGAGTCTTGGTGTGCAGGACTTCGACGAGCGGGTGCAGGCGGCGGTCAATCGCTTCCAGACCGAGGCCCAGACCATGGCGGTGCTGGAGGCGGCGCTCGCCGAGGGCTTCCGCTCGACCAGTATCGATCTCATCTATGGCCTGCCGTTCCAATCGGTCGAGAGCTTCATGAAGACCCTGGACCGCGTCATCGAGGTCGGTCCCCAGCGTCTATCGATCTTCAACTATGCCCACCTGCCCGAGCGCTTCAAACCGCAGCGGCGCATCAATGCAGAAGATCTGCCGCCGCCCCAAGTCAAACTGGACATCCTGCAATCGACCATCGCGCGTCTGACCGAGGCCGGCTATGTCTTCATCGGGATGGACCACTTCGCCCGTCCCGACGACGAGCTGGCCATCGCTCAGCGTGCCGGTACCCTGTATCGCAATTTCCAGGGCTATTCGACCCATGCCAACTGCGATCTGATCGGCATCGGCGTGACCTCGATCGGCATGATCGACAACACCTACGGCCAAAACCGCCGCGAACTCGATGAGTATTACGCCGATATCGACGCTGGGCGTCTCGCTATCTTCCGGGGGCTTGAGCTCAACCGCGACGACCTGATCCGGCGCGATGTCATCACCCGGCTGATCTGTCATTTCCAGCTCGACAAGGCGTCGGTGGCGGCCAAGTGGGGCATCGTCTTCGATGACTACTTCGCCGACAGCCTCGCCAAGCTCAGGGTCATGGAGGACGATGGTCTGGTGTCGGTCGATGCCGACATGATCCGCATTCAGGCGCGTGGTCGGCTGCTGGTGCGCAACATCTGCATGGCCTTCGATGCCTATCTGGCGGAAAAGACCGGGCCGATCGGCTTTTCCAAGGTCATCTGAGCACGGCTGGACGCTGGAGGCACATGACAGTCTCCAGCGGCGGACGGGAGATGCGCCGGCAGTGAGGCGGTTAGGGCCGCTGTCAAGCGCGTGATTCATGCTATACTACACCGCTTTTGAAGGCGTCCGCCCAGGTGGATGGGCGGTGGCGTCGAGATTATTTTGGTAGGCGTGGCGCACCACTTGGCGTCCGCGGGAGAGATTCAATGCGAGTGTCGGTTGAAGCGGGCGAGGGACTTGAGCGACGGATGCGGGTCGATCTGCCGTTTGATGAGGTCGGTGCCGAGGTCGAGAAACGGTTGCAGCAGCTTGCGCGTCACGCCAAGTTGCCGGGTTTTCGTCCCGGTAAGGTCCCGCTGAAGGTGCTGCGTCAACGCTACAACGCCGAGCTGCACCAGGAGGTCTTCGGCGACATGGTGCAGAAGACCCTCTATAAGGCCTTCGAACAGGAGTCCTTGATCCCAGCTGGCCTGCCGCAGATCGAACCCGATCTTGACATCGCCGCCGGGCGCATGGCCTATACTGCCATCTTCGAGGTCATGCCCGAGATCAGGCTCGCCTCGGTGCAAGACAGGGTCATCAAGCGCCCCGTATGCGAGCTCACCGATGCCGATCTGGACGACATGATCCAACGCCTACGCGCGCAGCGCAAGACCTGGGAGCCGGTCGATCGTCCGGCCCAGCAGGGCGATCAGCTGAGCGTCAGCTTCGTCGTTAAGGTCGATGGCGAGCCATTTGAAGGCAGCGCCGTCACGGATTTCAAGCTCGAACTCGGCTCAGGGGGTCTGATTCCAGGTTTTGAGGAGGGGCTAATCGGCGCGACCCCGGGTGAGACGCGCACGCTCGACCTGACCTTCCCCGAGGACCATCAGACCAAGCCTCTGGCCGGTAAGCCGGCGCGCTTCGAGGTGACCATCGACTCGATCGCTAAACCGCGTCTGCCCGAGCTCGACGCCGAGTTCGTCAAGGGCTTCGGGATCGAGGACGGCGACCTCGAGCGTTTTAGGGCCGATGTACGTCGCAACATGGAGCGCGAGTTGAAGGAGCGTCTTATCGCCCGCACCAAGGAGCGTGTGATGGACATGCTCTACGAGGCCAATCCGATCGAACTGCCCAGGGTACTGGTCGAGAGCGAGCAGCGCACCCTGGCCAAGCAGATGCGTCAGGCCCTGGGCGGCGGCCAGATGTCGCTGCCGCCTGAGAGGTTGGAATCTGATGCCAAGCGTCGGGTTGCTCTGGGCCTGATCTTGGGGCAGATCATCCGCGACAATGACATCAAGGTCGATCCCGAGCGCGTGCGCGAGACCGTCGAGCATATAGCATCGAGCTACGAGCACCCGCAGGAAGTGATCGATTACTACTATGCCGATGAAGGGCGTCTAGGCCCGATTCGGGCATTGGTTATTGAGGATCAGGTAGTCGATCTGATACTCAAGCAGGCCCGGGTTGAGGACGAACCCCTGACCTTTGCACAGCTCACCGAGCAATAGTTCGTTGGTCAGGCCGCCCAATCGACGGTGGTGACCAGATAGCGTGGTCCAGTGGTCCGCCTTTATCAACGATTCGAGTCACAATTCCAGTCATGAGCATATCCTTAAGTCGCACCGATTGGCAGCCCCAAGGTCTGGGGCTAGTGCCCATCGTGGTCGAGCAGACCGCGCGCGGCGAACGCTCGTTCGATATCTATTCGCGTCTACTCAAAGAACGGGTCATCTTTCTCGTCGGTCCGATCGAGGACCACATGGCGAATCTGGTGGTGGCGCAGTTGCTGTTCTTGGAGTCAGAGAATCCGGACAAAGACATCCATCTCTACATCAATTCGCCCGGCGGTTCGGTCACGGCTGGTCTGGCAATCTATGACACCATGCGTTTCATCCGCCCCGACGTGAGCACCATGTGCATCGGTCAGGCAGCGAGCATGGGCGCACTGCTGTTGGCCGGTGGTGCAGCGGGCAAGCGCTTTTGTCTGCCGCACTCGCGCATGATGATCCATCAGCCGCTCGGCGGCTTCCAGGGGCAAGCGACCGACATCGAGATCCATGCGCGTGAGATCCTCTATATCCGCGATCGACTGAATCGGATCCTGTCCCATCACACGGGTCAGCCGATTGAAAAGATTGCTGAGGATACGGAGCGCGATCGCTTCATGGACGGCGAGACGGCACGTGAATACGGCTTAATCGATCAGGTCATCATCGAGCGCGGTCCGGCGCCCGCCAAGAAGTCTTGAACATCGCTGTCCAGTCTTCAGGATCCGAAATACTGAAACAAGCATCGAAAGACCCCTCTCGTGTCGATGGCAGGGCGACCTTCCAGAACCCGAACGTCCCAGGCGTTTCAATCCGGCCAGGTTGATCGGAATCAAGGTTTAGAGCCAAGTTTCTTGCCATATCCCCCCAAATGGTTATGATTGAGCCCGCCTCATTCGGGAATGCAGGAGTCGCATCCCTCACAGCCCCCCGGAGATCTACACCCGATGAGTAAGAGCGACGACGGTAAACTGCTCTATTGTTCCTTCTGCGGTAAGAGCCAGCACGAGGTGCGCAAGCTCATCGCGGGTCCCTCGGTGTTTATCTGCGATGAATGCGTCGAACTCTGCAATGACATCATCCGTGAGGAGATGGAGGAGAACACTGCTGAGACGACCAGTCATCTGCCCAAGCCGCGCGAGATCAAGGCCAAACTCGACGAGTTCGTGATCGGGCAGGAAAAGGCTAAGAAGGTCCTCTCGGTCGCTGTCTACAACCACTACAAGCGGCTTGAGGTCGCCGAGGCCAAGGAAGACATCGAGATCGCCAAGAGCAACATCCTGCTCATCGGTCCGACCGGCTCGGGCAAGACCCTGCTCGCTGAGACACTTGCGCGCCTGCTCAATGTCCCTTTCACCATCGCCGATGCCACCACCCTGACCGAGGCCGGTTATGTCGGCGAGGATGTGGAGAACATCATTCAGAAATTGTTGCAGAAATGCGACTATGACGTCGAGAAGGCGCAGACCGGCATCGTCTATATCGACGAGATCGACAAGATCTCGCGTAAGTCAGACAACCCTTCGATCACGCGCGATGTCTCAGGTGAGGGCGTGCAGCAGGCGTTGCTCAAACTCATCGAGGGCACCATCGCCTCGGTGCCGCCGCAGGGTGGGCGCAAGCATCCGCAACAGGAGTTCCTCCAGGTCGACACCTCCAATATCCTGTTCATCGTCGGCGGCGCCTTCGCGGGTCTCGACAAGGTGATCCAGAACCGCTCCAAGAAGACCGGCATCGGCTTCTCGGCCGAGGTCCAGAGTAAGGACGACAGCCGCCAGCTCAGCGAGCTGTTGAGCGCAGTGGAGCCGGAGGATCTGATCCGCTATGGTCTGATCCCTGAGTTCGTCGGTCGTCTACCGGTCATGGCCACCCTAGAGGAACTCGACGAGGCGGCCCTGATGCGTATCCTTACCGAACCCAAGAACGCGCTGGTCAAGCAGTATGCACGGCTGTTCGAGATGGAGGGTGTGCAGCTTGAGATCCGCGACGACGCCCTGCGTGAGATCGCTCGCAAGGCCATGGAGCGCAAGACCGGCGCGCGTGGTCTGCGAACCATCATGGAACAGGTGCTGCTCGACACCATGTACGATCTGCCCTCCATGGATCATGTCAGCAAGGTCGTCATCGACGCCTCGGTCATCAATGGTGAGAACAAGCCCTTCCTGATCTACGAGCGGATCGAAAAGCAGGCCGTCGCAGCGGATTGACCAAGACGTTTCGTTTGTTTGAACCGCAAAGAACACAAAGGACGCCAAGAATTTTTCCGGCCACAAGGCCGCGGTTGTGGTGCCGGATCTGCAATCCGAATGCCTGCTGTCCTTGGTGCCTTTGCGGTTTCAAAATCCAAGATCCACCCGATCGCAGGAGGCGGGTCGATTGACTCACTGGGCCCCAGGCATTGAAGAGCCTGTCTCAAGCCCCGATCCTGTTGTCAGACTCAATCATCCCGACGTCGTCCCGTGCGCGGATCCGTAACAGCCACCCCTGGCCCACGGCTGACGCGCCCTATCCAGTGCAACGTCGCTTCTAACGAGAACAGGTTTTCATGTCTCAAAATACCCTAGATTCCAATCGTGAGCGATCCATTCCTCAGGAAGTCCCTGTGCTTCCGCTGCGGGATGTGGTCGTCTATCCGCATATGGTCATCCCGCTATTCGTCGGGCGCGACAAGTCGATTCGTGCGCTCGATGCGGCCATGGCCGCCGACAAGCAGATCCTGCTGATTGCGCAGAAGAGCGCCGATGTCGACGAACCGCGCGTCAAGGATCTCTATGAGATCGGCACCCTGGCCAACATCCTCCAGCTGCTTAAGCTTCCCGACGGCACGGTCAAGGTGCTGGTCGAGGGTAGCCGGCGTGCCCGGATCGACCGCTTTCTGACCACGGAAGGGGCCTTCTCGGCACTCATCTGCCCCCTGTCCGAGACCCTAGGGATGGACGAGCGCGAGCAGGAGGTCCTGATGCGCTCAGCCCTGGCGCTGTTTGACCAGTACGTCAAACTCAACAAGAAGGTACCGCCCGAGGTCCTGACCTCGCTGGCCAGTATCGAGGACGCCGGACGGCTCGCCGACACCATGGCCGCGCACATGACCCTCAAGCTCGATGAGAAGCAGCGTGTGCTCGAGATGATTGATGTGCCGGCGCGGCTTGAGCATCTGATGGGCTTGATGGAGGCCGAGAACGACATCCTCCAGATGGAGAAGCGCATCCGGGGGCGTGTCAAGCGCCAGATGGAGAAGAATCAGCGCGAGTACTATCTCAACGAGCAGATGAAGGCGATCCAGAAGGAGCTGGGTGAGCTGGAAGACGCGCCCAACGAGATCGAGGATCTGGGGCGACGCATCGAGGCCGCGGGGATGCCGCGCGAGGTCAAAAACAAGGCGCTCGGCGAACTCAACAAGCTCAAGCTGATGTCGCCGATGTCGGCCGAGGCGACCGTGGTACGCAACTATATCGATACCCTGGTCAGCGTGCCTTGGAAGAAGCGCACCCGTATCCGCAACGACATCAAGGTTGCGGAGGCCGTGCTCGACAAGGATCACTACGGACTGGAGAAGGTCAAGGAACGCATCCTCGAATATCTGGCCGTACAGCAGCGGGTGCGCAAGCTCAAGGGACCGATCCTGTGTCTGGTTGGACCGCCTGGTGTCGGCAAGACCTCATTGGGACAATCGATCGCGCGTGCCACCAACCGCAAGTTCGTGCGCATGTCGCTCGGCGGCGTGCGCGACGAGGCTGAGATCCGCGGCCATCGCCGCACCTATATCGGCGCCCTGCCGGGGAAGATCATCCAGAACCTGTCCAAGGCCGGTTCGCGCAATGCCTTGTTCTTGCTCGATGAGATCGACAAGATGGCTATGGATTTTCGCGGCGATCCAGCCTCGGCACTGCTTGAGGTGCTCGACCCCGAACAGAACCACACCTTCGCCGATCACTATCTGGAGGTGGACTTTGATCTGTCCGAGGTCATGTTCGTGGCCACGGCCAACACGCTCAATATCCCACCGCCGTTGCTCGATCGCATGGAGGTCATCCGCCTCTCGGGTTACACCGAGGACGAGAAGGTCGCCATCGCCGAGCGCTATCTGGTGCCCAAGCAGATCCGCAACAATGGACTCAAGATTGGCGAGTTGCAGATACGCGAAAACGCGCTGCGCGACATCATCCGTCATTACACCCGTGAGGCGGGCGTGCGTAATCTGGAGCGCGAGATCTCCAAGATCTGTCGCAAGGTGGTGAAGGAGATCCTGCTCAAGAAGCGCGACGTGCCTACGGTGATCACGCCCAAGTCGCTGGAGAGGTATCTCGGCGTGCAGCGCTATCGCTATGGCCGTGCCGACGAGCACGATCAGATCGGTCAGGTGACTGGGCTGGCCTGGACCGAGGTTGGCGGTGAGCTCCTGCGGATCGAGGCGGCGCTGGTCCCCGGCAAGGGGAAGTGCACCTATACGGGACAGCTCGGCGATGTCATGCAGGAGTCTATCCAGGCGGCGCTGACCGTGGTGCGCGCCCGCACGAACGCGATCGGCGTATCTGCGGACTTCCACAATAAGTTTGACATTCATATCCACGTCCCCGAGGGCGCCACGCCCAAGGACGGCCCGAGCGCGGGCGTGGCCATGTGCACGGCCCTGGTCTCGGCCCTGACCAAGATCCCAGTGCGCTCCACGGTTGCCATGACCGGCGAGATCACACTGCGCGGCGAAGTACTGCCGATCGGCGGGCTGAAAGAAAAACTGCTCGCGGCCCATCGCGGCGGGATCGAGACCGTCATCATCCCGCTAGAAAACGAGCGCGACCTTACCGAAATCCCCAAGAACATCAAGCAGCATCTCAAGATCCATCCAGTGCGCTGGATCGACGAGGTGCTCGATCTGGCCCTGACCCAGCATCCAGCCCCCATCGAAACCAAGATCGATGGGGAAGAACCAATTATGGAAGCAGACGATGTGCGTGAGGGGACAGCCGAGTCCGGACGCGACCAGGGGGCGCGGCTGCATCACTGAGTCTGGCGCAATTGATGGTTGCTTCGCGCGCCCGTCGCGCATTAGGATGCTTGAACGATCGAGGCGCCCCGCCGCGGGGCGCGCGGGCCTTTCGGACGATCGATAGACCACAACATATCCGGCGACCGGGCGCGGCTCGACGCTGATCATTTCAGGCATAAAACTGGGGATTTACAGGGGAATTCTATGAATAAATCGGAACTCATCGAAAAAATGGCCGAGGCTGCCGACATCTCCAAGGCGGCGGCCGGCCGTGCCCTAGATGCCTTCATTGATTCGATTGCTGTTGCGCTGAAGGAGGGGGATACCGTATCATTGATCGGGTTTGGCACATTTTCCTTAAAAGAGCGCGCAGCCCGTACCGGTCGCAATCCGCAGACAGGTGCTACCATCGAAATCAAGGCATCGAAAACGCCCTCGTTTAAGGCTGGTAAGGCGCTCAAAGACGCGGTACAATGACACCCTCGCTTCACGAGGGTGCTTAGCTCAGCTGGGAGAGCATCGCCCTTACAAGGCGAGGGTCGCAGGTTCGATCCCTGCAGCACCCACCAGGATCTGGAGCGGTAGTTCAGTTGGTTAGAATACCGGCCTGTCACGCCGGGGGTCGCGGGTTCGAGCCCCGTCCGCTCCGCCAACTTCGGTCAACGGGGTATCCATCGCAACTGGATACCCCGTTTTTGTTTCCGGACACTGGATCTTCGTGAATCGCCATGCTTCAGACCATCCGTGAACGCGCCCAAGGCTGGATCGCCTGGGCCATCGTCATCCTGATCAGTATTCCATTCGCCCTCTGGGGCATTCAGTCCTATCTAGGTATGGGCGGAGAGCCGATCGCCGCAACCGTCAATGGGGTCAAGATCCCAGCGCGCGAGCTGGATCAACGGGTCCAGGAGAGGCGCTTCGAACTGCGCAAACGCCTGGGTACGGCCTATGATCCTGCGACCTTTGACGATCAGCGGCTGCGCGCCGAGGTGCTCGAAACCCTGATCCAGGAAGCGCTGCTTACGGATGTCGTCAAGCGTCTTGGGTTGCATGTCTCGGATCAAGAGGTCCAGATGCAGATCCTCTCCGATCCGGCCTTTATCAGCGAAGGGCGGTTCGACAAGGAGACCTATGAGCGTCTGCTGCGTTTCCAGGGTCTGACCCCAGCGATGTACGAGGCGCAGTTGCGCGAGAAGATGAGCGCGACCCAGTTGATCCGCGCCGTCTCTAGCAGCGAATTGGTCACGCGCGCTGAGCTGGACGCCTACAAGCGGCTCATGGGCCAGAGGCGTGAGATCAGCTATCTACGTCTGCCGCTGGCCGACTATCGCCGCGAGGAGCCGATCGACGAGGCGCGCATCACGGCCTATTACGGTTCCAATCGCGCGCGTTTCCAGACCCCGGAACAGGTCAAGCTCGACTATCTGATGCTCGACATCGACAGCCTGTCATCCAAGGTCGAGGTGAGCGAGGAGGATCTACGCCAGCTCTACGAGTCCGACCGGGCACGTTTCGTCCAGCCCGAGCGGCGCGAGGTGCGTCATCTGTTGCTCAAGGTCGAGGAGGGGGCCGATGAAGCCAAGGCGCAGGCGGTGCTCGATGAGATTCAGGCGATCCGCGCCCGGATCCAGGCCGGTGAGTCGTTCGAGGAACTGGCCAAGACGCTGTCGCAGGATCCGGGCAGTGCCGCCAAGGGTGGATCGCTGGGGGTCATCGAGTCCGGCATCATGGTTCCGGCCTTTGATCAGGCGGCCTTCGCGCTCAAGGTCGGCGAGTTGAGCGAACCTGTGCGCACCCCTTTCGGTTATCACCTGATCGAGGTCACCAAGATTTTGCCTTCGGAAACCAAGCCGTTCGAGGAGGTGCGCGAGCAGCTGCGCACCGAGTTGGCCAAGCAGCGTGCCGAGGGACTCTTCTATGATCTCGCCGAGCGTCTGGCCAACATCAGCTATGAGTCGCGTGACAGTCTCGATCCGGCCGCCGAGGCGTTGGGCCTGACCGTCCAGCATAGCGACTGGATCGGCCGCGAGGGCGGTAGCGAGGGTGTGCTGTCACACCCCAAGGTGCTGGCGGCTGCCTTCAGCGAGGACGTTCTGGTCGGCGGCCACAATAGCGAACTGATCGAACCCGAGCGCGACCAGCTCCAGGCCATCGTGTTGCGCGTCGCTGAACATCGCGAGGCGTCCGTCAAGCCGTTGGACGAGGTACGCGATGAGATCGTCGCGGCCATCCGCGATGAGCAGGCGCGCGCAGCGGCCAAGTCGGCCGCCGAGGCGCTGGCTGAAAGGCTGCGTGACGGCTCAGACTGGTCGGCGATCGGCGAGGGGCTGAAGCCCGAATCCCCCGGTCTGGTCGATCGTCAGAACACCGCCGTGCCGGCGGGTGTGCTGGATGCAGCCTTCAAGCTGCCCGTGCCGACCGCTGGGGGCGTTAGCGTTGGAACCGCGATCCTAGACGATGGCGATGTCGTCGTGGTGCGTCTGAGCAAGGTCGAGGACGGGGAGGTCAAGGTGAATGCGGAAGACAACACGGATGGTTTCTCGGCCGAGTCCTTCATCCTCACCCAGATCATGGGGCGTCAGGCCTACATCAACGTAATCGAAGACATGAAGTCGCGTGCCAAGATCGAGCGCAAGGCGTTACGGGGGCGCGACGAGGCGCTGTAAGCGGCCGATTGACGCCCGAGTGGCACGCCTCGGCTCCTACGCCGGACGCTGGGCGTAAGAGCCGGCGATGCGATCAGCCTAGCCCGAGAATGTTGTAACCGGTGTCGACATAGAGGATGTCGCCGGTGATGCCTGAGGCCAGGTCCGAGCACAGGAAGGCGGCGGCATTGCCGACCTCCTCGATGGTGACGTTGCGCCGCAATGGGGTGCGTTCCTCGACTTGCTTGAGCATCTCGCGGAAGTTCGAGATGCCAGAGGCAGCCAGGGTGCGGATCGGGCCAGCCGAGATGGCATTCACCCGCGTGCCATGCGGGCCGAGTGAGGCGGCCAGATAGCGGACATTGGCCTCCAGGCTCGCCTTGGCCACGCCCATGACATTGTAATTTGGCACCGCGCGCACCGCGCCCAGATAGGTCATGGTGACGAGCGCGCCGTTGCGTCCTTCCATCATGCCCCGTCCGGCCTTGGCCAAGGCCGCGAAGCTGTAGGAACTGATCTCGTGGGCGATGGTGAAGCCCTCACGGGTGACGGCGTCGATATAGTCGCCCTCTAGCTGATCGCGCGGGGCGAAGGCGATCGAATGCACGATGCCGTCGAGCCCATCCCAGTGCTCGCCAAGCGCCTTGAAGAGGGCCTCGATCTCGGCATCCTGGGCCACGTCGAGCGGCAGCACGAGGTCCGAGCCGCACTGGTGTGCCATCTCCTCGACCCGCGGCTTGAGCTTGTCGTTCTGGTAGGTGAGGGCGATCTCGGCACCCTGACGATACATCGCCTCCGCGCAGCCCCAGGCGATGGAGCGGTTGCTCGCCACGCCGGTGATCAGGATCTTCTTGCCTTCTAGGAAACCCATGGGTGTGTTGTCTCTGTAGCTTTAGGTGAACGGATGAAGCGGCGTGGTGCCCGTTGACACCCCAGACCAGGGTTGTAACAGTACCCAATCTTGTCATCTGGCGAAAGGGTAGGGCGGACGTGCGCGACCGGATCACACCATCATGGAGTGCAATGCTCGGGCTGTTGGTGCTCGCGCTGGTCGGTTGCGGTGAATCGGCCTGGAACAATCCCTATCCAGCGGCAGACGCCACGGCCAACATCTATTACAGCTCCTTTGCCGAGCGGCCCAAGCATCTGGACCCGGCGCGTTCCTACAGCGCCGACGAATACACCTTCCTGGCGCAGATCTATGAGCCGCCGTTGCAATATCACTTTTTGCTCAGACCCTATCGTTTGGTCCCCTTGTCGGCATCCGAGGTACCCGAACCGCGCTATTTCGACGCTGAGGGCAACCCGCTGCCCAAGGATGCGCCGGTCGCGTCCATCGACCACAGTGACTATCTGATCCGTATTCAACCGGGCATCCGGTTCCAGCCGCATCCGGCCTTTGCGCGCACCCAAGACGGGCGTTATCGCTATCACAGCCTGAGTCCGGAGGGGCTCAAGGGGATCCATCGGCTGGCCGACTTCAAAGAGACCGGCACCCGTGAGCTGACCGCCGAGGATTTCGCGTATCAGATCAAACGCCTGGCCGCGCCCTGGACGCATTCGCCGCTGGCTGGTCTGATGCGCGAGCATATCCGGGGGTTTGCTGAATTGGCCGACCAACTCGCGGGGCTGGAGTCGGCCCACGCCCTAAAGCGGGCCGCGGCCCTGCGTCAGGCGAATCTCAGTGGCGTCGAGGTGCTTGATCGCTATACGCTGCGCATCCGTCTCGAAGGCAAGTATCCGCAGTTCCTGTATTGGCTCGCCATGCCCTTCTTTGCGCCCCTGCCCTGGGAGGCCGATGTCTTTTACGCCCAACCCGGTCTGGCCGAGCGCAACATCACGCTCGATTGGTATCCGGTCGGTACCGGGCCCTATATGTTGACGGAGAACGACCCCAACCGACGCCTGGTGCTGGAACGCAACCCCAACTTCCACGGTGAGACCTATCCAACCGAGTGTATGCCCGAGGATCTGGATTCGGGCATCCTGAACGACGCCGGTCGTCCACTCCCCTTCATTGAGCGTGCCATCTACAGTCTGGAAAAGGAGGACATCCCGCGCTGGACCAAATTCCTCCAGGGCTACTATGACGCCTCCGGGATCGCGTCGGATGCCTTCGATCAGGCGATCCAGATCGAGGCCTCGGGTGAGCCGATGCTGACTGAGGTCATGCGCGAGCGCGGTATTTCACTGCTGACCTCGGTTGAGCCATCGATCTTCTACATGGGCTTCAACATGCTCGACCCGGTGATCGGTGGCGACTCGGAGCGCGCACGTCTGTTGCGCCGGGCGATCTCGATCGCGGTCGACTTCGAGGAATTCATCTCGATCTTTACCAATGGGCGCGGCCTGGTGGCGCAAGGCCCGCTGCCGCCCGGCATCTTCGGTCATCGCGAGGGCGAGGCCGGCATCAATCCCTATGTTTATACCTGGCGCGACGGACGGCCCAAGCGGCGCAGCCTCACTGAGGCACAGCGCTTGATGGAACAGGCCGGCTATCCGAATGGCATCGATCGCGAGACCGGGCGCGCGCTCAGTCTCAACTACGAGGCCGTGGCCGCTGGCCCCGATGACCGCGCGCGTCTGAACTGGATCCGCAAGCAGTTTGCCAAGCTCGGCATCGAGCTGGTCATCCGCTCGACTGACTACAACCGTTTTCAGGAGAAGATCCGCAACGGCACCGGACAGGTGTTCATGTGGGGCTGGAACGCCGATTACCCGGATCCCGAGAACTTCCTGTTCCTGCTCTATGGCCCCAACGGCAAGGTCGAGCACCAGGGCGAGAACGCGGCCAACTATGCCAACCCCGAGTTTGACCGCCTGTTCGATGCGATGAAATACATGGAAGACGGCCCCGAGCGTCAGGCGCTCATCGACCAACTGGTCGAGATCGCGCGGCGCGACGCCCCCTGGGTCTGGGGCTTCCATCCCAAGTCATTCAGCCTGCATCATCGCTGGCTGTTCAACGCGCATCCCAACCAGATGGCCAACAACACCCTCAAATACCGGCGTCTCGACCCCGTGCAGCGCCAGGCCGCGCGGCGCGACTGGAATCGTCCCATCCTCTGGCCGCTGGGGGTCGCTGGCGGGGGGCTGGTGCTGTTGATACTGCCGGCCTGGTGGATGGTGCGTCGGCGTGAACGGAGTACCGCCCTGTGACTGCTTATATCCTGCGCCGCTTGGTCTATGCCATCCCGATCCTGATCGGGGTCAATCTACTGACCTTCGTACTGTTCTTCGTCGTCAACTCGCCGGACGACATGGCGCGCCTGCATCTGGGTCAGAAGCGTGTGACCGCGGAGGCGATCCGGGCCTGGAAGGCCGAGCGCGGCTATGATCGGCCCTTACTCTACAACGCCGAGGCCGAGGGCCTGGCGCGCCTGACCGATACCATCTTCTTCCAAAAATCGCTCAAGCTGTTTGCATTCCAGTTCGGCGCCTCGGATGCCGGGCGCGATATCGGCTATGACATCGCGCAGCGCATGTGGCCGAGTCTGGCGATCGCGCTCCCGGTGCTACTGATCGGGCTGGTATTCAACATCAGCATGGCGCTGTTCATCGTCTTTTTCCGTGCTACCTATATCGATCTGGGGAGCCGGGTCGTGCTGGTGGCCATGATGTCGATCTCGGGGCTGTTTTACATCATCGGCGGGCAGTTTTTGATCGGCAAGCTCTGGCATCTGGTGCCGATCTCGGGCTATGACCAGGGGCTCGATGCCTGGAGGTTCCTGATCCTGCCGGTGATCGTCGGGGTCGTCTCCGGGATCGGCTCTGGGACGCGCTGGTATCGCACGCTCTTCCTAGAAGAGATCGAGCGCGACTATGTACGCACCGCACGCGCCAAGGGGCTGAGCGAAGGGGTGGTGCTGTTTCGGCATGTGCTGCGCAATGCACTCATCCCGATCCTGACCGGGGTGGTGGTGATTCTGCCGCTGCTGTTCATGGGGAGTCTGATCACCGAATCCTTCTTCGGCATCCCAGGACTCGGCAGCTATACCATCGATGCCATCAACAATCAGGACTTCGCCATCGTGCGCGCCATGGTCTTCCTCGGCGCCGTGCTCTATATCCTGGGGCTGATCCTGACCGACATCTCCTATACCCTGGCCGATCCGCGCGTCAGGCTGCAATGAGGAGTAAGCCCTCGTCATGCCGCTGATCCCCGTCGTCCTCTGGACCGATGCCCTGGTCTTTCTGCTGCTGGTCGTCATGGCCCTGTTTGCCGTCTGGGTGGTACGTCACGAGCATCTGCGCGCCCCCTGGCGCCGGGTGGTGCGCTCGCGGATCGGGGTGGCGAGCCTGGTGGTGCTCGCGGCCTATGCCGGGGTCGGGTTGCTGGATACCCTGCACTTCAAGCTCAGGCTCGAGCAAGCGGACGGGTCGGGCGAGGTGCGCTATGCGCCCGAGGTGCTGAGTCTGCTCGATCTCGCCCTGAGCGGACTGCGCGAACGCCAGGAGAAGACCTATTCAGCGCCCTTCGCCACCCATCTCCACGCCAAGGAGGCGATCGATCAGCCCGATGGGAGGGTGACCCGCGCCTATCCGCGCCTGCAATACGGCGGTGCCCATCTGGCCGACCCTGAGCGCGATCGGGTCTGGGATATCGCCTGGCGTTCGCTGCTGGGAGGAATCAAGGGGTTGGGCCTATGGATGCTGGTGGCTGCCGGTCTGATCGGGTGGCTGGCGCGTCGTCATGGGCAGCCCTTCGACGCCGTTTGCGACCAGGTCCTCAGGGGGCAAAGCCCGATCCCTTGGCGCACGGCGCTCGGCACCCTGGCCCTTATCCTGATCCTGGCCTGCGTCATCGGCGAGCTGGCGCTCGAGTACCATGTGTTCGGCACCGACAAGGTCGGGGAGGACGTGCTCTATCAGGCGCTCAAGAGCATCCGCACCGGGCTGCTGATCGGCACCCTGACCACGCTCGTCATGCTCCCAGCGGCGATCCTGCTCGGGATCATGGCCGGTTATTTCGGCGGTTGGGTCGATGACGTCATCCAGTATCTCTACACCACCCTCAACTCGATCCCGGGCGTGCTCCTGATCGCGGCGGCCACCCTGATGCTCCAGGTCTATATGAGCAACCACGCCGAGGCGTTCGCAAGCTCAGTCGAGCGCGCCGATCTGCGCCTGCTGTTTCTGTGTCTGATCCTGGGTGTGACCAGTTGGACCGGGCTGTGCCGGCTGTTGCGCGGCGAGGCGCTCAAGCTGCGCGAGATCGACTATGTCCTGGCCGCCCAGGCCCTGGGGGTCGGTCACTTCACCATCATCCTTCGCCACATCCTGCCCAATGTCATGCACATCGTGCTCATCACCCTGGTGCTCGATTTCAGCGGGCTGGTACTGGCCGAGGCGGTCTTATCCTATGTCAATATCGGCGTCGATCCGACCATGAATTCCTGGGGCAACATGATCAACAGTGCCCGACTCGAGCTCGCGCGTGAACCGATCGTCTGGTGGTCGCTGGCAGCGGCATTTCTGTTCATGTTCACCCTGGTTCTGGCGGCGAATCTGTTCGCCGATGTGGTACGCGATGCCTTTGATCCGCGCCTGAGCGGGGTATGAGCCGATGGTCGAGCCGATCCTACAGGTCTCAGGACTGACGACCGAACTCGGCGATCCGACTCGACCGGCGCTTGTGGTCGATGGTCTGACGCTCGACATCCGTGCCGGTGAGACCCTGGCGCTCCTCGGTGAGTCGGGCTGCGGCAAGTCGATGACGGCGCTGTCGCTGATGCGTCTGCTGCCCCCGTCCGGGCGGATCAAGGCCGGTTCGGTGCGGCTCGAAGGGACCGAGCTCCTGACCCTGACCGAGGCTGAGATGCGCCAGGTACGCGGTGGCCGGATGGCCATGATCTTCCAGGAGCCTCAGACCGCGCTCAATCCGGTGCTGACCATCGCCACCCAGATCGGCGAGGCGGTGCGGCTACATCAGGGCGATGTGCGCCGAGGACGCGAGACCGAGCGGGTGGTCGAGCTCCTGCGCGCCGTCGGCATCCCCGACCCCGAGCAACGTCTGAACGAGTATCCACATCAGCTCTCGGGCGGGATGAAACAGCGGGTCATGATCGCCATGGCCCTGGCTGGCAACCCGAGGCTCCTGATCGCCGATGAGCCGACGACAGCGCTCGATGTCACCATCCAGGCCCAGGTCCTGCAGCTGCTAAAGAGGATCCAGGCGACGAATAGCCTGGCGGTGCTCCTGATCACCCATGACTTAGGGGTGGTGGCCGAGACCGCCAACCGCCTAGCCGTGATGTATGCCGGTCAGATCGTCGAGACCGCGCCTGTGTCCGAGTTCTTCAAGCGTCCGCTCCACCCTTACAGCCGTCATCTGCTGGAGAGCCTGCCCGAGGCAAGCAAGCGCGGCAGACGGTTGGCGGTGATCCCGGGCCGGGTGCCACCCCTGGGCGCTCAGTTCCAGGGGTGTCGCTTCGTCGAACGGTGCCCGGCGGCCATCGAGCGCTGTCGTCTGGAGGTTCCGGAATGGCAGGTACTCGTTGAGGGGAGGGGGGTACGCTGTCATCTCGCCGAGACCTCTGGTCCGGCGACCGCGGTGCACCCGGCTGACCCAAAGGCACCCCTGCCGACCCAGTCGGACGAGGATACAGTTCAAACGCCCCAGGTCCCGCTCCTGACCGTGCGCGGACTCCAAGTCTATTTCCCCATTCACCAGGGCGTGCTGCGCCGTGTCGTTGGTTACGTCCGCGCGGTCGATGGTGTCTCGCTCGACCTCTATGCCGGACGCACACTCGCTTTGGTCGGCGAATCCGGCTGCGGCAAGACCACCGCCGGCAAGGCGCTTCTGCAACTCGTCCCCCCGACCGGCGGCTCGGTGCGCTATCGCAGTCAGGAGCTCATCGGCCTGAGCCATCGGCGCCTGCGCCCATTCCGCAAGGACTTGCAGATCGTCTTCCAGGATCCCTTCGCCTCCATGAATCCGCGCATGCTGGTCGGTGACATCGTCGGCGAGGGGCTCCAGTCACTGGGGCTCGCGCCCAGGCGGGCGGAGCGGATGCGCCGGGTGGCCGAACTGCTCGAGCTGGTCGGTCTGGATCCCGGATCGGCCAACCGCTATCCGCATGAGTTCTCGGGCGGGCAGCGCCAGCGTATCTGCATCGCCCGCGCCTTGGCCGTCGAGCCGCGCATCCTCATCTGCGACGAGCCGACCAGTGCGCTCGATGTCTCGGTCCAGGCCCAGATCCTCAATCTGCTCAAGGATCTGCAGGGACGGCTCGGATTGGCCTATCTCTTCATCACCCATGACCTCTCGGTCGTGTCCTATCTGGCCCACGAGGTCGCGGTGATGTATCTGGGACGGGTGGTCGAGCATGGCCGGGTCACCGAGGTCCTCGACGACCCGTGTCACCCCTACACCCGGGCGCTGCTCTCGGCGGTGCCCGTGGTCGATCCCGGGCAGCGCCGCCCCGTCATCCGGCTCGACGGCGACATGCCCTCGCCGCGCCGTCCGCCCTCAGGTTGTCACTTCCACCCGCGCTGTTCCGAGGCGATCGCGGTCTGTCGCCACCACTCCCCGGTCGAGACCCGTTTGGGTACGACGCGACGCGTCTGTTGTCATTGTGTCCAGCCCGGGGTCGCGGTGCAGCCCCTTGACGATGGTCAAAATCGATCGCGATCTTAGTAACAATCGATTTTGTTTTTGGCGATCCAGACCCTAGACTCTCTTCCGACACCCAAAGGGAGAAAGCGACCATGACCAAGACCCTGACCTTCGGCGTCGTCCATATGACCGTCGCCTTCACCGTCGCCTATCTCATGACCGGAAGCGTCGTCATCGGCGGTGCCCTGGCCCTGGTGGAGCCGGCGGTCAATACGGTTGCCTATTTTGTGCACGAAAAGACCTGGGACTGGATCCGTGCGAGCCGTCGCCCATCCGAAGCGATTGAACCGTTCATCGCCTGATCCCAGCGACTTGAATCCATGACTCAACCCAAGGAGAGCAAGACCATGACCAAACCCATGCCCATCGACATCGGGATCTCGGAGTCCGACCGTGCGGCCATCGCCGCCGGACTGTCCAAGCTCCTGGCCGATACCTATACCCTCTATCTCAAGACGCACAACTATCACTGGAACGTCACGGGTCCGATGTTCAACACGCTCCACCTGATGTTCGAGACCCAGTACACCGAGCTGGCGCTGGCCGTGGACCTGATCGCCGAACGCATCCGCGCCCTCGGCCATCCGGCACCTGGTTCCTACAAGGCCTATGCCGCACTCACCGAGATCCCGGAGGAGGACGATGCGCCAGATGCCGAGGAGATGATCCGCCGGCTCGTGGCCGGGCAGGAGACCGTGGTGCGCACGGCCCGCTCGGTCTTTCCGCTGGTCGAGGAGGCCCACGACCAGCCGAGCGCCGACCTACTGACCCAGCGCATGCAGGTCCACGAAAAGAACGCCTGGATGCTGCGTAGCCTGCTCGGTTCCTGATCCGAAGCCCGGCGCGTCGCGGGGCGCGCCGGGGTCGCACCCGAGTCGGGTAAGGTGTCCTGGGTCTGGTCGAGTCGCAGATCCAGCTTTGCACCCACGGATTCTTGGGTATAATCCGACCCAATGACGAGCGGCACCGGCATGTGCCGCGGTGTGATGAAACCGCAATCATCACCTGATCGCTTCATCCGAGGCTGAATTGACAGGGGTATGGGCCGTCATTGACCTTGGTTTTTTGATCCTATGACCCAGTTGTGACCGCTTGAACTCCGCGTCGACTGCCATCTACAAACTTCCTTCGTTATCCGTGCCCTCCTCGTCCCAAAGCACCATCGCGTACCAGCTGGTCTGCCAGGCGAGGACCGTATCTCGGTGTGGCGGTGGATTCATCCTGAATCCCGAGCGACCCAGCCGTTAACTGGCATATGGCTTACGGCGAACGGAGAAGGCTGGCCTATGAGCGATCGAACGATCAAAAGGACTGATTCGATCGAGCGGCGAGTGGGCCCAATGTAAGGATTCCGCTCCAACGCGAGTGGTCGTGGCACTGCCTTTGCGCCGAAGGCAGGTCATTCAATACCAACCCTGGTTGGTGCGTTTTTATCGATGAGGTTGTTATGGCAGGCGAATTGATTTCCGGTAAGGTCAAGTGGTTCAACGACGAAAAAGGCTACGGGTTCATCGAGCGCGAGGGCGGCAAGGACGTCTTCGTGCATTACAGCGCAATCAATGGTTCGGGCCGCAAGACGCTGGCTGAGGGGCAGCGGGTGACCATGGAGGTGACCCAAGGCCCCAAGGGCCCACAGGCCGAGAACGTGACGCCGAGCTGAGGCGCCGCTCAACCTGATTTACCCGGTCCATCCAGATAAGGCGGGCCGGCTTTACTCCAAATTAGTAGCCCGCGGGCGCTTAAGTAGCCCGCGCCCGCGGGTGCTGATGTCCGTGAAATCGCGCGAAAAATCCCCCGTAAAGCTATAATGCGCTGGAATATTTTGGAGAGGCGCATGGGACAGGCAACACGTTACGGGCAACTGACATTCACTGATCATGTCGAGCGCGCGCTGCGCGAGGGTGGTCTTTGGGTGCTCATGTGCGCGTCTATCTATCTCGCGCTCTCGCTGCTCAGTTATTCACCCCAGGATCCAGGTTGGTCCTATGTCGGCAACGAGATGCGGGTCACGAATGCCGGTGGCCGAGCCGGGGCTTGGTTTGCCGATGCTGCACTCTATCTCTTCGGCTATCTCGCCTATCTGCTTCCATTCATGCTTGCCTGGAGCGCCTGGTTGCTCTTTCGTGGCCGGGGAGAGGATGCAGGGGTCAAGACCTGGATGCTCTCGCTGCGCTGGATCGGCTTTCTCGTCACCTTGATCGCGGGTTGCGGTTTCGCCTCGGTCAATCTGACCGTTCAAGGCGATTATCTGCCCAATGGTGCCGGCGGTGGGACCGGCCTGCTGGTCAGCGAACGCCTGCTCGAAGGCTTTGGCGTCATGGGTGCCAACCTCTTGCTGCTCGGGACACTCCTCGTCAGTCTGAGCCTCTTTTTTGGCATCTCCTGGCTCAGATTGATCGACATGATCGGGGCTGGCGTGCTCCAGGTGTTGGCGGTCGCCGGGCGGTACTTGCACCACCCAATCCCGCGCCGGCCTGAGTCGGGTCGGTCTGCTCGGCGTTATCCGGTGGGTTTGCCGCGTGGTCTCGGACTGATCGATCCGGACGATGCCCAGTCCATGTTGGACGAGGCGTCGTATCGCTTTGCACGCACCCGGCGTCCACCGCTGCATTTGCCTCCCGAGGTCCAGGCGCTGTTAACCGATCCAGAACCCTTTGCGTTCGCTGCCACCGATGATGCACAGAGCGTCAAGCCAGCGGCAGAGCCAAGGGCACAGGTCGTCCCGAATGAAGCGCGCCACGATCGCATTCCCGTCAGCCGCGAACTCGGCAAAACGCCGCCCCCGGTGTCTGCCGAGACAGAGACGAAGCGCGCGCCCGAGGAAAAACGCGGTTTCTTCCAGAAATTCACCCGCTCCGCCGCGCCTGCGGGTGCTGCAAAGACTGGGGTCAAGTCACGCCCCCCGCTGAACCTGCTCGAAGTCCCGCGCAAGAGCGGACGCGGTTATTCCGAGGAGCAAATCGAAGAACTCTCGCGTCAGGTCGAGGCCAATCTGGCCGACTTCGGTGTCGAGGCCCAGGTGGTCGCGGTCTATCCGGGTCCGGTGGTCACCATGTTCGAACTCCAGCTCGCCCCCGGCATCAAGGCCAGCAAGATCACGGGTCTGGCGCGCGATCTGGCCCGTGCCCTGACAGTGGTCAGCGTGCGCGTGGTCGAGATCATCCCGGGCAAACCCTTCATCGGCATTGAGATCCCCAACCGCGAGCGCGAGATGGTCTTTCTGCGCGAGATCCTCGACTCGCCCTCCTATCAGGACGCCAGTTCGCCGCTCACGATCGGCTTGGGGACCAACATCTCCGGTCTCCCGGTGGTCGCGGATCTGGCACGCATGCCCCATGCACTGATCGCCGGCACCACGGGCTCGGGCAAATCGGTGGCGATCAATGTCATGATCCTGAGCCTGCTCTACAAATCTGGCCCAGAGGACGTGCGCCTGATCATGGTCGATCCCAAGATGCTCGAGCTCTCAGTCTATGAGGGTATTCCGCATCTGTTGACGCCGGTCGTCACCGACATGAAGGAGGCGGCCAATGCGCTGCGTTGGTGTGTCGGCGAGATGGAGCGTCGCTATAAGCTCATGGCCAAGCTCGGGGTACGCAACATCGGCGGCTACAATCAACGGATCGCCGAGGCCGAGGCAGCGGGCACGCCGATCCCGGATCCGACCGTCAAGCCCGAGGATCTGCCAGCCGATGGTAGCGAGGTACCCAGTCTCCAGCATCTGCCCTATATCGTCGTCGTCATCGATGAGCTGGCCGACATGATGATGGTGGTTGGCAAGAAGGTCGAGGAGCTCATCGCGCGCCTGGCCCAGAAGGCGCGTGCCTCGGGCATCCATCTGCTGCTCGCCACCCAGCGTCCATCGGTCGATGTGCTCACAGGTCTGATCAAGGCCAACATCCCGACGCGCATCGCCTTTCAGGTCTCTTCGCGCGTCGACTCGCGCACCATCCTTGATCAGATGGGCGCCGAGCAGCTGCTCGGTCACGGCGATATGCTCTATCTGCCCCCCGGCGGCAATATCCCCCATCGGGTGCATGGGGCCTTCGTCGATGACCACGAGGTCCATCGCGTGGTCGAGTTCCTCAAGGAACAGTACGGCGAGCCAGACTATATCCACGACGTCCTGCGTGAGCCGACCGAGATGTTACCCGGCATCGATCCCGAGCCGCGCGGCGGCGATACCGAGGAGATGGATCCCTTGTTCGACGAGGCGGTTCAATTCGTGGTCGAGAGCCGGCGCGCCTCGATCTCAGGGGTGCAGCGCAAGCTCAAGATCGGCTACAACCGCGCCGCGCGCTTGGTCGAGGAGATGGAGCGTATCGGCATTGTCGGCCCGGCCGAGACCAACGGTAACCGCGAGGTCTTGGTGCCGCCGTCGCGTGATGAAGACTGAACGCATGCTGGATCTTTGCACCGCGCACCAGGTCCAATATACCTCCAATCACATCCAGGTCTCTCGATCCATGCCGTTTCTTTCTCGCTGTGATTCCGGGCGTTCGCGCGTCTTCGTGTGGCTGATCCAGGTGTTGATTGTGCTGTACGTCTCTTCAGGCGGAGCACTGGCCGCCGAGGGTGCGCAGCGCATCGACGACTATCTCAGGGGGCTGACCAGTCTCCAGGCCGACTTCCAACAATTCACCTTTAACGCCGAGCGTACCCAGATGATCGAGCGACATGGAACATTCTATCTCCAGCGTCCGGGTCGTTTCCGCTGGGAATACGCGAGCCCCAATCCGCAGATCATCATCGCCGACGGCAAACGGGTCTATGTGCACGACATCGAGCTCAAGCAGGTCTCGCACCAGAGTCAGGCCAAGGCGTTGCGCGGGACACCAGCCCTGTTGTTATCGAATACCGAGCCGATCGAGCAGCATTTCGAGGTGCGCTCGATCGAAAGCAGCGACGGGCGCGACTGGGTCGAGCTGATCCCCAAGGATCCCGAGACCGAGGTGGTTCGCATCGAACTGGGTTTCGGCACGGACAGTCTCGACAGCCTGATCATGGCCGACAGCTTTGGCCAGGAGACGAGGCTCAACTTCACGAATATTCAGCGCAATGTCGCGCTCAAGCCGGATCTGTTCAAGCTGGATCAGCGTGCTGTCGACGACTTTCTATCCTTTGATTGAGTGCGGGAGGCGTGTCCGCCGAGCCGTGCTGAGCCCAAAATACCATGCCGATCGAACTCCTTTGGTTGATCCTGCCCTGGGCGCTGGCCTTCGTTTTTCTCGGTCGGATGCGCCCCTGTCCGCCGCTACCCGAGCACTGCGACGACCGGCCTGTCTCGGTCATCATCCCGGCGCGTAACGAGGAGGCACGCCTGCCGCCGCTGCTGGATTCGTTGCGCATTCAGGATCATCCCGATTTCGAGGTCATCTTGGTCGATGACAACTCGAGCGACCGCACCGCCGAACTGGGACGGGCCGCCGGTCTCAGGACCCTGACCCTAAGCGAGCCCGAGCCCGGCTGGATCGGCAAGCCGCGCGCCTGCTGGGCCGGGGCGCTCGCGGCCCGGGGTGAGGTGTTGGTCTTCCTCGATGCCGACACCGAGCTCGAACCCGGCGGTCTGCGGCGTATCGTCGCCACCCAGGCCCAGTATGGAGGTCTGGTCTCGATCCAGCCCTATCACCGGATGCAGCGCGTCTATGAACGGCTCTCAGCCGGCTTTTCGCTGATCATGATGGCCGGCATCCGGTCGTTTACCCTGCTCGGGGATCGGCTGGAGTCAAGGGGTGCATTCGGGCCCTGCATGGTCTGCTCGCGCGCGGACTATTTTCGCACCGGCGGTCATCGTCTGGTACGCGAAGAGATCATCGATGATGTGGTACTGGCGCGCGCGATGGCGCAACGCGGGGTGCCGACGCGCAATTTCATCGGCGAGGGGGTGATCGCGTTCCGGATGTACCCAGGTGGGCTGCGCGATCTGGCCGATGGCTGGACCAAGAACTTCGCGCGCGGGGCCATGACCACCGACTTCGTGATGCTGCTCCTGATTGCGGCCTGGATTGCAGGCGGCATGGCGGCCTTCGATGCCTTCCGGCACTGGCCGCAGGCCGGTTGGACCCCATGGACGCTCGCCGGAGGCATCGGCTATGGCGCTTATGTGCTCCAGATCCACTGGTTGCTGCGGCGGCTCGGCAATTTCGGCTGGTTCACGGCGCTGAGCTATCCGGTCTTGCTGCTGTTCTTCATGGCGATCTTCGCCCGCTCGCTCTATCTCACCCTGGTGCGTAACAGCGTGCGCTGGAAGGGCCGCTCGATCCCGATTCGTGCCGCGGGTTGACCGGGGACGTGGACGTGCATGCTGTGCCTGAGGCCGCGCTGGACGCTGGGTGCCTCGAGTTTTCCGCACCGCCCGTGCATGGTGGGCGTCTGCTTGAGGCGGTGCGGCGTTTCGGGCGTCCGCTTTGGGATTGGATTGATCTCTCGACCGGGATCAATCCCAATGGCTGGCCTGTGCCCAGGGTGCCGCCCGAGGTCTGGGCGCGGCTGCCCGAGGACGAGGATGGTCTGGAGATCGCCGCCGCGCATTACTACGCCGCTTCTGGCGGGTTGCCGCTCGCCGGATCCCAGGCTGCGATCCGGCTGCTGCCGACCCTGCGCCCGCCTGGTCGGGTTGGGGTCCCCGAGGTCGGCTATCGCGAGCATGCCCATGCCTGGCATCGCGCTGGGCATCGCGTGATCGCTCTACCCGACGGTGACCCGGGCGACTGGCTAGACGATGGCCCGGGACACGAGCGGCTCGATGTGCTGATCGTCATCCATCCCAACAATCCGACCGGACGGCGTTGGCCGCCGGCGACCCTGCTCGATTGGCAGGCGCGTCTGGCCGCGCGTGGCGGCTGGCTGGTGGTCGATGAGGCCTTTATGGACGTCACCCCCGGCGAGACTGTACTGCCGTATGTCGGGCGTCCGGGTCTGGTGGTGCTGCGTTCGCTCGGCAAGTTCTTCGGACTGGCGGGGGCACGGGTCGGGTTTCTGTTCGCCGAACCCGAGTTGCGAGAGCAAGCCGCGCAGGCGCTCGGTCCCTGGACCCTGAGCGGTCCCGCGCGCTGGATCGCGCGCTTGGCGCTCGAGGATCGGGTCTGGCAGGCGGCAGCGCGCATTGCCTTGCCGCAGGCTGCAGAGCGGTTGGCCGAGCTCTTGAGTCATCATGGACTGGCCCCGACAGGCGGGACTGCGCTCTTTCAATGGGTGCGGACACCTAAGGCTGAACGATGGTATGAACGGCTGGGCGAGCATGGCATCCTCATCCGGTTCTTTGAGCACCCAGCCAGCCTAAGGTTCGGTCTGCCGGGATGCGAGGCGGAATGGGGGCGTCTGGAGCACGCGCTCGCTGCACTAGACGGGTGTTGATGGCAGTGCCCGAGTGGCTGAGCGTCCCGGTGGCCAAAGTGAGTCCTGGGTGTGAGTCGACTGGACCGAAACACATCGGATGTCTCTGTTTCGTCGCTGATCCCATGTCGTCCGAGCCGTTACGCTGCTTGTCGACGACTGGGTTTACTTCGGATTCTCGGGTGCCTGTGGATCGCTGTGAGCTCATCGATCCAGGCAGTCTGATTCCCTTTGCACCTCGCACCAGCGAGCCATTGGATCGCCATCGGCTCGACGTCGCCCTGAGTCGCGGGCGGCATGCCGCCGAGCGGGCGAAGCTGGCTGGCTGTGGCACACTGATCTGTCTGGTCCTCGGTGCCGACGACGCTTTGGCTGGTGGTCACCCGTTTGCTCTATCGAGACCGACGCGCCAAGCGGCCTATGCCGGACTGCGCCGGATCGCCCGCTTCGAGATCGCCGCCCTCACCGGGGCACTGATCGCCGCGGCCCAGATGGGGCTTAGGATGTATCCCCGCGGCAGTCAGGCGCAACTGGCCGCCGAGATCGCGCTCGTGCTCAATCCGGGCGTCTGTGACTGGCTACTCGGATCCCGGCCCCGGCTCGCTCGACCGCAGGATCCGCAGACTCGTGCCAAGCAGCTATTAACCCGGCCCTAAATAAAGATGTGGATTGCGCCTTACGGCGCTCCTACCCCACACCAACGCCTCCCGTAGGAGCGGCTTTAGCCGCGATTAGGGCGGTCGAAAAGGCAATGGCGTGGCGCGCCGGTTTCACCGCCAACAATCGCGCCTTACGGCGCTCTACGGTAGCCAGCACTCACCTTGGTTGGGCCGAGAACCTGAATAGTTACGCCGGGTTAATAATAAGCCGATGAACCCGCTTGTCCGCACTCGCGATTCTCGCTTACAGTCGTTCCCTGAGGCTCGGGGGTTCAGGAGAGACGAGATGCAACTCAGCCGTGGTCAGCGTGTGGCATTGCCGGATCTGATGTCTTCGGTGGACCTCGAGGTCGGCATCGACCTCGAGGGGATCGCGGCCGATGTCTCCTGTTTCGGTGTCGATGCCGCCGGACGGCTTGCCGATGAGCGTTACATGACCTTCTTCAACCAGCCCCAGACGCCCTGCGGCGGTGTGCAGCTTGCGAGTCCGGCGGGCTTCGAGGCCGGATTCCGGTTGGCCCTGGATCAGCTACCGGCCAGCATCGATCGTCTGGTCTTCGTGGCCGCGATCGACGGGGCCGGGACCATGCGGCAACTCACCACCGGGCGCCTGTGCCTGATCGAGCACGGACAGGTCAAGGCCAGCTTCGCATTGCGCGGGAGCGACTTTGCCGATGAGCGCGCCCTGATGCTCGCTGAGATCTACCGCAAGGGCGGGGTTTGGCGTCTGAGCGCCACGGGGCAGGGGTTCAGCGGGGGGCTCGCTGCCCTGGTGCATCACTTCGGCGGCGAGGTGGCCGAGCCGGCACCGGTTGCACCCTCGCCGGAACCGGTGCGGCTGTCCCTGGACAAGCGCGTCGAACAGCAAGCCCCGCAGCTAGTCAGTCTGGTGAAGACCGCGCGGCTGAGTCTGGCGAAGCAAGGCTTGCAAGGCTTGCGCGCACGGGTTGGACTGGTGCTCGATGCCAGTGGCTCGATGGGGCATCAATACAAAAGTGGGCGAGTTCAGGAGCTGCTCGACCGGGTGCTGCCGCTGGCGTTGCACTTCGACGATGACGGCCGTCTCGATGTCTGGGCCTTCGATACCACGCCCAAGCCGCTCGATCCGGCGACCCTGGACAACATCGGCGATTACATCAACACCGTCCGGGGCGGCTGGAAGCGATGGTACGGAGGGACCAACGACGAGCCTCGCGTGATGCGCGAGGTCATCGACCACTACCGCCGCGATCCCCAAGCACCGCCGGCCTATGTGCTATTCGTCAGCGACGGCGGCGTCCACCAGAACCGCGCTATCACCGAGCTCATGCGCGAGGCCGCGCACTACCCCATCTTCTGGCAGTTTATGGGTCTTGGTGGCCGCAACTACGGTATCTTGGAGAAGCTCGATACCCTGAGCGGACGCCTGGTCGACAACTGCGGATTCTTTGCCATCGACGATCTACACGACCTGACCGACGCCCAGCTCTATGACCGACTGCTTCAGGAGTTTCCGAGCTGGTTGCAGGCGGCGCGGGGCCAAGGGATTATCCGCTGACTGCCCGCGCGCACTCAGCGGTATTCTTAAGATCCTCTGTTCGGCCAGGTGCGGTCGCTTCGTACCCCAGACTGTCTCGAGGTCAAACCAAGGCGTCGTCGTTTTTTATCAGGTGACCCAGATGGGCTAGCTGATTTCAGGCGATCGTAGAGCTTGTTGTATCCGAGTCGTTGCCAGAGAACGTCATGAAACGCAACATCGTACCGACACAAAACGAAAGACAATTTGGTGCCGACGAATTCATCGTCACCAAAACCGACCTGAAAGGCCGCATCACCTACGCGAACCGCGTCTTCATGCGCATGGCCGACTATTCGGAAAGCGAGTTGCTAGGTGTGCAGCACAACATCGTGCGTCATCCCGATATGCCGCGCGGCGCGTTCAAGCATTTGTGGGATACGATCCAGACTGGTCGTGAATGGTTCGGCTTTGTCAAGAACATGAGCTCGAATGGCGACTATTATTGGGTATTTGCCAATGTCACGCCGGATTATGAGAATGGTCGGGTGGTCGGTTATTTTTCCGTGCGTCGTCAGGCACCGCGGGCCGCGATCGATTTCTTTGTGCCGATCTATGCTGAGATGCTGCGCATCGAACAAAAAGTAGGGCCAGCCCAGGCCTGTGATGCCTCACTCGCCTGGTTGAGCCAGCGGCTCACCACGCAAGGGCTCAGCTACGAGCGCCTCGTGCTCGATCTGTTCCATCAGTCGCGCTGAGCGAGAGCATCCCCATGTCCGATTTTTTCCAAGGCACAAGCCGTGCCAGTAAAGGCGTCCCCTTCGTATACCAACGAATTGCATGGGGGCTGACGGCGATCGTCCTCATCAATGCCGGGCTCGCTGGCTATCTGTATTGGTTCAATTCGAACGGGATGCTATTCATTTTGCCGATCATAATCGCACTGCTTGGGTGGGGCCTGTTTCACTGGTCGACGCGCCCCCTCGAAACCCTGAGGCGCATGAGCGAGGCGCTGCAACAGGCCAAGCGGGGCAATATGCATGTGCGCATCACCCATACCAAGGGTCTGGGTGAGTTCGGCAAGGTGGCCTGGGAACTGAACGACTTCCTCGACATCGTCGAGGCCTATTTCAAAGATGTCACGACCTGCTTCCAGCGTGCGGCGCAGGAAGATTTCAGGCGCTATGCCTTTATCGAAGGCATGCCAGGGGAGATCGCCAAGTCGATGCAGGGTATCAATCAGGCGCTCGATGCGATGAAGGCCGCTGCGGAGTTCTCGCGCCGCAACCGGCTCAATAGCGAGCTGCATCATCTAAACAGCGGCAGCCTGCTCACCAATCTTGCTGGCAACCAGAACGACCTGGTCATCGTCGCCCAGGCGATGGACAACGTGATGGCACTGGCGGTGGAAAACGAACGCGGCGCCCAGGAAAGCCAGGCGGCCGTGCGCACCATGGTGAGCGATTTCGCCACGATGCGCGAGCGTATGACGCAGACCAGTCAGACCACCCAGGCCTTGGGCGAGGCGACGGTCACGATCCAGCAGACCTTGGGACTGATCTCCGAGATCGCCAAACAGACCAATCTGCTGGCCTTGAATGCCGCGATCGAGGCGGCGCGCGCCGGCGAGATGGGACGCGGTTTCGCCGTGGTGGCCGACGAAGTGAGGAGGCTCGCCGAGCGTACGCGGCTGGCCACACAGGAGATCAATACGATCATTACGACCCTATCGGAGCGGGTGACAGCGATGGTCGCGCAAACCCAGGTGCTCGGGGGCGAGGTGCAGACGCTCGGCGAGCGTGTCGGTCGTTTCGCCAGTCAGTTCGATGCCGTGGCCCAATCGGCCCAGCAGACGATGGCGGCCTTAAACCAGGCCAAAGATCTCGCCTTCGCCTCGCTGACCAAGCTCGATCACGTGATCTATATGCAGCGCGGCTATGTGGCGGTGGAAAAAGGCGGGGAGGGTGAAGAGGTCCAGGCCGTCGGTATCGATCACCACAGTTGTCGGCTCGGTAAATGGTATGAGACGGGCCACGGCAGGCTGGCGTTTTCCGGCCTGCCGGCCTACGCCCAACTCGATGCGCCGCACCGCAGGGTCCATGAGGGTGTGCGCCAAGCCGTCGCCGCCGCCCACCAGGACTGGCTGCACGACCACGCCGCGCTCGACGAGATCGTCGCGGCGATGCGCTCGGCCGAAGAAGGCAGCCGCGAGACGATCCGCCTGATCGGCGAGATGATCCGGCAAAAATACCCACCGACACCCTCGTCTTGAGCGCCAGACCGATACAGCCTGCTTTAGGCCTTGGAGGGTGTGACGTGTTACGGCTGTGTGGCACTGACCCGTTCGAACGCGACCCCCCAGCCGCTCAGGATCGCCCCGACCTGCTCGATCACCGCGGGGATCGCCGCCGCGACCGACGGCGACAGCTCCAGCCCCAGTTCCAGGCACTCCGGGACGATCCCGACCAGGACGATCTCGGTCGGACCATCGTCGAGCCACTGGGCCAACGCCAGCAGGTCCGACAGGCCCAGATGATGCACCGAGAGCCTTGGACTCAGGGCACTTCGGATCTCGGCATCGCGCAACACGGCGATCTGGCCCGGCGGTGCAGCGAGCGCGATGGCATCGATCATCAGGATCCGCCGATGGTCGGCAAACAGCGGAAGCAGATCCAGACCCGAGGTGCCGCCATCGATCAGCCGGATGGCCGGCTCGAAGCGATAGTCGCGTTCGAGTCGGCGCACCACCTGGACGCCTACCCCCTCGTCGCTGAGCAACAGATTGCCCAGCCCAAGCAGCAGGACGTCCGTGCCTGGATCGGTAGGCGTCTCCGACTCCGGCCCCATCTCAGAGTGCCCGCACCCGCACGCTGTCGCGTCGTTTGTTGTCGTGCAGATGGACCGCACACGCCAGACAGGGGTCGAACGAATGGACGGTGCGCAACACCTCCAAGGGACGCTCCTCATCCAGGATCGGGTTGCCGAGCAAGGCGGCCTCATAGGGACCGAGCGCGTCGTTCTGATTGCGCGGCCCGGCGTTCCAGGTCGAGGGGACCACGGCCTGATAGTTCTTGATCTTGCCGTTCTCGATCAGGATCCAGTGCGAGAGCACCCCGCGCGGTGCCTCATGGAAACCGAAGCCCATCTGCTCGCCCTTGGGGAAGACCGGCGGGTTGAAGCTGGTGTAGTCGCCGCGTGCAATGTTGGCGACTAGCGCATCATAGTTTTCGACCAGATTGTCATAGAGCACCTGGGTGCGGATGCAGCGCGCCAGATGACGCCCGAGCGAGGAGTGCAGGGCGCTCATCGGTACCTGGGTCCCGGCGATGGCCTCGATCCGTGCGAGGGCGTCGTTGAGATAGCCGATGGTCCCCTGATGGCCCGCCGCAACCATCGCCAGCACATTGGCCAGCGGCCCGACCTGGGCCGGTTCGTCGAGGAAGGTCGGAGACTTGACCCAGGAATAGGCACCGTCTTCCTGAAAATCGGTGTAATCGGGCAGGGTCTCGCCCTGATAGGGCGAGCGCGGGAAGTCGCCCTGATACCAGCTGTGCTTGATGCTCTCCTTGACATTCTGCTCGAAGAAGGGATCACCGAACTGCTTGACCGGTTGAAAGCGCGCCAGGTCACCCGCTGGGATATAGCCGCCCGGCATCGCGAAGTCCGTCCCCTTGGTGTCGCGCGGGAAGTCGGGCACCGAGAGATAGTTCGTGACGCCCGCGCCATAGGGCAGCCAGTCGGCATAGAGCGCAGCGATCGCGATCACATCCGGTAGATAGACCTGACGCACGAAGGCCCCCAGTGCGTCCATCAGGGTGCGGATCGCGGCCAGCCGCTCCAGATTGAGGGTGGCCTGGTCGTCTGGGTTGATGGCGTTGGCCACCCCGCCGACGGCCAGATTCTGGATATGCGGGGTCTTCGCGCCCAGGATGGCGGTGATCTGGTTGGATTTGCGCTGATAGTCCAGGGCCTCCAGATAGTGCGCGACCGCCATCAGATTGGCCTCGGGCGGAAGCTTCATGGCCGGATGGCCCCAGTAGCCGTGGGCGAAGATGCCGAGCTGGCCGCTCTCGACCAGGCGCTTGACCCGTTCCTGGACCGCGGCGAACTGACGTGCGTTGTTGTTTGGCCAGTCCGAGAGGCCCTGGGCCAGGGTCGCCGTGGCCTTCGGATCGGCCTGGAGCGCCGAGACCAGGTCCACCCAGTCGAGCGCTGAGAGATGATAAAAGTGCACCACATGATCGTGGATGCCGTGGGCAGCGATGATCAGATTGCGGATCAACTGGGCGTTGAGCGGGATCTCCAGGTTCAGGGCGTCCTCAACCGCGCGCACCGAGGCGATGGCATGCACCGTGGTGCAGACACCGCAGATGCGCTGGGTGTAGAGCCAGGCGTCGCGCGGGTCGCGTCCGGTGAGGATGGTCTCGATGCCGCGCCACATCTGACCGCTCGACCAGGCATTGACGACCTTGCCGTCCCGGATGTCGCAGTCGATGCGCAGATGTCCCTCGATCCGCGTGACTGGATCGACGCTGATGCGTGTGCTGGTCATGCCGAAGCCCCTCTCATCGTCGTGTGCTCTGGATAGGATGCCCGGGCGGTCAGGGTAGACTCGGTCTGGGGTGCGACGGCCAGGATCGGTGTCTTCTTGACGAAGAACAGATAGGCCATGACCTCGAAGGCGACGATCGCCAGGGTGATCATCATCTCGCCCACCGCCGGGAAATAGTGCCAACCCGGACCTGGGTTATAGGCGATCAGGAAGGCATCGAAGCGATAGAGCGCCCCGGCCAGCACCACCGCCAGGGCGCTCCAGAACAACTGGGTCGGGCGCCGGCGTCGCTCGGGATCGAGCAGGACCAGGGTCGCATAGAGAAAGAGCACCATCTCCAGCGCAAACAGCCAGGGCTCGCGGCCCGGCCGCCCCAGATAGGCGAGGTCACCGCTGAGCGCCAGCTCGCCGAGCCGGATCACCAGATAGGCGATCAGCAGCCAGGGGATGACGGCCGCGACCCGCGATACCAGATCCGTCTCCAGCCGTCGCCCCAGATGGACCGCCGCATAGAGCGACTCGAACACCACCATGCCGTAGCCCATCGCGATCGCCGTGATCAAAAACAGCAACGGGATGATCGGCGTCTGCCACAGCGGGTGGACTTTGTGCCCAGCGATGATCAGCAGCGAGCCGAGCGAGGACTGATGCATGGTTGGCAGCAGGATGCCCAGACCGATGAAGAAGAACAGCCCATGACGCACCAGGCGTAGCGCGCGCTTGGCCCTCATCGCCTCCAGGATCGCGGGCGAGAACTCGATCCAGAGCACCAGGGTGTAGAGGGTCACGCACAGCGCGACCTCCAGCATCACCGAGTTGAGGTTCATGTACTGGGGCAAGAAGACGTTGTAGAGCTGCCAGTAGCGCCCGACATCGACGATGATCGAGGCCCCGGCCAGGGTGTAGCCAAAGACGCTGGTCAGGAGCGCGGCCCGGATCATGGGGTGGAACTGGCCGCGATTGAAGAGATAGACCAGGAGCGCCATGGCATAGCCGCCGCAGGCGATCGCCGTGCCTGTCACCACGTCATAGGTGATCCAGATGCCCCAGGGGAAGCCGTCGCTCAGGTTGGAGACGGCGCCGATGCCGAAGAGGAAACGACGCAGGGTGAAATAGGCGCCGATCAGGACGATGACCCCGAGGAAATAGAACTCGCGGGTGAGCAACCGCCCGCCAAGCGGACGATAGACCTCAGTCATGGCGGCGCTCCTCTTTGATAGCGGTAGGCGCCCCTGGGTCGTCGTGTCGCTCGGCCTCGGTGCGCCGATAGACGGTATAGACCAGTCCGCCGAGCAGCAGGGTCGGGGCTACCAGACCCTGATAGAGGCTGTGCTGGATGGTCTCGGACAGCCGGGCGCTCGACTCTGGCCCCAAGGGCGGAAGCCCCAGGTTCTCGAAGGGTACGCCCGCCAGCAGCAGGCATTGGGTGCCGCCGGTCTCGGTCTCACCATAGAGATGCGGATAATAGCCGCGCACCTCGGCGCTGCGCCCTTTACCCGAATCCAGGCTGTGGATGGGATAGTCCTGGTGTTCGCCCGGTTTGAAGCTCAGGCGCCGGTGGCCTTCCTCCAGCAGATCCGAGACCCGCCCGAACAGACTGGCCCCGGTCGGGCAGGCCGCGCAACAGGCCGGGATCTCGCCCTTGGCCTGGAGGTGCCGGCACATCTCGCACTTGACGATCCTGGGGAAGGGCTTGTCGTACTGGAACTTGGGGATGTTGAAGGGGCAGGCGAGCTGACAGTACCTGCACCCGATACAGGCGTCCGGGTTGTAGCCGACGATGCCCGTGACCGGATCCTTGGTCAGCGCCCGCACCGGACAGGCCGAGACGCAATTCGGATCCACACAGTGCATGCAGGCGCGCTTGATGAAGCTGTAGCCGTCGTGGTCGCGATCCTTGACCGCCGCCGTACCCTGGGCATAGGCCTTGATCTTGTTCAGGGTGCGGCTGTCGAGATCGCGGCTGGCATCCCAGATGTCCTGTACGCCCTTGGCCTGTTCGAGCGCCGGATCCGTCTCCCTCGGCAGGGCGTTGGTGGTCTTACAAGCGACCTCGCACGCCTTACAGCCGATGCAGAGCGTGGCGTCATAGAGGATGCCGACCGCGTCCGGCGGTAGCTCCCTGGGCGGACGCGCCACGGCACTGCCCGCGGTCAGGGCCGTGGTCGCACCGGCGAGCGCGACCTTGAGGAAATCACGCCGATCGATGTTCATCACTCACCTCGGTTCTGACTCGGTTTTGGGTTGATCCACAGCGCTCGACCTGGCCGCCTCCGCGGCCTCCGCCGCCCTGAGCCTCTGTCCCGCGCCCACGGCATAGACCAAGGCCCCGCCCCCAATGGCCCCGGCCAGGGCCGCACTGGCGAGCGTGGCCCCGCCCGGATGCTCCGCGAATACGTCGGGGAAGAGGGCCGGCGGCGCCACCGACTCGACCTCGGCCTGCTCGTGCAGCGCCTTGTGGAAGCCCACGCCCTGTTCGGTGCAACCGAAGCAGGGATGCCCAATCCCCACTGGCCAGGTGTTGCCGCCCACGTCGCCGAACTCGATGGCCGGACAGTTGGCGTGGGTCTCTGGCCCCTTGCAGCCGAGCTTGTAGAGACACCAGCCCTGGCGATGGCCCTCATCGCCGAACTGCTCGGCGAAGCGTCCGGCGTCAAAGTGCGGTCGGCGTTCGCAGTGGTCGTGGATCAGCCGACCATAGGCGAACAGCGGTCGGCCCTTGGCATCGAGTGCGGGTAGCTTCTGAAGGGTTAGGTAGTAGAGAACGGTCGAGAGCAGGTTGTAGGGCGAGGCCGGACAACCGGGCAGGGTGATGACGGGGAGGGCGGCGCCATCGGCGCGGGTGATGCCCTCGCGCGCGAACGCCTCGGGGATGCCCACGGCCTCGGTCGGATTGGGCGCGGCGCTCTGCACCCCGCCCCAGGAGGCACAGGAACCGATGGCGACCACCGCCGCTGCCTGGGGCGCGATCTCATGCAGCATCTGTTGCGGCGTTTTGCGTGCGACCTTGCAATAGATCCCGCCATCGCGCATCGGTACCGAGCCCTCGACGACCAGGATGAAGCGCCTCTGGTTGCGTGCGATGGACTCGGCCAGCGCCTGCTCGGCCTGACGACCGGCGGCGGCGAGCAGGGTCTCGGAATAGTCGAGCGAGATCAGGTCCAGGATCAGGGACTCGACCGTCGGATGGGTGGCACGCAGCAGCGACTCGGTGCAGCCGGTGCATTCCTGGAAGTGCAGCCAGATCACCGCCGGTCGGCCCTGGGTCTCCTCGATGGCGGCCAGTACCCGGCCCGCCATCCCGAACGGCAGGCCCATCGCCGCCGTGAGGCCGAGTGCAAATTGGATGAAACCACGGCGGCTGATGCCGTGTAATTCGAGCTGATCAGACAGACGCGGTCCGATCTCGATCGGGTCTGGATCACCGGCTAGGTCTTGCATATCGAGCCCCCAATGACAGCTTTATCTCTTCAGGGACCAGGCCGAGCGGCACTCGCGGGATCCGTCTCCACTCGCCCTTAAACAGTCAAAAAGACGATGGCAGTGCGAATTGTCATCCCTGTTGGTCCGCGTTTCGGCGCAGGATCAGTCGCCCAAATTGGCCAAACCTTAGCGATCGCACGATGATTCAATCATTTGGCTTGATCCAGGATTTATAAAAATCAGCTTATATTCCTATACTCAAATAATCTTATAGACCTGGTTTGGCCAGTTGTCCAACCCGATCGACTGAAAGATTGATCTGGAGCAAGTGAACACCCCTTGCTGGCGACGCAAATCTGGTGCCCGAGGTATCGGCAGCGGCCAATTGCAAGGTGTTAAACTTGGGGACAGAGGCAAAGAAGGGCACAGACCACGCGAATGGGGGCGACCCAGTGATGAACGATCGAGATATCTCAATGAGGGCCGGCGGCCGGCTGGCCCAGGCCCTGCTCCTGATGGGCCTGTTTCTCGGTTCGCCCCTAACCGAGGCCGCCATCCAGGGCCGGTTAGGCACCGACAACGCCGATTGTCTGCGCTGTCATCACATGGAGACGCTTGGCTATCGCGACCCAGGCACCGGCGACATCCTCGACCTGCACGTCGATGCTCGGCAATTCGAGCACTCGGCACATGGCGAGCTCCAGTGCGTCGATTGTCATGAAGGCGACTTCGGCCAGTATCCGCATCCGGAGTCGGTGCGCGGGCAGCGGCTCGACTGCGTCGGCTGCCACAAGGAGCTCCACAAGGCCGACAAACGCCACTACACCTTCGAGACCATCGCCGAGGAGTTCGCCTCAAGCATCCACGCCACCTCGGATTCACCCAAGGCCGCGGGATTCGACTGCCATCGCTGTCACGACCCCCATGTGTTCCGTCACTCCGAGGTCGGGCAGCCGCTGGCCGCGATCGTGCAGAAAGACAATCAGCTCTGTCTCTCCTGTCATACCAAGATCCGCGAACCGTACAGCACCGCCCATCTGTGGCTGCCGAAGCGCGATAAGCATTGGGGGTCGGTGCGCTGTCTCGACTGTCATACCCCCTTGACCGATCCTAGCCGTCCGGTCTCACACCAGATCCTGGCTGCCAAAGACAGCAACTTCGACTGCATCAACTGTCACTCCAAGGAGCCGCGCCTGCTTCAGCGACTTTATCGGTACCGTTCCGAGACCGATCTGGCAGGGGGGGGCTGGCTGTCGAAGGCAGTCTTCAATGAGGCCTATGTCGTCGGCATGAGCCGTAGTCCGCAGCTCGACGCACTGGGATTGGGCGTGATCGGTCTGACCTTGTTGGGGCTGATCGCGCACGGCTGGGGCCGCTATCGCGCCTATCGTCGTCTAAAGGAGGATCGGCCATGATCGCCCTCTATCTCTATCCGCGCTGGCTTCGTGCCTGGCACTGGATCAATGCGCTGCTGTTCCTAGTACTGATGTACACAGGTGCCAGCATGCACTTCGCTGGGGGCGGCTGGCTGATGCCGTTCGATCTGGCGGTCACGGTCCATAACACGGCGGGCATCCTGCTGACCCTGGGCTGGATCGGCTTTGTGGTCGGCAACCTCACCACCGAGAATGGGCGGCACTACCGGGTGCGTCTCTCGGGTCTCTTCGATCGGTTGTTTGCCCAGGCGCGTTATTACGGCTATGGGATCTTCCGCAATGCGCCGCATCCCTTCCAGGTCAGCGCCGAGATGAAGTTCAACACCCTCCAGCAGCTCAGCTATCTGGGCGTGATGTACGCCTTGATGCCGTTCTTGATCCTGAGCGGTTGGTCGTTCCTGTTCTCGGTCGCCTTGCCTGAGACGCTCTTGGGCCTGCCGAGCGTGTGGCTGGTGGCCATGGGGCATCTGACCCTGGCCTATCTCCTGGTGCTGTTCCTGCTCGTCCACCTGTACATCATCACCACGGGCGAGACCCTCACCACCAATCTGCGCGCCATGATCACCGGCTGGCATCGCGAGGGCGAACCGAGCCCCAGCCCGACTGAGGAGGCGAGATCATGAACCCCATTGCCCGACTGCTCGACCCCAAGACCCAAGGCCGCCTGATCCTTGGCGCCGGCGTGCTCGTCGTCCTGGCGCTGGCCTATCGCGTTCTCTATCCGGTGTTGTTCGAGACCTATGTCGGCAAGACCAATGCGCCCCTGACCTATGAGAGCAGCCGGCGGGTGACGGAGGCCGAATTCGAGTCCTTAGCCTGGTCGCTGAGCGAGGAGGCGCGTCGACGCAAGGCCGAGTCGATCGTGTCCGCCGATCAGGACCCCTTCGCGCGTCAGGTCAAGATCGAGATGCTGATGAATACCGCGTCCTTCATCCGCGACAGCCAACCGCGCCACATCGAGTATTTCCGCAAGGCCGGCATCCGTCAGTACGAAGGCCCCAAGACCTGTCTGACCTGTCACGCCACCATCGAGGTCGAGCATGCCGACGGTACCCGCTCGACCGTCGATACCCTTGACGACCTGGTCAATTCGGTTCACTTCAAGTTTCAGAGTGCCTCAGGGGGCTTCTCGACCTATGGCTACGACGGACGTCAGGTAAACGCCGGCCCGCACAAGATCCCGGTGGGCAAGATCGACCGCGCCTGCGGGATCCCGGGGAGCTTCACCTGGACCGGCTGGGCGGCCCTGGTTGCGAGCCGTCCAGAGCATGCCAAGGGCGAAGTGGTGTTGCGCAGTGAGGGCTGCGGTCAGTGTCACATCGGTGGCAACTATCAGCCCGCGACCGAGAAGATGATGCCGATCGGCGATGTGCCGAGCCTGGCGAAGGAGGGGATCGACTGTCTGATCTGTCACGCCGCCGACTATGACCTGAACCGGCGCATCGTCATCCAGGATCAGTACGGGTTGCGCTGGGATCAGGATCGCAGTCTGCGCGCCGCACTCAGCGTCGGCCCGATCCGCACCGAGAATTGTCTGCGCTGTCACCAGCACAACATGGGCGGCGATGCCTATGTGCACAATGCCGCGGCCCAGGCACTCGGCTACCAGCACCAGCGCATCCTGCATCATGGCGCCAAGCGCGGCAATCCCTTCAGTCCCCAAGACGACGCCCACGCCGCTGCCGGCATCCAGTGCATCGACTGCCATCGTCCCGAGGGTCATAAGATCCCGCGCGGGCGCATGGGGGTGGACCTGGTCGCCAACGACCTCCCTGGCAAGGAGGTCTCGTGCGAGACCTGTCACACACGCGCGCCGCACAACCACTCCAAGGACAAGGCGTTGCTCAACGGCCATATCGCGCGTCTGGCCTGCGAGACCTGCCATATCCCGCGTCTGGAAGACCACAATGTGGTGCTGCGCGACTGGGTGCATCCGACCTGGAACCCGGAGGAGGGGATCTGGGAACCGACCGATGTCTATCGCTCGGGCGAGCCGGGCAAGGGCTTGATCTATCTCTGGTTCAACGGCAATGGCACCTTCCTGGCCAATGCCCTGGGCAACAATCCGAACGGTACCGACACCTATGATCCGCTGATGCAGCAGATGGCGCGGATCACCGATCCCGAGGTCATCGCCGCCGTGCGCGCCAAGGCGATCGAGCTCAAGGAGCGGTATCCCGACATCGAGGTCGAGCGCTATGTCCGAATGGCGACCGATCCTTTGTCGCAGCTTACGCCCGAGCAGCTCGAACGGCGCCGGGCCATGATCCAGACCAATCTGCGCGCGGTCATGAACGAAGGGAAGAGTCGGATCTATCCGTTCAAGCCCTTCAACGCCATGATGTACGAGGACATGTCCAACCAGGGGCCATTTGGGGCCATGATCCTGCCCTTCGACTACAACGTCTATTACGAGACCGGCGACACCCAGGCCGCCGTCAAGCGTGCGATCCAGGATCCGATCGTCCGGCGCATGTACCAGGAGCCATTCAAGCGTTACATGATGGATGAGTTCATGGCCTATTTTGGTGTGAGCGGCGGCTGGAAGACGATCTATCCGCTCGTCGAGGACCGGCTCGTCAATGTCGAGCCGCATTGGATGCGCCAGATGGGCACGCTCATGGTCAACCACGGCATCCAGCGCAAGGGCCATGACTGTGTCGATTGTCACGCGCCCAATGGCCTCCTGGACTTCGAGCGCCTCGGCTATCCGCCCGAACGGGTCGCCGAGCTCCAGGATCTGGAACTGCTCAGGTCGCCACCGGCCACGGAGACCCTGGGATCGACTGCGCCATGATCCGGAGCCTGACCATCACCCAGCTCGCGGAGAACGCGGCCAGCACACCGGGTCTGCTCGGTGAGCATGGTGCGTCCTTTTTCATCGAGGCCGAGGCACACTGTCTGCTGCTCGATACCGGTCAGGGGCTGACGCTGCGACACAATGCGGCACGGCTCGGGATCGCACTCGAACGGGTGACGGCAGTCATGCTCAGCCATGGGCACTACGACCACAGCGGCGGGCTGGACACGGTGATCGCGTGCACCGGCGGCGCGATCGATCTCTATCTGCATCCCGAGGCGCTGGCGCCCAAGTTCAACCGCGATGGGCGCGCGATCGGCGCACCCATCGCCGATCCGGAGTCCCTGCGATCACGGGTGCGACGGCTGATCCTCGACCCTGGACCGGTCGAGATCGCGCCCGGTATCCAGCTCAGTGGCGAGATCCCACGCCGCCATGCCATCGAGGACACCGGTGGCCCCTTCTATCGTGACGCCGCACGCACCCAGATCGACAACCTACCCGACGATCAGGCGCTCATCATCGACACCCCGCCGGGGCTGGTGGTGGTGCTCGGCTGCGGACATGCCGGGCTGATCAACACGCTCGAACACGTCCAGAGGCTGGTGCCCGGACGTCCGATCCACGCGGTCCTGGGCGGGACCCATCTGCTGCGCGCGAGCGCCGAGCGGCTGGACTTTACCGTCGGCGCGCTCGCCGGGTTCGGGATCCAGTATCTGGCCCCCAATCACTGTACCGGATTGGCGGCCAGTTGCCTGCTGCGCCGCCACTTCCCGGATCAGTTCCACGAATCCCCCACGGGCAGCGTGCATCGGTTTGGAGCGGCGGTCTGAGTGTTTTCGTGGATCAGGGGTTTGCGGCTGGGGTCTGGACGAAGGTCCCGACGAACACCACGGGTACCGCCTCACTGATCCCCTTGAGACCAGCGATCTCGCGCAGCTTTTCGACCTTGTCGCTCAGGCCAAACTTGGATGCCTCGATCAGCAGCGGCTCGGTGGTCGCGACCATCAGGGTGTCGGCAGCGAGCCGACCGACCATCAGCGACAGCGTCAGGGTCTGGGTCTGGCCGTGCAGACTGAGCTGACACTCGGCGGCGAGGCGCTGGATCTGGCCGACGGGCAGTGACTCCAGGGCCTTGGGGTCGATCTGGGCCCTGAGTTCGGCCTCCTTGTAATTGGTGGTCTCAAACAGGATCTGGCGCATCCGCTCATTGCGAATCGGCACCAGGGTCTCGACGCTGTCGAGCATCAGGGTCACGACCGCCCGGCCCTCGCCATCGATCCGTCCGTGCATCTCCTTGAAGTGATTGTTCTCGGGGATGTCTTTGGACTTGATGGTGACATAGGTGACCGCCGAGCGTTCGGGATCGAGGGTCCAGTCGGCCAGGGCCGGCGCGGCACCGAGGACGAGCACTCCGGTCAGGGCCATAGAGAGGATCGAGTTGCGCATCACAGCCTCCAGATTCATTGAGGTCGAGGTTGGACAGGCCCGATCGGCGGGCTGGTGCCGGTTCAGAGGGCCTTGGTCGAACCGCACCCGCCGCCGATCTCAGTGAAGGGACAGGCTGTAACATGGAACTGAAATCCGCGGATACAAGGCGCACGACGCTCGGGCCTCCAGAGGCACTGAAACGGCAATCGAGGAGATGGGGATGCAACAGCGAAACTCGATTCGGATCGAACTCCCGGACTGGATCGACGCGGTGCTCGCTGCACGCGAGACCTGTGGTCTCGACGAGACCGGGCGCATGAGATTGGTATTGGACCTGGCGCGCGCCAATATCCGCGCCGACCTGGGCGGCGGTCCCTTTGCGGCCGCCATCTTCGAACGCCACAGCGGTCGTCTGGTCGCCCCTGGGGTCAATCTGGTGGTCGCCTCGTGCTGTTCGATCGCCCATGCCGAGATGGTCGCGATCGGGCTCGCCCAGCAGCGGCTCGGTTACTTCGACCTACGCCAGGCCGTCCCCGGTGGCTGTGAGCTCTTTACCAGCGCCGAACCCTGTGCCATGTGCATGGGCGCGATCCCCTGGGCCGGAATCGGGCGCGTGGTCATCGGTGCGCGCGACAGCGACGTGCGCGCGATCGGTTTCGACGAAGGGCACAAACCGGTGGATTGGATCGCCGGTTATGCCCGGCGCGGCATCGAGGTGACGAGGGATCTGTTGCGCGCCGAGTCGGCGCAGATCCTGCGGGAGTATGCCGAGGCAGGCGGGGCGATCTACTGAGGGATGGGCCGTGCCCGGTCGAGCCCAGGCTCAGGGGCCAGGATGATCATCCGCTCCACATCGGCGAGCCGGATGGTGCGTCCATCCAGCGTCTGAAACTGCCGACCCTCGATCAGGCCGCGTTTGGACTCATAGAGCGTGATCCGACCTGTGTTGGCATTGATGACCTGCACCTGGACGACCTCCTGGTCCTCAAGCCAGCGGTTGGTCAGATAGAGCGCGCTGCCGACCGTCATGATGGCGATCAGGAGTGAGGCGGCCAGACGCATCCTCTGCCAGGAGACGTCCGAGCGTGGCAGCCGAGCCAACCCGGGCCCAGTGCCGGACTCGAGACGCTTGATCCGCCAGCGCGCCTGGAGCACCAGCCCATAGACACCGAGCAAGACGGCCAGGGTGAGGAGTAGCTTTGCGCTCATGGGTGAACTCTATCATGTTCCGATGGTTTTCACTCCAGACGCGGTTTAAGATCCCAGACATCGCCTGGATCCGTCGCGCCCTTCGCCCCCATGTCCCGTCTTGCGTGTGCGCTGCTGTGTCTGTCCGTGTCGTTACTCCTCGCCTGTAGCGAGCCGGCGCGACCGACCCTGAATCTCCATCGCGCCGTTGCGATCGGTGATCTGGATCAAGTCAAGCGTCATATCCATTGGGGTGCCCAGCTGAATCAACCGGACGCCCAGGGGGACTCGCCATTGCATCTGGCCGCGCGTCAAGGCAACGTCGCGATCGCGCGTCTCCTGCTGGACGGCGGTGCCGATCCGGCGCAACGCAACGCCACAGGCGCGACCCCTTTGCAACTGGCATTATCGAACGGCAAGACCCAGGTGGCCCAGTTGCTGGTCGCACAGGGTGTGCCGCTGGATCCACAGGGCCTGCTGCTGGAGTTGGCGGGCGCGGGGGTCTCCGATCGCGATAGCTTCGAGCTGCTGCTCCGTCGCGGGGCCGACCTGAACCGTGTGGACCCGAACGGCGAGACCGCGCTGACGCTCGCCATTGGGCGCGGACATCTGGAGACGGTTGCACGTCTGATCCTGCTGGGGGCCGACGTCAATCAGCCCGATGGGCAGGGGCGGATGCCCCTGGATCTGGCGCTGGCCCAGGCCGGCGAGCGGCGCGACGATCGCACCAAGATCGTCGAGCTGCTGCAGCGGAATGGCGCGCTCCAGGCCGATTGAACCCGAAATACAGCGAACACGCGAGTGATGCCGCATGGCCGAAAAGATCGAAGACCTGACCGTCACCTCTGTCGAGGACGGCATCGAGACCGTCAAGGAACTCGACAAGGTCGTGCTCTCGAAGGGGAGCTGGACCACCATCATTTTCCGCTATCGCGACTGGGACCGCGCCAAGGGAACCTATAGCCCGGATCGTTACACCATCCGGCGCTATCAGAAGCGCGGTGGCGCGTATCGCCAGCAGTCCAAGTTCAATATCTCCAGCCGCGCTCAGGCCCAGGCCCTGGTCGCGGCGCTGCAAGGCTGGTTGGATCTGCCGGAGGACTGATTGGCAGATCGCCCCAGTACCCTGTCCGTCACGTCATCGTCTGTCATGCCCATGACCAACGACGGCGGCGAGTCGCTATTCATCTCCGACCTGCATCTGACGCCCGATCAGCCGGCGACGCTGGACTGTTTTCTGCGCTTTCTCGCTGGACGGGCGCGCGCGGCGCGGCGGCTCTATATTCTGGGCGATCTGTTCGATGTCTGGATCGGCGATGACGACGATGCGCCCCTGCATCGGACGGTGCGGTCGGCGCTGCGCGCGCTGACGGCGGTCGGCACCGAGTGCGGCATCCTGCACGGCAATCGCGACTTTCTCATCGGGCGCGCCTTTCTGAGCCAGACTGGGTGCCGGCTGCTGCCCGATCCCTGTCTCATCCGGATCGACGGTGAGCCGACCCTATTGATGCATGGCGACCGGCTCTGTACCGACGATCGGGCCTATCAGCGTTTTCGGCGCCGGGTGCGCCATCCGCTGGTCAAGCGGTTCTTTCTCTGGAAATCGCTCGCCAGCCGCCGTGCCATCGCCGCCGATTACCGTCGGCGCAGTGCCGAGGCCAATGCAGCCAAGACCGCGACCATCATGGACGTCAATCAACAGGCCGTCGTCGAGACGCTCCGGCGTCATGGCGCAACCCGGCTGATTCATGGTCACACCCATCGCCCAGGCGAGCATATACATGAGATCGAGGGACGCACCGCCCGGCGTCTGGTGCTGGCCGAATGGCGCGATGGACGAGGCGAGGCGCTGAGTCATTCGGCGCTGGGCTGGCGACGTTTGGTCATTGAATAATCGGCGCGCCCAAGGTTGAATCCGACTTATCCGTCTCTGCATGCGAGGATCTCATCATGGCATCATCGGCACCGTCCTTCTTTCGACGGGTCTCCATCGCCTTTGACAGTCTGCGCCGCGCGCTGAAAGACCCCGAGTTTGCACGCACGGTCGCTGCACTCGCCCGTGCAACGCCTGTGCATCGGGCAGCACGCCCGGTTGCGCCCGCCACCCCGCCACTCGGCGAGGCCGCCTCCGATTCGGCCCTGCTCCTGCTCGGACTGCTCCAACGGGAGGGGCGTCTGATCGATTTTCTGCAAGAGGAGATCCAGGGCTATTCGGATGCCGAGATCGGGCGCGGTGCCCGGGTGGTGCATCAGGGCTGTCGCAAGGTGCTCAACGACTATCTGAGCCTGGCCCCGGTGTACGATGCGCCCGAAGGAAGCCGCGTGACCCTGGAACCCGGATTCGATGCCGCCGCGATCCGCCCGACCGGCAACCTGGTCGGCGAGCCGCCCTTCAGCGGCACGCTCGCCCATCGCGGTTGGCGCGTGACCGAGATCCGTTTGCCCCAGCTCACCCCGGGCCATGATCCGCGCATCCTCGCGGCGGCGGAGGTCGAGCTATGAGCCGCCCGCGTTATGCCATCGGCATCGACCTGGGCACCACCCATTGCGCCCTGTCCTGGGTCGACTCGGAGCGCAGCGAGGGTGAGCGTATCGTCCAGGACATGCTACCCATCCCGCAGCTCGTCGCCCCAGGTACGGTCGAGGCGCGCCCATTGCTGCCGTCCTTTCTCTATCTGCCGCACGCCGATGAGTTCAGGCCAAGCGATCTGAGTCTGCCCTGGCCGTCCGATCCGACCCGGATCGTCGGTGAGCTGGCGCGCAACCAGGGCGTGATGACCCCGATCCGGCTGATCTCCAGTGCCAAGAGCTGGCTCTGTCATCCCGATATCGACCGCCGGGCGCCGATCCTACCGCCCGGCGCGCCGGATGAAATCCCCAAGGTCTCGCCCTTCGACGCGACCGTTCAGTATCTCGACCATCTGCGCAACGCCTGGAACGGGGCGCATCCCTATGAACCGCTCGACCGGCTGGAGGTCACGGTCACGGTACCGGCCTCCTTCGATCCGGCGGCGCGCGAGCTGACCGCCGAGGCCGCCCGCGCGATCGGTATCCAGCATCTGGTGCTCCTGGAAGAGCCGCAGGCCGCGCTCTATAGCTGGGTCAACGACAGTCAGGGCGAATGGCGGCGCCAGGTCCGGGTCGGCGACATCATCCTGGTCGTCGATGTCGGCGGTGGGACCACCGATTTTTCGCTGATCGCCGTGACCGAGCAGGCGGGGGCGCTCGAACTCAACCGAATCGCCGTCGGCGAGCACATCCTGCTCGGCGGTGACAACATGGATCTCGCGCTGGCCTATGGGCTGCGCCACAAGCTCGGCCAGGCCGGCGTGGAGTTGGATCGCTGGCAGCTCCAGGCGCTCACCCATGCCTGCCGTCAGGCCAAGGAGATGCTGCTTGCAGAGGCCGAGCTGGAGCGCGTGCCCGTGGTGGTCCCGAGCCGTGGCTCGAGGCTGATCGGCGGCAGCATCCGTACCGAGCTGACGCGCGATGAGGTCCATACCACCCTGATCGAGGGCTTCTTCCCGGCGGTCGAATCGAGTAGCCGCCCGGCAAGCCGCTCGCGCGGCGCCCTGACCAAGGTCGGTCTGCCCTATGCCCAGGATCCGGCCATCACCCGCCATCTGGCCGCCTTCCTCGGGCGTCAGGCAGGCGCGACCCAGGACCTGGCCGGATTCGTCGATCAGTCACTGCAGACAAGCTTCTTGCCCCCGACGGCGGTGTTGTTCAACGGCGGCGTCTTCAAGGCCGAATTGTTGCAGGAACGGGTGATGGAGGTCCTCAACGGTTGGCTTGCCGCCGAGGGCGCGCCGCCCGCGCGCCGGCTGGAGGCACGCGACCTGGATCTGGCCGTGGCGCGCGGTGCGGCCTTCTATGCCCATGTGCGTCGGCATGGTGGGGTACGTATCCGGGGCGGGACCTCGCACACCTATTACGTCGGGGTCGAGAGCGCCATGCCCGCCGTCCCAGGGATGGAACCCGAGCTCCAGGCGCTGTGTCTGGTGCCCTTTGGGCTGGAGGAGGGCTCAGAGCCGGTCGCACCGCCGCAGGAGTTCGGACTGGTCGTCGGCGAGCCGGTGCGCTTCCGCTTCTTTGGTTCCAGCGTGCGGCGCGAGGATCGGGTCGGCGATCTACTGGAGGTCTGGAACGAGGACGAGCTGGTCGAGCTCGACGAGATCCAAACCACGCTCGATGCCGCAGACCGCAAGAAGGGCGAGGTGGTCGCGGTGCGGCTCCAGGCGGCCGTGACCGAGGTCGGCACACTGGAGCTGACCGCCATCCCGGTCGACGGCGGCGAGGAACGCTGGAACGTCGCCTTCAACACCCGCGGTCAGCGGGCTTAAGGACTGGCGTCATGGGGCGTTTGGTGGTCGCTCCCTGTCCTAGACCGCCTATCGACCCCGACAATTCAGGATCCCGGGCGGTCCTTCGTGGCAGAATGGGCCGATCCATATTCGTGTCAATCCATGACCGACCCAGCCGTAGGAATCGAGCGCATGGCCAAGAAGACCCCAGGTACTCCAGAGTCACAGACTACGAGCGCCGCCGAGAACATACCCGCGAGCGAAAAGGCGCCTAAGCGCAGACCGAAAGACAGGGCGATCGCCATCGTCCGGGCGGAATCCGACTCGGATCCGGTCAGCGCCGCTCCGACTCCGGTGATCAAGAAGACGGCACCTCGTAAGACATCCAAGGCGCCCGAACCTAAACCCATGCGCATCGACACACCCGCGCGCGTGACGGCACCTGTGCCCGAAGGGCGTCCAGATCAGCCGCCATCCTTACAGGTGGTCACGGAACCCGAAGCCATCGCGGGGACCAGTGCGTCCGAGCCTGAACCGACCCCGGTGCCGACCGCGCCGTGCATGCCCGATTCAGACGACATGACCCCGGACGACCTAGAAGGCGAGGCTGAACACATCACCAAGCCTGAACCGCGTCCGTTCTCGGAACTCGGCCATGCGCCCACGCATGTGCTCATGCCGACGTTCGAGCCAACACCCGAGATACCCGAACCCGAGTCTCAGTCTGGGGCCGAAGAACCCTGGCACGCCCCCGATCCACACTGGGAGCCGGCCACGCCGCCGGTCTGGCGCCCGAGCCTGTTTATCATCCATGTCACCCCTGAGCTGGCGACCGTCGCCAAGGTCGGCGGACTGGCGGACGTGGTCTTTGGCCTGACCCGCGAGCTGGCGATCCGCGGCAACCATGTCGAGATCATCCTGCCCAAATATGCCACCCTGCGTTATGACCAGATCTATGACCTTCAAGAGGTCTATCGCGATCTCTGGGTCCCCTGGTATGAGGCAGCCATTCATTGCACTGTCTTCTTTGGCTTTGTGCATGGGCGCAAGTGCTTCTTCATCGAGCCGCACTCGCAGGACAACTTCTTCAATCGTCACACCATCTACGGCTTTCACGACGACGTGATGCGCTACGCCTTCTTCTCGCGCGCGGCGATCGAGTTCATGTGGAAGACCAACAAGCACCCCGACATCATCCATTGTCACGACTGGCAGACGGCGCTGGTGCCGGTCTATCTCTATGAGCAATACCAGGCGCTCGGGATGACCCATCCGCGCGTCTGTCTCACCATCCACAACTTCGCCCATCAGGGCATTACCGGCCCCGAGCTGCTGCGCGCCACGGGGCTCCACCGTCCCGAGCATTTCTTCTCGCCCACCCGGCTCGGCGATCCGCGTCACCCCAACGCGCTCAATCTGCTCAAGGGCGGCATCGTCTATTCCAACTTCGTCGCCACGGTCTCGCCACGCTATGCCTTCGAGACCAAGGACTTAGGTCAGGGCTTCGGGCTTGAGCCTGTGCTCCACACCCATCACATCAAGTATGGCGGTGTGGTCAATGGCGTCGACTACGATGTTTGGAACCCCGAGATCGACCGCCACATCCCGGTCCAGTATGGCATCGACAACCTGGACCGCAAATACGACAACAAGCGCGCCCTGCGCCAACGCCTGATGCTGGCCGACAATGCCAAGGCGATCGTCGCCTTCATCGGTCGGCTCGACCCCCAAAAGGGTCTGGAGCTGGTGCGCCACGCCATCTTCTACACCCTGGAGCGCGGCGCCCAGTTCGTGCTGCTCGGTTCCAGCCCAGATGATCGGATCAACGCCGACTTCTGGGGCCTCAAGCGTATGCTCAACGACAGCCCAGACTGTCATCTGGAGATCGGTTTCGACGAGGATCTCTCACATCTGATCTATGCCGGGGCCGACATGATGCTGGTCCCAAGCCGGTTTGAACCCTGTGGTCTGACCCAGCTCATCGCGCTGCGCTACGGCACCATCCCGGTGGTACGCGCCGTTGGTGGACTGGCCGACACCGTGTTCGACAAGGACTACTCCAACCGCCCGCTGCACGAACGCAACGGTTATGTCTTCAATGACTACGACCATCGTGGTCTGGAGTCGGCGCTCGGGCGCGCCATTGCCTGCTACAACGACTACCCCGAGCACTTCCGCGAGCTGATCAAAAACGCCATGCGTTGCGACTATTCCTGGAATCGCCCCGGTCAGGACTATCTGAACATCTATGACTATATCCGTGAGCCCTAAACCCAAGCGCTGAGGCCCAAGGGTGTAGCGTTAAACGCATGAAGATCTATAACCTGTTTCCACGCTTGGTTGGTCGCTTCGGTGAGTGGACGCCGCATCTGGAGCGGGCGACGGCCATGGGGTTCGACTGGGTATTCATCAACCCGATCCAGAAGACCGGACGCTCGGGCAGTCTGTATTCGATTGTCGACTATTTCAGCATCGACCCGGAGTTCATTGACCGCCGCTCCCGGCTCGACCCCGACGCCCAGGTCCGGGCCTTGGTCGCCCAGACCGAGCGGCTGGGCCTGTCGATGATGATCGATCTGGTCATCAACCACTGTGCCATCGATTCACCCCTGGTCAAGGAGCATCCCGAGTGGTTCGTGCGCGAGGGCGGACGGATCGCCAATCCATTCTGTGTCGAGGCCGATGGCACCAAGATCGTCTGGTATGACCTGGCACAGTTCGATCATGCGCATTCGTCGGATCGCAAGGGATTGGAGGAATTCCTGCATCGCGTGATCGCCCATCTGGCCGGACTCGGGTTCAAGGGCTTTCGCTGCGATGCGGCCTATCAGATCCCGACCGAGCTCTGGCAACGCCTGATCCGCCATGCCCATCAGATCGATCCGAACCTGGTCTTCGTCGCCGAGACGCTCGGCTGTTCACCCGAGCAGACCTGCGCCACGGCCAGCGCCGGGTTCGATGCCATCTTCAACAGCTCCAAGTGGTGGGATTTTGAGGGGGATTGGCTCCTGGAGCAGTATGAGCTGACGCGCCGGATCGCACCCTCGATCAGCTTTCCCGAAAGCCACGATACCGAGCGGTTGTTCTTGGAATCGGGCCAGAATCCCAATGCCATGCGTCAACGCTATCTGTTCGCCGCCCTGTTCTCGACTGGGGTCATGATCCCGATCGGCTTCGAGTACGGCTTCAGCAGCCGGCTCGATGTGGTCAATACCACACCTGAACAATGGGAGGGGGTCAATGTCGATCTCACCCATGAGATCGCCCAGATCAATCGGATCAAGGATCGCTATCCGGTGTTTCGGAGCGAGGGACCGATCGAACGCATCCCCTGTTCCAATCCGGCGATCCTGATGCTGCACAAGTCGCACCCCGAAGGACGCGGCGAGGCGCTGCTCGCACTCAATAAGGACGTCTGGAACCGTCAGCTGCTCCGGGTCGAGAATCTCTACCATCATATCCGCACGCCCGGGCCGCTGCGCGATGTCTCGCTCGAATGGGCGATGGACTTCCTGCCCACCCCCTTCGAGTTCGAACTGACGCCTGGGATGGGTCGGGTGCTGGTGACCGAGGTCTAGGGTCAGTGGCCCCACTGATCCCAGGATGGCCGCTGGTGTCAGACCCCTTTCAACACTCTCCGTGCGCAGCCAGTCACCCCTAACTGCAAACGGCAAGGGATCGGGAGGGCGCACGAGAAGGTAAAACGGTCATGATCAAAACAGTCAAGCAGGCTTGCCGGTTCAACCCGATCATCTGTGACTACCGGATGAGTCAGGGCATCGAGAACCTAGCGGAACTCATCCAAGACGAGGGCGACGGCCGGGAGTTCTTCTCGCGCAACTACGTCACCCACGGAATGGATCAGCTCTTTCGCGAGGGGCTGCTGCGCCTGTCTGGCAAGTCCGACCAAGCCGTCTTCGAACTGACACAGGCGATGGGCGGCGGTAAGACGCACATGATGATCGCGCTTGGCCTGCTCGCGCGCCATCCGCATCTGCGTAAGGAAGTCTTGCCCGCGGACTTGGCTTCTCGCATCGAATTCGGCGAGGCGCGCATCGCCGCGTTCAATGGCCGCAACAGTCCTGATAACTACATCTGGGGCGAGATCGCCACCCAGCTCGGAGCCGCCGAAGCCATCAAGCCGTACTGGGCCAACGGACCGAAGGCCGTCGACCAGCGGCAGTGGAAGGAAATCATTGGCAACAAGCCAACGCTGATCCTGCTCGACGAACTACCGCCCTATCTGGACAACGCCAGCACCCAAGTGTTCGGTCAGGGCACGCTGGCCAATATGGTGGTCTACAGCCTCTCCAGCCTGATGAGCGCCGCGCTGGAGTTGCCCAACTGCGCCATCGTGGTCGCCAACCTCTCGGGCAGTTACAAGGCCCAGACCAAGGCGCTTGCCGATGCTATTTCCAACTTGCAGCAGGAAACCCGACGTCAGGCGATGACCATCACGCCGGTGCAACTGGCGGGCAACGAAATCTACGAAATCCTCAAGAAGCGCCTTATCGACGAACTGCCGGACGAGCGCGTCGTCTCCGACATCGCGGAGGAGTACGCGCAGCAAATCAAGAAGGCGGAGGACGGCGGCTACATCGTGGCCAGCAGCATCGAGCAGATCGCCGAGCAGGTCAGGGAAACCTATCCCTTCCATCCGTCCTTCAAGCACCTCGTCGCGCTGTTCAAGGAGAACGAAGGCTTCCGCCAGACTCGTGGCCTGATGCAGTTTACCGCGCGTCTCCTCAAAAGCGTCGAGGACCGTGAAACGGATGATGTCTTCCTCATCGGCGCACAGCATCTCAATCTCAATGATGATCAGGTCAGGGATGAGATCGAGCGCATCGCACCCAAATTGATGCCAGCGGTGACGCATGACATCGCCGACAACGGCAATGCAATTGCCGACCACATCGACGACGAGCTGGGGTCGGACGCCGCGCGCCAGGTGATGACTCTACTGCTTGCCTCGAGTCTGTCTCGCGTGGTTGGCGGGCGGATCGGCCTTTCCGAGAGCGAGCTCATCGAGTTCCTGGCCGCCCCGCAGCGCAAGCCGGACGAATTTCTCCAGGCCCTGCAGCGGCTGCGCGAGGCCGCCTGGTACCTGCACCGGGAGGAGCAGCGCTTCTTCATCAAGGAAACCGAGAATCTTTCGCGTCAGATCGAGCGCAACGCAAAGGAAATTCCTCAGCCCAAGATTGATCAGGCGCTGATCAATCGGCTCACCGGCATCCTTGAGCCAGTTCGCAAAATTGCCTACCAGGAGGTGCAGGTTCTGCCCAAGCTCGACGAATTGAAGCTCTCCGGCCCGCGGACGCTCATCGTCATCAAGCCAGATGGCAAGGTTCCGCCCAGTGAGCTCCAGAACTTCTTTGACTATCAGACGGAAAAGAACAACCTACTGGTGCTGACCGGCCAGGATAGCTTGTTGGCCGACGCTGTCGAGGAACGGTTGCGCGAGCTGTATGCCATCGAGCAGATTCACAAACGGCTTCGCCCTGGAGACACCCTTTACGAAGAGGCTCGTGATCGTCTGGAAGATGCCGAACAGCGCTTCAACAAAGCGCTCTCGGCGGCCTACAACCGGCTCTACTTCCCGGACGACCCGGGCGATGACCGTGACGTTTTGGCCGGCGTCACCATCGATCAAGGGCTGAAGCTCGGCCAGGGCGATCAGTCCGCCGAAGCTCAGATCGAGAGTCTGCTCGCAAGCCCAATAGCGAATTACAAGCTCGTGCGCGAGCTGACAAAAGACAACCTGAACGCATACTTTGCCATGGCCGAGGAATACCTCTGGCCCAAAGGCCAGGACAACCGCCGCACGCCGTGGAAAGACGTCGTCACGCGCGCCAAGTGTTCACCCATCTGGCCCTGGATGCCGGGCGCGAGCGGTCTGGATACCCTCAAGACCGAGGCGTTGAAGCAAGGTCGCTGGCGCTTGGGCGAGGACGGCTACCTCGAGAAGGGGCCGTTCCCCAAGGACAAGGCCACCGTCAACGTGTCCGTCATCAACGTCAAGGCGGACACTGGTGAGACGGTGTTGAGCCTCACCCCGCGTCATGCGGGCGAAAGCCCGGTGGTCTATTGGTCGACTAAGCGCGAGGTTACAGACAAGGATCAGAAGGTCGATGACCTGGACAACTTCATTACCACCGAGGGCACGCTGTACTTCTGGGTCAAGGACACAACAGGCCAGCATGAAAGTGCAGCGGCTACTTGCTGGCTTGCCGACCTCAAGATCCGTCATCAGGTCGAACCAGCGGCTGACAAGCGTCGTGTGCGCCTCGAGGCCACGCCCCGTGCCGAGCTCTTCTATACACTCGACGGCTCCAATCCCACGTATGGCACACGCTACGACGGCCCCTTTGAGATTGGACCTGGCGCCTATCGTCTGCTGGTATTTGCCAGGGCGGGCGAAGCCAACAAGACGGCCGACTTCCAGATTCCGTCCAGCGGCGACAAAACGGTTCAGATCATCGATAGCAAGCCGGCGCGTCTGCAAAGCAAACGCGTCGCTCTCGACACGACTGACCGCGTCTTCGGCGTCATCAACCGTTTCCGCGATCAGCCGGGCACGCGCTTCAAGGGAGTGCGGGTCGAAATCGGCGAAGGCGAGAACACCGTGACTGTCCACTTCCAGGAGCGCGAGGTTACGGCTGCCATGATCGAGGGCGTGGTCAACAGCCTGCGCGAGGTGCTCAAAGAGCCTAACGCACCGCTCAACATAGTCATCACCAACGGTGTTCACTTCGACACTGGCTTCGCGCTGAAGGAGTTTGCCACGCTTGCCGGAATCGAATTGAAGCCGGGCGAAGTGATTCAGGAGGATTGAGGATGGCGTTGCCCAAGGCCGCAGCCAATACCGAATCATCCAAGGCGCGCGCGCAAGTGCCGCACACGCTGGGCTTCGGTGTGCCTGCGACCTCGGACCCGCATCACTTCAAGGTCGTCATCCCCAGGAGCAGCACCGGCAAGGTGCAGATCAGCGAGTACCTCGGGCTGCAATCGGCCTCGGCGGAGACTGCGGTGATCGACCGCGTCTTGCTCGACCGGCCGCGCTGGACGGCCATCCGCGCCGAGGTGCAACGCGCCTTCAACGCGCGTCTGGCTGCGCACGGCTTGAAGTCTGGTGCATGGAAAGTCGGCGACAACCCAGTGGACCGCCTTCTCGGCAAGGAACTGTGCGTGCTGGCGTGGGCGGTTGAACAAATGGACACGGAGAAGATTCCGGTCGCCGTTCGCAACTGGCTGGCGCTGCGCCCGGAAGAACGCTGGTGGCTCTTCGGCATGACGGCCATGAGCACAGGCGGGGTGATGGATGCGGGCAAGGGCTGGCGTGCCGCCCTGAAACATGCCTTGGGCGACGTGGCGCAAAGCGACTTGCTCGCCCCCCGCGCGCGCCGCAGCAGCCGTGGCAAGGACGACATTCGTCCCTCGCTTGACCTATTCGGGGACGAGATGTCATGAGTCTGCATTCTGGATGGTTGGTTGTGGCCTTGATCCACCGCTATCTCGGTGGCCTGCTCGACCCCTTCGTGACCTTACTCGAGGTGCATAAGCTGATGTACTTCATGCAGGAGGCAGGGGAGCCGCTGCGCTTGAAATACGTCAAGGCCCCCTATGGCCCCTACGCCGAGAACCTGCGCCATGTGCTGCGCACGGTCGAGGGACACCTGATCGCCGGTTACGCCGACGGCAGCGACGCGCCAGACAAGCCGCTGACGCTGGTTCCCGGCGCCATCCAGGAGGCATCCGCCTTCCTCGACCAACATGCCGACAGCCGTGCACGCTTCGCGCGTGTCACCCGCCTCGTCGAGGGCTTCGAGTCGCCCTATGGCCTCGAGCTGCTCTCGACCGTGCATTGGGTCATAACGCGCGAGGGCGGCAGCCAAATCGATGACGTGGCCGAGTGCATCCACGCCTGGAACCCGCGTAAGCGCCAGTTCACGCGCAGGCAGATCGGGATCGCAGCCAACCGGCTTGCCGAGCAGGGCTGGGTTGGAAACAGTCATTTCAAGTCGGAGCAAATCCGTAAACAACCCTCGACTGAAGTCGAAGGCTTTATTGTGAGACGCAGCAAACATGGTTGACCACATCCCCAACATTGGGCGTGTTTACAGCCGCCCTTGGCAGCGGGGCTCCACTGCCAATCCGGGCCAGGTTTCGACTGGCGTTGCAGTCGGCGTGCGCCCGGAGACCACACTTGCGGTGCATTATACACCACATGGCGCACTTCGTGCACCCGCAATTCCTCCCGCGACTCAAGTCGCGGGTTTCCTTGCGGAGGGTCTATGAACCCGCTTCCTAGACGTCTGAAAAAAGAACCGCTTATCGAGGTGGTCTGGCAGGTACAGTTCGAAGGTGAGCAGGGAATGGGTGACGTCCTGCCCGGTGTTCTGTACACCGAACTGAAGAAAACCCACTCTGCGCTCCGGTCACGTCGTCTGCCCTCTGCGGACATTCCGGCGCCGGTCGCACAGATCGATCCCAATCTACGATTCGCGCCAAAGATGCTGATGGAAGAGCCTGGCGGGTCGTTTATCTGGCAAGTCGGCGATCGCGTGATCACCCTTAACTGCCGAACACCCTACGTTGGTTGGGACAAGTTCATGGATGCCACGGAGGCGCTGACGCGGATCGCCGAAGGCAGTCGGCTCATTCCCAGCCCACAGCACCATTCGCTGCGCTATATCGATCTGCTGAAGGACGATTTGGCCGCCGATCTCGCTGTGCTAAAACTTGTCATGAAACTTGGCGACCGTGAAATCAACAGTCGCGTGCAGATGCGTGTGGAAATTCCAGACGCCGATTGTTTGCATATCGTTCAAATCGCCAATCCGGCGCAGGCACATCTCGCCGGAGAGCAAGTGACCGGTTCCATCATCGACCTTGAAACGCTGCCGGCGAACGCGCCAAGCAACTGGGATACCCTGCGTGCACAACTCGGTCTGTTGCATGACCGCTCAAAGGCATTGTTCTTTGGTCAGATATTGACGACCGAGACGATCCAGAAACTAGAGCCGGAGTACTGACGATGGGGGCCGACACATTGGATATAAAGTCATTACCCCTTCGGAGCGCTTTGGTCATTGCCTATCAACGTGAGGAATCCACTAGCCACTGGGAATCAGCGCCCCATGGCTTTCTTCTGGCCCCCCATGGCTTTCTTCTGGCCATTCGTTACCAACCAGGAAACGCCTTGACCACCGCCCAGCAGAACGTAGAACGCCGGAAAGACTCGCAGCCCGACTACCAGCCTAGGACGGAACCCGGCAAAAGACTTTTGGCTTTGCGTCAAGCCTTTATCGAGAGCGGGGGACAGCTGCTGTCAGCAGAGGCGTTGGACCAAGAACTGCGCTTACGCCGTGGCGGAGTGGGCGATGCCTAAGCGTACTTACATCGACACCTGTCTGTTGCTTGCAGCCTTCAGGGGTGAAGGTGAGCTTGGGCAGCGAGCATTCAGCGTGCTCGATGACCCGGAGCGTGCCTTAGTTGTCAGCGACGCAGTCCGACTGGAGGCGCTGCCAAAGGCGCGGTATCACAAACAGCAACAAGAGCTTGCGTTTTTTGAAGCGGTATTCGGTCAGGCCGAAAACGTGGCATGGAATAGCTTGGCCTTGCAACAGGCGCAAAGCATCGCCGAAAGCCATGGCATCGCTGCCATGGATGCCATCCACGTGGCCCATGCGATCGCGGCGGGTGTGGATGAGTTCATCAGCGCAGAGAAACCAACGAAACCCATGTTTCGCGTGCAAAGCATCCCCATGCGCTCGATCCGGGAAGCCTGATCCATGCACGCACAAACAAGACCCACCCTCTCCCCTCTGTCGCTGAAAGATGCCCCCGCGCTGATCGAGACGGTATTCCCCGCGCAGAAGGTCTCGTTCGAGGCGCAGCGCGAGCGTAAGGCTGGTCCCGCGCAAACGCTGACGGGGCTGGGCTCTTACTGGAAGGGCAGGAAACCCCTGATCCTGGTGCGGGCCATCGTGCTGGGTAGCCTCTTACCCCCCACCGATGACCCCGAAGCCGATCTCGCGGTGTTCGAAGCGCTGCTGGCCTTCGATGAGGAGGGGCTGGCGCGGCGAGCGCTTGCAGCCAATGCCATATCGCCATCCGAAATCGCTGCGCGTATCCGGCTCGATGACCCTTGGGACTATTTCAAGGCAACCATCAAGAGGAGCGATGTCACGGGGGGTGATATCCGCTGGATGCCGTTCCCCCTGGATGTGGATGCCGAGGGCATCTCGCTGCGGTGGAAGCGCGATCTGAGCGATGACGACAGGCTGGTGATCTATCGCAAGGTTCTGGCCACCCTCGAAAGCTACGAAGCCAAGGCCGCCCTGTGCAAGCGCCCCGAAGAAGTCGATCAAGACTGGCTTTTTGCTCCGGTGTGGCCCAAGGTCAACCGCCACTACGCGCACCTGGGGCTGGATGCGCATTCGTTCCCGGAGCTCATCGAGCAACTGGGTATCCTGCGCTACGGCCGTCGCCCGCGCGTGGGCGATACCTTCTGCGGCGGCGGCTCCATTCCCTTCGAGGCGGCGCGGCTGGGGTGCGATGTCTATGCCTCGGACTTGAACCCCGTGGCCTGCATGCTCACCTGGGGGGCGCTCAATATCATCGGTGCCAGCCCTGAACGGCGGGCCGAAATTGAAAAGGCGCAGCGCGAAGTCGCTCAGGCGGTGGATGCGGAAATCACCCGTCTGGGGATCGAACATGACGAACACGGCAACCGCGCCAAGGCGTATCTGTATTGCCTGGAGACGCGCTGCCCGGAAACCGGCTGGTGGGTGCCGCTCGCCCCTAGTTGGGTGATCTCCCCCAAGCAAGGCGTCATCGCCAAGCTGGTACCGAACCCTGCCCTGAAGCGTTTTGACATCCAAGTCATTACCGGCGCTTCTGCGAAGGCGATAGCCGCCGCCGAGCACGGCACGGTGCAGGACGGCGACATGGTCTATGAACTCGACGGCAAGACCTACCGCACGCCGATCAAGACTCTGCGGGGCGACTACCGGCTGCCCGATGGCACGGCGGGCAACCGCCTGCGCCGCTGGGAAAAGGGCGACTTCAAGCCGCGTCCCGACGACATCTTCCAGGAGCGGCTCTACTGCATCCAGTGGATCAAGAAGGAAACGCTCGATGCTGCCCGGCAGGAGACCTTCTTCGCCGCCCCCACGGCAGCAGACCAGGAACGCGAGCGCAAGGTCGAGGCAATCGTGGCCGAGAAACTCGCCCGCTGGCAGGCCAAAGGCCTGGTGCCGGACATGGCCATCGAGCCGGGGGACAAGACCGACGAGCCGATCCGGACGCGCGGCTGGACGCATTGGCATCACTTGTTCAATGCGCGGCAGTTGCTGCTGCAAGCGCTGATGCTCAAGCACTGGCGCGCTTCCGATGCAGCCCCGCTCGGGTGGCTCAATGTGGCCAAGGCGGCGGACTTCAACTCGAAGTTGTGTCGGTGGTTGCAATATCAGGGAGGTGGTTTGGGCGGTCCTACTAGCACTTATTACAACCAAGCGCTTAACACCCTATTTAACTATGCCTCTCGGGCCTGGCTGGGATTCGGACGTGCTTCGTTTAAGACCGCACAAGAGGTTATGCCAATAACGAAGTTCGAAGTTCGAACGGAGTCGGCATCAAGTACGACCACTCACTGTGAACTCTGGATTACCGATCCTCCCTACGCCGATGCCGTCAACTACCACGAGATCACCGAGTTCTTCATCGCCTGGCTGCGCAAGAACCCGCCCAAGCCGTTCGACGAATGGGTGTGGGATTCGCGCCGGGCGCTGGCGATCAAGGGCTCTGGCGAAGACTTCCGCCGTGGCATGGTGGCCGCCTACCGGGCGATGGCCGAGCACATGCCCGACAACGGCCTGCAATGCGTGATGTTCACCCACCAGGACACCGGGGTGTGGGGCGACCTGATCGGCATCTTCTGGGCGGCGGGCCTGCAAGTGGTGGCCGCCTGGTATATCGCCACCGAGACCACTTCGGAGCTCAAGAAAGGCGGCTATGTCCAGGGCACGGTGATCCTGATGCTCAAGAAGCGCCCGCCCGGCGAGCGGCCCGGCTTCAAGCAGCGCCTGTTGCCCGCGGTGCGGCAGGAGGTGGCGCGGCAGATCGAGACCATGATGCACCTGAACGAGCAGGTGGCTGCACACCACGGCGAGCCGGTGTGGAGCGACGCCGACCTGCAGATGGCGGGCTATGCAGCGGCATTGAAGGTACTCACTGCCTACACCCACATCGGCGGCGAGGACGTCACCACCTTCGCGCTGCGCCCGCGTGCCCGCGGGGAAGTGACCGTCGTCGATGAAATCGTCCAACAGGCGGCCGAAACGGCGTCCAGCCTCCTCGTGCCCGAAGGGCTGGCGGCGGACACCTGGGCCAAGCTCACCGGCATCGAACGCTTCTATTGCCGCATGCTGGACATGGAGTCGGCGGGCGCACAGAAGCTCGACAACTACCAGAACTTCGCCAAAGCCTTCCGTGTGGAGGACTACAGCCCCGTGATGGGCGACATGCGGCCCAACCACGCACGGCTCAAGCGGGTGACTGAGTTCGCCTCCCGCGATTTGACCGAGTCCACCGAGATCGGTGCCACCCGACTGGGGCGCCTGATCATCGCCTTGCAGCAACTGCTGAAGGACACCGAGCCGCAGGTCATCGTCGACCAGCTCAGGCACGAGATGGCCGACTTCCTGGAGGCGCGTCCGCTCCTGGTGAACCTGCTGGCCTTCCTCGAGCGCAAGTCGTCGGAAGCCGAGGTGCGCAACGCCGCCGAAGTGCTGGGTGCGCGCCTCAAGAACCTGCGCTTCGGCGAGTGAGGAAATGAAGCATGGGCATCCGGCGCTTCTCTTCGCGTACCCATCGGCTGGATGCCAGCTTCTTAATGCAGCATCTGGCCGGTGCCAAGAGCTACAAGCGCATTGCAGGCTACTTCACCAGCTCGTTGTTCGAAGTGGCGGGCGAAGCGCTGGAGCAGATTCCCGAGGTCAAGATCGTCTGCAACGTGGACATCCACCCGGACGACTTGAAGGTGGCGCAACTGCGCGAGAGCAAGATGCTGGGCCGCTGGAACGAGCGTGGCCTGGAAGCCGAGGCGCTCTTGAACCGCGAACGCTACCGGCGTCTGGATGCCTTCCTCCAGAAGCATGGACAGGCGGTGCGGGTCGCGCCCGACGACATCTGCGGCTTCGTGCATGGCAAGGCGGGTGTGATCACGCTGGCCGATGGCCGCAGGCTGGGTTTCATCGGGTCGATGAACGAGACGAAGAGCGGCTGGCAGCGCCACTACGAGATCCTGTGGGAGGACGAATCCCCGGAGGGGGTGGCGTGGATCGAGGAGGAGTTCGACTTCCTTTGGAACGCGGCAAAGCCGCTGCCCCAGGCGGTCATCCGAGAAGTGCATCGCCGCGGGTATCGTCGCGAAGTGGTCTTCGACGAGATCGATGAGGACGAGAACCTTGCGCCGGCCGCGCTGATCGAGTCCCCGCTGTACCGCGAGGGGCAGCAACTCCAGCCCTGGCAGCAAGGGTTTTTGACCGAGTGCTTGCGCCACCACCGGCTCTATGGCGTGGTGAGGCTGCTGCTGGCCGATGAGGTTGGCTTGGGCAAGACACTGTCGCTGGCCACCGCCGCGCTGACGCTGTGCCTGCTCTCGGACAAAGAGGCGGGGCCGCGTCGTCCGGTAGTGATCTTTGCCCCAGCCACGCTGACCGAGCAATGGCAGACCGAGATGCTGGACAAGCTAGGCATCCCGACCGCCCGGTGGGATACCGTGGGCAAGGTCTGGCTGGACCCGGAGGAGCGAGTCATTTCCCCTGCGGGGCGCGAGCAGATCGCCCATTGCCCGCTGCGCATCGGCATCGTCTCCACCGGACTGATGATGCGCGATTCGCTGGAAAAGCAGCACCTGCTCGGTATGCGCTTCGGCGTCGTCATTCTGGATGAAGCGCACAAAGCCAGAACGCGCCAGGGCTTCGGCAAGGAAGCTGGAACGCCGAATGAGCTGCTGGCCTTCATGCGCGAGATCGCCGCGCGGGCGGACCATGTGCTGTTGGGAACAGCCACGCCGATTCAGACCAACCCTGCCGATCTGTGGGATTTGCTGGGCATCTTGCATCAAGGCCCGGGACGCTTCGTGCTGGGTCATGACCTTGCGCCGTGGCACCGGCCAGAAGACGTGCTCGACATCCTGGCGGGCCGTGAGGAAGTGCTGACCCTCGCCCATGCCTGGGAATTGCTGCGCTCGCCGCTGCCGCGCGTCGAGTCCACCAGCGAGCCACGTGCCCGTAGGCTTTTCTCAGCGATCCGGCAAGACTTGGGTTTGCAGAACGGCGAATGGCAAACCAACCGTTCGCTTGCAGACTTGACGGGGGAGACGCGGGAGATTCTGGAAGAGGAGTTAGAACGCCGCATTGCTGGCGCCACCTTTTTTCAGCGCGAGAACCCTCTGGTGCGCCATGTCGTGCTGCGCAAGCGCCAGCAGCTCGAGGAAACGAAGGACAAGGATGGCAAACCCTTGTTGACCCCCGTGGGTGTGGATGTTCATCCAGACCGCGACAAGGTCACGGAGCAGCGCGCCTTCGACGTGTTGTTCGAAGGCAAGGCGCTGCGCACCTCGGAGGACTTCCGCCAGGCTTATGGCGAAGCCCGCGCTTTCGGCAAGGCCCTGGCCAGGCGCGGCAAGGGCAGCGGCTTCATGAAGAACCTGATGGAGCAGCGAATCTGCTCCAGCATCCATGCGGGCTTGGCAACCGCACGGCGCTTGCTGCAAGGCGAGGCCGTGCATGAAGAAGGCGAAGAGCAGGAAGTTGATCTCAAAGTCGAGACGGGTGAGGAACGCGAGGTGCTGCAACGTCTGATTACCCGACTCGAGCGGTTGGAATCCGACCCGAAGATGGAGGCCGTCATCCACTTTCTCGACAAGGAGAAGTGGCTGGAATTAGGCGTCATCATCTTCAGCCAGTACTACGACACCGCGAAGTGGCTGGCGGACTCGCTGGCGGCCCGCTATCCCGAAGAGGCGGTCGGCCTGTACGCGGGCGCGGGCCGCAGCCGCCTGTATCAGCGCGGCGACAGCGTGGCCGTCGAACGGGAGACGCTCAAGCGCATGGTGGCCGAGCACCAGATTCGCGTCATGGTGGCCACCGACGCCGCGTGCGAAGGCTTGAACCTGCAAACCCTCGGCACGTTGATCAATGTCGATCTGCCGTGGAACCCGACGCGGCTTGAACAGCGCATCGGACGGATCAAGCGCTTCGGCCAGAGGCGCGAGACGGTTGACATGCTCAACCTGGTGTTCGAGCAGACCGTGGACGAAAAGATCTACGAGCGCTTGTCGGAGCGCATGAAAAACCGCTACGACCTCTTCGGATCGCTGCCAGACACCATCAAGGACGAGTGGATCGATGACATCGAAACGCTCGGCGAGAGGCTGGACGACTACATCAACGCGCAGAAGACGGCGACTGGATTTGACCTGCGCTACACGGCAACGATGACGCCTCAGGACAAAGAATGGCGCGACTGCACGGATGTGTTGTCGAGACGCGATTTCTCTGTGCTGTTGAGCTTGGCTTGGCGCTGACGGCTGCTCGTTGCTTTTAAGGAAATGCTGCTTAATTAACCCGGCCCTAAATAATCAAGTCCCCTGAGATTGTAGACACGTTTTTTTGAGGCGTTCGGGGTATGTGTCGCGCCAGTCCTTAAGTGCCTGGATCGGGGCGATGTGGCCGAGGGCTTTCTGCGGAAGGCGTTGGCCGAGCAGATTTGATCGAAGCGATGGCGCCCGGTGGGTGGGTGTCATCGGAAGCGCCGAGGTTTGGATCTCACGGCGAATAGCGGGCGTTTTTGTGCCGACGGATGATCATGGGGCCCTTTTGTGGGAGCGGCTTTAGCCGCGATTCGGGGAGATGGGATTGATTGAGTGTTTCCCGAGACCTTCTCGTGTTGAGGGTGGACGCAACAGACGGCGCTCAAACTCCGCGACGCGCCGCGGGCGAACCGCGCGGGCGAGGGACACAGGATAGCTCCTTCGCGGAACATGATCACACAGGACGCAACAGTTGGATATGGTAGCGCCCAACCCTCAGGTTCAGCGGCGGTGCGCAGCGGACCGTCCGGTGAAACCGGTTGTTAGGCCGCGCTTCGTGATTGATGACGCGAAAGGCAAGCGCTATCCGATCAAATCATCGAACAAGCCCCGCATGCCCGAAGCCGCACCCCCGCGACTGATCTTGGAAACTTCCTCAATAATCACATTTTCCGAGATTCTGGAGAACCACTCAGGAGTGGGCACCAACGCGCTGTTTAGGTCATGAGGCTCAAACTTATCCAACTTGTCTCCATACTTCCGCACTTCTCTTGCCATGATTCGCTGCCCAACAGACGAACAAAAGTAAAGGAAAAGATGATCAACGAATCTCGCGCCAAAAAAATTCGGGTAAAAACAGTGGAAACAGGTCAGAGATACTGCACGACTTTTGTTGCGAATAGCCTTGAAGTCATTTCGCGAGAACACCCCGAACAGGATCGGGGCGGGCTGTCGGCTCTCTAATTTGAACCAAGGGTTTCGCATTCGAGTTAAGTACCTCTTGTCAAATCCTTGGTGTTCCCCAAAGTCAATGTATTTTTTGACAGCCTCTTCTTGAGACGAGGACAAATCCACCAAAAGGACGCGTTCATCCATTTCGATAAGGCGCTCAATGTCGGTGTCCGTTATGAGGGGTTGTTTGATCTGAGAACTTCGCGAAATACAAGGGTGTAGAATTGAAGTCGGCAATTCCCACTTTTTCACGTCGGACTTGGATAGTAGGAAGAATTCGTTTGCACCGGTCGCGATTCCCCGGGAGAACGAGCCATACATGGACAGAGGCTGGAGCGCCCCTCGATCTAGAGCACATGGCTCCTCGAAGTGCCTTAACCATTTATCCGCGGGCCTGAGTTCCTCTATGGAGACGGACCTGCACGGCAAATCGTTTAGGTTGCGCTCCAACTGATCGAGCGTTTGTACTGTGCAAAACTTGACAGGCTCGTGTGTCCCATCATCGGACACGAGTATGATGCCGACTGAGGTTATCGCGTCCGGAAAGACCTCGCCCTCCGGCTCGATTCGCAACAGAGCCTTGAGACGTCCCTTATCAAGAAGGGCCTGCTTAACAGTTTCTCCATAACCCGTATTTAAGAATTCTAGGGGCATCAGATAAGCCAAGCGCCCGCTTGGAGCGAGTTCATGTAGCGACTTGAGCAGGAATGCGGAGGCAATGTTCGAGTAACCGGATAGCCTTCGTCCCAGGTGTCTTTCAATCTCCGGAATGACTCGGTGACGGTCCGTAAAGTACTGAAACCGCATATATGGCGGATTGCAGACAATGGCAGAATATTTGCTGCCCCACACTGAGAAGTAATCGGCGTTGCTCAAAACAATCGTTGTATCATCAAGGTTTGGGTGATCCTCCCGGAAATGCGCTAGTACCGTTGCGTCCTTTTCAACGGCGCGAAATCTAATCGTTGGGTTCAACTCCCTTGCGGCGAAATAGAACGCGCCCAAGCCAAAGGCCGGATCAAAGACCTCTCTGGCTCCTTTCTCCAAGAGCCAGCGACACATAAACCTCGCGACTAAAGGTGGCGTAAAGAATTGTCCATATCGTTGTCTATAGTCTATGTCGACCACACCATGATAGCGCGCCACGCTTTCAACAGACACCCAGCACCTCCTTCAGGAACGGCCCGTCTATGTACCCGCGACCACCTTCAAAGGTTACATAAAACAGAAGCCGCCCTCTTTCGAAATCCCTCATTTGCGAGCGGTGCTCCGGCATATCGATTTTGCCGATCACTTCCCGCCCAACTTGCACATTGATCTTAATTCTCGTCTTACCCTGATTTTTTACGTCTCGCTCAACAGAAAAAACTTCGCCCTCCTTCTCCGAATGTTAAGTAGTCAAGATCCTCGGCAATCGGACTCTCTGATTAGAGCGGCATCTGTCTGCCATTTTTGATAAGCAAGTGGTGATTTTCAGTCACCGTATCCTCCGTTCGTATCCTGTTCGGCGGCTAACGCCAAGCTAACCGGCGGGCGGTTTTTGCGCGTCCGAGTTGAGCAATGTGTTAGAGCGCCGTTCCGCAAGCAGCGAAAGACGACTCTTCAAATATGGCACTCCGTACTCTGCTAGTGCAGCGATTGCATTATCGACAAACGGCGACACCGCTGCCCGGGCCTGTTCAGCACCGAGCCTTGTCTGACGTTCGAGAAGAGCTGTAAGTATCTCGCCAGAGTCAACGGAGAATGTTCTGTGGTCAATTACCCAACCATGTACGTCGCCATGCAACTTGTCTCCACCGGGAATCAGTTCGCCAAGGCTGCACAAGTATTCGTCTCGGTTCAATGCCGCTTCGCTTCTGGGGTCATCCGGGCAAGGGCGCATACTGAGCTCAGGAACGCGCTTGTGAATAGACCAGCCGATCTCGACGTAAAATGCGTCATGATCTTTCAGATCTGGCACAAGAACGACCACTAGCCACACACCGGGGTAGCTGTCTTGCACGAAGACTCGCTCACCGGGCCAGTACCATTGTTTAGGTGCGGAGACCGGGCGCCATTCAGGAAAGTCCGCTTTCATGCGTGCCGTGAACAGCTCGCGGAGTGCTTTGCCATATTCCTTGCGCATAGTGTTCGCGCTCTAACGTCGAAGCTCAGGGGCGCGCCGCTTGCGGCGCGTCCCCCTGGAGCGCAGTGTTAGAACTCACGAGAACAACTCCCTTTCGATAAGGGCCATGTTCCTGTTTGTGTAGAAGAGATCAGGCTCGTGCCTAGCCGGGCGTACTTGGATTCGGAAGTCAGGGGTTGATGGATTCTCTGCATCAAATGTGACTAAGCCGATTCCAAATATCTGGCACAGGGAGTCGAGGCGCGAAATTTCCTCCTTCTGCGACTGGCGAGGAATCACGAGATAGACACGGTGGCTGAACAGCTTGTATGCGCACGCCTGCCCAAAGGCAGTGACAAGTTGAAATGTTTCAGTCTTGATTTCGGCGGAAACGATTTCAGTTGGACCTTTGATGATGTCGCTGCGCATGGACTCGCGCTTTCCAACGACATCAGGTGTTCCCCACTTGTCTTTGAACTTGTTGCCACCAAGCGGAATAGCGTGGGTTACGTCTTCAATATCGTTTTTCAGCCAGTCAGCGAAGGGGGCGTAGAAGTCCTCTTCTTTCACTTTACTGGCAGCGACAGTCGCAACAGATGGTGGTGGAGTTAGAACGTCTGTATCAGTTGGCTTGTTTTTCAAGAGACGGAAGAGACCCTTTGACGGTTTGTACACCATCTCCGGGTAGGTGGCATCGAGATTCCAGATGCAGCTGTTAATCGTGTTTGGTTTGAACGTGCCGTCGGACTCCAGAATCTTCGCGTGCAGTTCTGAATACCGCAGACCTTCTGGGTGCTGCTCCAGAAGCTCCAGCGCTTTCGCCTTAATCCGCTCAGTAACTTTTGTCGGTTGCATAGTGAGTTCTAACGTAAAGTAGACACCGATATAGGTGTATAATCTGGATGTCTTATGCCTAATAGCAAGCGGGCAGTCTGTATAACAGATTGATAAAAAAGAACCTTGCCCGCAGGACCCCAGATATGACACCTCCCGCACTTCCCGGTCACCCCCGCCTGCTCGACCAGGTGCGCGAGCGGCTCAGGACAAACATTATTCAATTCGTACCGTTGATCAATACATCCACTGGATCAAACGCTTCATCCTGTTCCACGGCAAGCGTCACCCGTGCGAGTTGGGGCGGCGGAGGTGGAGGCGTTTCTGACCGACCTGGCGGTCAAAACTAGCGAGATGGACGACAGCAGCGAATGCTTCGCTTGGGCAGGTCATACCGAACTGGCAGCGCACATAGCACTCACAGCTCCTGCGAGGCAAAATCGGCCAGGCGCGAGCGCTCGCCGCGCATGAGCGTGATGTGCCCGCTGTGCCGCCAGTGTTTGAAGCGGTCGACCACATAGGTCAGGCCCGAGGTGGTCTCGGTCAGATAGGGGGTGTCGATCTGGCCGATGTTGCCGAGACACACGAACTTGGTCCCCGGACCGGCGCGGGTGATGAGCGTCTTCATCTGCTTGGCAGTGAGGTTTTGGGCCTCGTCGAGGATGATGTACTTATTGAGGAAGGTGCGTCCGCGCATAAAGTTGAGCGAGGAGATCCGGATCCGGCTGCGCACCAGATCCTGACTGGCCGCACGGCCCCAGTCGCCACCGCCCTCGGGTCGGGTCAGGACCTCTAGGTTGTCCATGAGCGCACCCATCCAGGGTGTCATCTTTTCTTCCTCGGTGCCGGGAAGGAACCCGATGTCCTCGCCGACCGGCACCGTGACCCGGGTCATGATGATCTCGCGATAGAGATTGCGCTCCAGAACCTGGGCGAGTCCAGCGGCGAGCGCCAGGAGGGTCTTACCGGTGCCAGCAGCGCCGAGCAGGGTGACCAAGTCGAGTTCTGGGTCCATGAGCATGTTGAGCGCAAAGTTCTGCTCGCGATTGCGCGCATTGATGCCCCAGACGTTGTGACGCGGCAGACGATAGTCCTCGACCAGCTCGACGATGGCCTCATTTGGGTTGGGCTTGTCGCGCACCCTGGCCTCGAATTCGCCGTTCTCGCCGAGCGCGAGACACTGCGCCGGATACCAGTCGGCGATGTCCGGACCCGAGATGCGATAGAAGGTACGCCCCTGTTCTTTCCAGACATCGACTGATTTCTGATGCCGCTCCCAAAAATCATCGGCGAGCACCTCCAGCCCGGTATAGAGCAAATTGGCATCGTCGAGGACCTGGTCGTTGCAATAATCCTCGGCCTGGAGTCCGAGCACGGCGGCCTTGATGCGCAGGTTGATGTCCTTGGAGACGATGATGACCTGGTGATGGGGCCATTTATCGCGCAGGGCCAGGGCCGTGCCGAGGATGGTGTTGTCAGGCGTGGCGCCGGGTAGGGATTCGGGCAGGCGGATGTCGAGCGGTTCGGTCTGGAAGAACAGCCGCCCGCTCGCCGGTTGGGTGATGCCGCCGCCCACGGCATCCGGCCCGAGCGGCAGACCAGTGTCGATCTCGGCCTTGTCCGCGTCGGACATGAGCTGATCGAGAAAACGGCTGACCTGGCGCACGTTGCGCGCGACCTCCGACAGGCCCTTCTTGGCGCGGTCGAGCTCTTCCAGCACCACCATCGGGATGAAGACGTCATGCTCCTGGAAGCGGAACAAGGAGGTCGGGTCGTGCATCAAGACATTGGTATCGAGCACAAATAGACAGGGTTTGTCATTTTCGCGTCTGATCATCGGTTCCGTCTCTGGCCTGGATCGGAATGGTGAGAGGACGCCTGCGCGGCTCAACCCTTGATCGGTTCGAGCACGGCGTCGAGGTTGAGCGCGTCGCAGTAGTCCATGAAATCCTCGCGCAGCGCCGCGATATGGAGATCGGCCGGGATGCCGACCGTCATGTGCACCGCGAACATGGGTGTACCGGTGTGGGCGGCGGCATAGGTGCTGGTCGAGAGATCCTCGATGTTGATGGCGCGCTCGGCAAAGAAGCTGGCGAGGTTGTTGACGATGCCAGGATGATCCATTGCGACCACGTCGACGGCATAGGGCAGCAGGTTGCGTCCAGTGGCGCGCTCACCGGTGCGCTTGCAGAGGATGGTCATGCCGAGCTGACGTTCTAGCTCGGGGAGCGCGTTCTCGATCTTGGCCAGGGTGTTCCACTTGCCCTCGACCAGGAGCATGGCCGCAAACTCGCCACCAAGGACGGTCATGCGGCTGTCCTCGATGTTGCAGCCCTGGTCGAGGATGACCTTGGAGAGCTGGCTGACGATGCCTGGGTGGTCTTCACCTAGGGCCGAGATCACGAGGTAGGTCTTCTGCCTGGTCATAGCCGTGCCGATTAGTCGGGGATTGAGACAATGGTTCGGGTCAAACGGGTTCAAGTCTAACATGGCCCAAACTCATATCTGGGGCGGAGCTTGGGCGCTAGACTGTGATGCACAGAGGCGAGGAGGATTTGGCAGTGATTCTGAAGGTCATCATCGACGATCAAACTTACGAGATCAATGTCCCGGCTGTGGTCCTAGCCGAGGCACGCGATTACTTTGACCAGATCGACCGCGACCTAGACGTTGGCTGGCAGATGGGGCGCGACTGGGTCGAGGCCCCCGACCGGATCCAGCGCGCCCAGATCGTCGCCGATCGGCTGCTGACGGCGCTCGAGACCGACAATCGCAAGCTCGGAACCCTGTTGGCCGGCTATCTCCTGGATCGCTTGCCGGGACTGGAAAGCGTCGAGCCGGACCTCCAGGGCGAGCCCCAGAACACGCGCTTTGAGATGGGGCGCCCACCCCAGGCGGCACCTAAGACCTCGTCCGTCACGTCCAAGCCGTCTGGCAAGGGCCTGAGTAAGCTGGAGGCGATGGAGCAGGCCGGACGCGAGGTTACTCAGGTGTTTAGGGTTGGACGCGGCTACCGCTTCTCGGTCTTCGATCATGAAACGGGCACCTGGATGGATGCGCCGCTGGCGCCGACCGAGCAGGAGGCGGAACGCCTGCGTCAGGCGTCCTTCAGGGCGCGTTACGAGGCGTTGCTGGTAGGTAGATGAGCGGGCGGTAGTCTGTTTTTTGCCATCCGTGGCAAAGTGGCCGCCAGCCACCTGGCCAGCGGCAACCGTCACGATCAGCCCTTTTTGCTGGTATCGATCTTGAACAGGAGATAGGCCGGGCAGAAGCCGATGGCCCCTGTGGCCAGCACGATCAGACCCAGGATGTCGAGGATGACGCTCCCGGTTATGAGGCCAGCGAGGATCAGCGCGCCAGCGGCGGCCAAACGAATGTTGCGATCCAGGGGGCCGACGTTCTTGGGCAGTTGCTCTAGGATGTTTTTCATGGGTTCTCTCCTGGTTGCATTGGTTGGTTGGGTTCGGGCGGCGAGGTGCTCACAGGAGACGCTGAAGAATACGATGATATTCAGCGCTTCCCGTCCGGGGCAAGAGACCCCGTGCGAACCAGGGTTTAAAGCCCTGGATGTGCGTAAGGGCGTCCCGGACCGATACCGGGACGCGGCGAGCGGAAGACAGCTATGGATGGATTTTTTGCAGCATTTCTATCAAGACCTCCATTATAGACAATTCGCACCTGAGGACACATCCGCACCTAAGCCCGCTCGTGCTCCATTGGCGGCTCCAGGGATGGCGCGGGACCTTATAGGCCGGGCGCTCGATTTGATTGGGAATGCTCAAAAAAGCGCATGTGAGCTGTACACATACTTTGTCAATTCGACATGCTGGGCATTCATGCGCCGCAGGATGTCCTGGCTGACCTTGACGATGTTCTGCATCACCCGATAGACGAGCCAGGGATGCTCGGTGAGCAACGATTCGAAGGCCTCCCGCTCGAAGCTGCACACCTGTGTGCGACCGAGCGAGCGGATCGTCGCTGTGTGCGGCTGGCCGCTGATGAACCCCATCTCGCCAGCGAGATCGCCGGTGCGCAGCACATGGATAGTGGTGTACTCCCCCTTGCCCAGATCGCGCGTGACCGCAAGCGCACCCTCCGTAATCACATGCAGACTGTTGTCGATATTGCCCTCCCGGATCAGGATCTCCTGATCGGCCAACCGTCGGCAGTAGGCGATGCCGGTCAGTGCCCGGACCTGGTCGTCGGTGAGATTGGCACTCAGACTGGAATGCCGCAGTGACTCGAAGTCTTGTTCGGTACCCATGATCAAGTCCTCCTAAATATTCTGAATGGCTAAACCTTGGCAGACGGCCAGTTTGATCCAGGCCCGCCTCCTGGGCAAGCGATAGAGGATACGAAGGGCGCAAAATCATCGTTTTGACATCTGGGCGCTTTCTAGTATGATCCGCGATTCCCCGAGATCCGGGATCTCCTTGCCTCACCGCAATCGTGCGGGAGGCTTTTTAAGCCGTAAGGAGCCGCAATGCGACATTACGAAGTGGTTTTCCTGGTTCATCCGAGCCAGAGCGAGCAGGTGCCCAGCATGATCGATCGCTATCGGGCTAGCCTGGAGAAGCGGGGCGGTGTGGTACATCGCTGTGAAGACTGGGGGCGTCGTCCGCTCGCCTATCCCATCAACAAGGTGCACAAGGCCCACTATGTGCTGATGAACATCGAGTGCGATCGAGAGGCGCTCGACGAGCTGGCCAACGCCTTTCGGTTCAATGACATCGTGCTGCGCAATCTCATCATCCAGCGCGCGGCAGCCGTGACTGAGCCTTCACCGCTGGCCAAGGGCAGCGAGGAGCGCGAGCGTACCGAGAGCCTGGAGACCGACCCCGACGGCAACGCCGATGGCGATAACGTCAGTGGCAATGGCGACGACTGAGTCCTTCTTGTCTCACTCATAAAATTAAGCACCCCTGATTCCAGGAGAACACCATGTCACGCTTTTTCCGCCGCAAGCGCTATTGCCGCTTCACCGCCGAAGGCATCGCCGAGATCGACTACAAGGATCTCAACCTGCTGAAGGCCTATATCAGCGAATCCGGTAAGATCGTCCCGAGCCGCATCACCGGCACCTCGGCCAAGTACCAACGCCAGCTCGCGCGGGCCATCAAGCGCGCCCGGTATCTGGCGCTGCTGCCCTATACCGACAGTCACTGAGGAGGGCGTGCTCGACGCTGAGTCGGCACGCACGGCACGTCCAATTCAGGAGTCTCATCGGCGATGAAGCCGCTGGCAAACTTCATCATGCGTGGCTACTCGCCGGCGACCCTGGTCGCGACGGTCGCGGGTTTGCTGTCGCTGCTGATCCCCTTCGTCGGCCTGATCAGCTCGGCGGCGGTCGGTCTGGTGACGCTGCGTCAGGGGGCCCGACCCGGGATGCTGTTGCTCGGCACCTCGACACTGGCCAGCGGCCTCATCGCCTGGTTGGCGCTCGGCAGTCCGCTCATCGGACTGGGGCTCTTACTGGTGCTCTGGGTGCCGATCTGGGGGCTGGCGATCATCCTTCGCAGCACGCGCGCGCTGAATCTGACCGTACAGCTGGCTGCCCTGGGTGGCATCGTGGTGGTGCTGGTCGTGCGTCTGATTGTGAATGACCCCGAGTCCTACTGGCGCGAACTCATCGAGCCGCTGCGTCAGTCGCTGCTCAACGATGGTCTGGTCGAAGCCGAGGCCAGTGAGGTGCTCTTTGCGCGCCTGACCCAGTGGATGACCGGCGCCTTCGCCACGGCCCTGGTGTTGCAGTATCTCGCCAGTCTCTTCCTCGCGCGGTCCTGGCAGGCACGGCTCTACAATCCGGGTGGATTCGGTGCCGAGTTCAGGGCGCTGCGCGTGGGATCGCCAGTGGGTTGGCTGTTCGTGCTGGTGTTGGCCTGGGGGCTCGTGGCTCAGGGATTGGCGCTGGATCTGATCCCCATCCTGGGTCTGCTGCTGTTTCTGCAAGGGTTGGCCGTGATCCATCATCTCCACGAGCTCCGCAAGGTCCATCAGGGCTGGCTGGTCGCGCTCTATGTGCTGTTAGTCTTTTTTATGCCGCAGATGGTGCTGTTGCTGATCAGTCTGGGGCTGATCGATCTCTGGGCCGATATCCGCGCCCGGGTCGAGCAACGTGTCTCCGGAACCGGGAAGTCCTAGCCTCCGGTGGCGGCTTCAAAATTTGTCGAGAGGAATACGCAAGTGGAAGTCATCCTGCTAAAGAACGTTGCCAAGTTGGGTGTGCTCGGGGACAGGGTCAGGGTTCGTTCGGGTTATGGTCGCAACTATCTGATCCCAAGAGGGTTCGCCGTGTCGGCGACGCCGGAGAACCAGAAGGCCTTCGAGGCGCGTCGCGCCGAGCTGGAGCGTGCCGCCGCCGAGGCCCTGGCCGCCGCCGAGGCGCGCAAGGCTCAGTTCGATGGGCTGACCCTGACCATCGCGCGCAAGGTCGGTGACGAAGGCCGACTGTTCGGTTCGGTCGGCGCCGCCGATATCGTCGAGGCCGCGCGCGAGGCCGGTCTGGAACTGGCCAAGTCCGAGGTGCGTCTGCCCGATGGCCCCTTCCGTGCCATCGGCGAGTACGAGGTCAGGCTGCACCTACACGCTGATGTGGACGCGCGGGTCAAGATCAGCATCGTCCCCGGCAACTAAGCCGCCTCTGTCGTAAACGTTGGGGCGCGTTCGGTCATCACGGCCAGGCGCCCCTTAAGACGCGCCAAGCCGCGTTTTGACCATTCAAGACGCCGACGGGTCTGATGCCATGTTCGAGTCAGAGACCGCTGGGCCCCCGGCCAGTGTGACCGGCCTCGACGAACTGCGTGTCCCGCCATACAACCTCCACGCCGAGCAATCGCTGCTGGGCGGTCTGATGCTTGACAACGACGCCTGGGATCGCATCGCTGACATGGTCAGCGAGGCCGATTTCTATCGGCGCGAGCATCGTCTGATCTTCGAGGCCATCAGCCGGCTCGCTGAGGTCGACCAGCCGTTCGACGTGGTCACGCTGGCCGACAAGCTGGAGAGTAGCCAACGCCTGAATGAGGTCGGTGGCCTGTCCTATCTGGGTATACTGGCCGGCCAGACGCCGAGCGCAGCCAATATCACGGCCTATGCCAAGATCGTGCGTCAGGCGTCGGTACGACGTCAGATGATCGCGGCCGGTATCGCGATCGCCGATAGCGCCTACCATCCAGATGGCCGCGAGACCTCCGAGCTGCTCGACGAGGCCGAGCGGCGAGTCTTTGCCATCGCCGAGCAGGAGTCGCGTGGCGGCGGCGGTTTTCAGCCGATTCGCAGCCTGCTGACTCAGGCCGTCGAGCGCATCGATGCGCTCTATCTGCGCGATGAACCGATTACGGGGCTGGCCACGGGGTTTGCTGACTTCGATGAGATGACCTCAGGGCTCCAGCCCTCGGATCTCATCATCGTGGCGGGGCGTCCGTCGATGGGCAAGTGCGTGGCCGCCGACACCGAGATCCTGCTCGACGATGGTCGGGTCGCCACCATAGAAGACATCGTGCGCGCGCGTCAGGCGCGTCTGCTGACCCTGGGTGACGACTGGCGGTTCGGGTGGACGCAGCCGAGCGCCTTCGTCGATGACGGCCGCAAGCCGGTGTTTCGTGTCACTACTCGGCTGGGTCGCCGGATCGAGACCACGGCGCCCCATCCCTACCTGACGCCTGCCGGCTGGCGTCCGCTGTCCGAATTGCAGGTCGGGGAGTCGATCGCCGTGCCGCGCCGCCTGCCGATCTTCGGTCGGGAGGCCATGCGTGATTGCGAGGTCAAATTGCTCGGCTATTTGATCGGCGATGGCAGCCTGACCGGGACCCGACCGCTCTTCACCAATTCCGACCCTCGGGTTCGGGCGGATTTCAGTGCGGCTGTCGAGGCCTTTGGCGGAGTGCGTGCGACCGTCAAGCTGTTTCGGGACCGCACGGCTCAGGTCTCTGTTGCGTCCGACCAGTCGCGTCTCGCTGAGCTTCGGCAGTGTTTTGCCGACGCGCTTTGCTCGGCTTGCGAGCGAATCGAGTTGTCGCAGCGGTCGCTCGCCCTGTCCATCGGTGCGAGTCCGGCCAGCGTCTGCAATTGGGCACATGGCCGCCGTCTGCCGAATCCCGCGATGTTTGCAGCGCTTGAGTCCGTATTTGGTGATGAACTGACGACCTGCCTGCCCGACGGGCGGGAGAGTGCGGCAAAGAATGCGCCCAACGCCTTGACTCGCTGGCTGAAGACGCTGGGACTCTGGGGCCATGATGCTCACGCCAAGTTCGTCCCGGCGCCTGTATTTTGTCTGCCCAAGGACCAGTTGGCGCTCTTCCTCAATCGACTCTTCACGACCAACGGCTGGGCGACTGTGTTGACGAGCGGACAACCTCAGCTCGGTTACGCGACGGTCAGCGAGCGCCTGAGTCGACAAATACAGCATCTACTCTTGCGCTTCGGCATCATCGCCAAGCGCCGACAGCGACGCATCGAGCGCCTGGAAGGGGAAAGCCGCATCTGGCAACTGGATATCACGGATGCCGAGTCGATCGAGATCTTCGCGCGTGAGATCGGAATCTTCGCGAAGGAATCCGCACTGAGCCGGGTTCTGGAGGCGCTCCAGGGACGCCGACGCCAGACCAATTGCGATCTGATTCCACGCGCCTTTTGGGAGCGCATTGCGCGACTCAGGGGGGATGAGTCCTGGTCACATCTTGCTCAGTGCGCCGGCCTTCGAGGGACGAGCAATATCCATGTCGGGCGTCGCGACCTGTCGCGGCCACGTCTTGTAGCCTTGGCTGAAGCCTTAGAAGATCGCTATTTGGCGGATGTGGCCGCCGGCGACGTCTATTGGGATCGGATCGTCGCCATCGAGTCGCTCGGTGAGCGGCAGGTCTATGATCTGACCATCCCCGAGACACACAACTTCGTCGCCAACGACATCTGTGTGCACAACACCACCTTTGCGATGAATGTCGCCGAAAACATCGCCATCCAGTCCAAGCGCCCAGTGGCCGTTTTCAGTATGGAGATGCCCGGCGATTCGCTGGCCATGCGCATGATGTCCTCGCTCGGACGGATCGATCAGCATCGGGTGCGAACCGGCAGGCTGGAGGACGATGAATGGCCGCGTTTGACCTCGGCGGTCAATCTGCTGTCGGAGACCTCGATCTTCATCGACGACTCGCCGGCGCTATCGCCAATCGAGGTGCGCGCGCGTGCGCGCCGCCTGAAACGCGAGCAGGGCGATCTGGCCTTGATCGTGATCGACTATCTCCAGCTCATGCAGGCGCCTAGCGTGGGCGAAAACCGCGCGACCGAGATCTCGGCCATCTCGCGTGCGCTCAAGGGGCTGGCCAGGGAGCTGAACGTTCCGGTCATTGCGCTCTCACAGCTCAACCGCAGCCTGGAGAATCGCCCCAACAAGCGCCCGGTGATGTCGGATCTCAGGGAATGTGTGACGGGAGAAACCCTAGTCGTGCTGGCGGATGGGCGTCGTGTGCCGATTCGAGATCTCGTGGGTACCTGTCCCGATGTGGTGTCGATAGACGAGTCCGGTCGCTTGATCAAGGCCAAGTCCGACTGTGTGTGGTGCGTGGGGCGCCGCCCTGTATCCATCGTCCGGCTCGCGAGCGGGCGTCGGATTCGAGCCACGACTGAGCATCGTTTGGTGGGCGCGAATGGGTGGCAAACCGTTGGTGAGTTGACTCCAGGGTCACGTCTAGCGATTGCGCGTCGCTTACCTTCCCCTTTAGATAGCCAGCGCTGGCCGGATCATCATTTGATACTGCTTGCTCATTTGGTCGGTGGCGGCAGCTATCTGCGTGATCAGCCATTGCGTTATACGACCGCTTCGGAGGACAACAGCCGCATTGTATCTGCATGTGCATCTCAATTCGGCGTGCGCGTCAACCGCCATGCGGGAGTCGGTGCTTGGCATCAGCTCGTTTTCAGTGGCAACGGAAACCGCTGGCATCCGGCGGGCATCAATCTTTGGCTGCGTGATCTGGGTATTTTTGGGCAAAGATCTCATGAAAAGCGTCTGCCAACCGATTTGTTCCGTTTGGATAATGACCAGCTGGCATTGTTTCTGCGCCATCTTTGGGCAACTGATGGCAGGATTTCATTACGTAAGCCGGGGCAGAAAGGTAGTCACGGCGTGCATTTGAGCACGAACAGTCGAGGTCTTGCGGAAGATGTCGCGGCTGTATTGATGCGCTTGGGAATCGTTGCGCGGATTCAGTCTGTATTGCAAGCCGGTTATCGAACGACCTATATGGTTTGGATTAGAGGCGCTGACAATCAAAGACGTTTTTTGAGTCAAGTCGGCGCTTTCGGCCCGCGTGCATCGCAAGCTACAGCACTGCAAGCCGCACTGAATGATGTCAAATCGAACACAAATATTGACACGCTACCGCGCGAGATGTTCGGGCGTGTACGCGCGTTGATGCAAGAGCGAGGTATTTCGCAAAGAAAAATGGCGGAATTGCGTGGAACTGCCTATGGTGGTTCTTCTCACTTTCGTTTTGCGCCGTCGCGAAATGTATTGGCGGATTACGGAGAGCGGCTTCAAGATCCGGAGTTACAGGCTGCCGCCACCAGCGATTTGTTCTGGGATACCGTCGTCGCGATCGAGCCCGACGGAGAGGAAGATGTCTTCGATCTGACCGTTCCGGGGCCGGCGTGCTGGTTGGCGGACGGTATCGTCAGTCACAACTCTGGCGCCATCGAACAGGATGCAGACCTCATCGTCTTCATCTATCGCGACGAGGTCTACAACAAGGACAGCAGCGACAAGGGCATCGCCGAGATCATCATCGGCAAGCAGCGCAATGGCCCGATCGGGACCGTGCGCCTGACCTTCCTTGGCAAATACACCAAGTTCGAGAACTATGTTGGCCACTATTACGGCGAGGATGAGCACTGAGATGCACTGCTCGGTCGCCCATCGCCGGCGCATCGCTCCTCGGGTCGCCGGCTTGCCGTCGGCGCGGTTCGCCACCATCTGGATCTGCCATCCGTCCGACGCCCATTCATCCGAGTAGACCAGCATGTCCACTGCCCATCTCTCCGCGCCAAGTATCGATCCCGAGGAGATCGCCTATTTCGAGCGGCTTGCCCACCGCTGGTGGGACACCGAGGGCCCCTTTTGGCCGCTCCATCGGCTCAATGCCTTCCGGGTCGAGTATCTCAGGCACTGGCTGTGTGCGGCACTGGGTCGCGATCCGGGGTGCGAGCGCCCCTTTGCCGACCTGCGGATACTCGACATCGGCTGTGGCGGTGGCATCCTGAGTGAATCCATGGCTCGACTGGGGGCCGAGGTCACCGGGATCGACATCACCGAAAAGAATCTCCAGGTCGCCCGGATCCATGCCGAGTGGAGCGGATTGGCGATCGACTATCGCCTGGTGAGCGTCGAGCAGCTAGCGAAGGAGGGGGTCGCGTTCGACATCGTGCTCAATATGGAGGTCATCGAACACGTCGAGCATCTCCCCGCCTTCCTCACCGAGTGCGCGCATCTGGTGCGACCCGGGGGGCTCATGGTCATATCCACCATCAACCGCACCCTAGCCGCCTGGTTCATGGCCATCCTAGGGGCCGAATTCATCCTACGCTGGCTGCCGCGCGGAACCCATCACTACCACAAGCTGGTGCGACCCGACGAGATCGCCCAGGGGCTAGGCCCAGGTTATCGTCTGGTGCATGAGACCGGGGTTCGCGTCAATCCGTTCAGGCGCACCTTCGGGCCGACACGCTGGATGGGCGTCAATTACATGATGGTCTGGACTCGGCACGCCTGACTCAGACGTGCCGAGTCCATGGCTACATCACCAGATTGATCATGGTCAGGGCCACCACCAGGAACAGCACCGTCATGATGCCACCAGCGCGCATATAGTCGGTGACCCGATAGCCGCCCGGCCCCATGATCAGGGCATTGACCTGATGCGTGGGCAGGAAGAACGAATTGGAGGTGGCGATGGCGACCGTGAGGGCGAAGACCGCCGGATCGGCGCCGCTGCCCAGCGCCATGTTGACCGCCAGCGGCACCAAGAGCACTGTGGCGCCGACGTTCGACATCACCAGGGTGAAGGCGGTGGCCAACAGCGCCAACGCGGCCTGTACCACCCAGATCGGGACCTCACCGAGCGCAGCCAGCGTCTGTTCGGCGATCCAGGCCGCGGTGCCGCTCTGTTCGACCGCCAGACCCAGCGGGATTAGCGAGGCGAGCAGAAATACCGATTTCCAGCTCACCGCTTGATAGGCCTCCTCCATGCTTAGCACCCGCGTGAGCACCATCCCGAGCGCGCCCACGAACAGGGCGATCGAGAGCCGCAGGTCGGTGAACAGGACCAGGCTCAAGGTCAGGATGAAGAGCGCCAGCGCGGCCCAGATCTTATGTGGGCGTAGTTCTTCGTGGGGATACTCGGTCGTGACCACCACGAAGTTACGATCCTTCTCGATGCGCGCCAGATCGGCCCAGGTGGTGTGGACCACCAAGGCATCGCCTGCCATAAAGGGCGTATTGCGCACCCCGCCGGTCTTGTAGGTGATCTGATGGCCGCCGCGATTGATCGCCAGCAGCGACAGGCCATAGGTCTTGCGCATCCAGATGTCGCGCGCGGTCTTGCCGATCAGGCTGGAGCCGGGCGGGATCAGGATCTCGGCGATGCCGGCCTTGGCCGGTGACATGGCCTCGGCGAAGAGGTCGAGGTCGCGCTTGCGTTCGAGCTTGTTGGCATTGGCCACATCCAGGAGCGAGTCGGCCGTACCGAGCAGCGCCAGGGTGCTGCCGGGGGTGATGCCGAGTGTGCGGTCGACGCCATCGGCCCCAAAGCGCAGTCCGTCGCCCTTCTCGACACCAACCAAATGCACCTTCCAGATCCGCTCCATTTCGTCGACGCTCATCCCGATCAGATGGCTGTCGCGCATCGGTACGCGGAACTCGCCGATCTCGAAGTCGGTCAGGCCATAGGTCTTGGCCAGGTAGTCCCGGGTATCGCCGGGCTCGGGCTTGGTCGTGCGATGGGCCGGAAGCACCAGACGTCCAGCCAGCACGAAATAGATGATCCCCGTGAGCAGGAGCGCAACGCCGATCGGCGTCACGTCGAACAGCTCGAAGGTCTGCATCGGCGTCACGCCGGCAGGCAGGGTCTTGTTCGAGGTCAGGATCAGGTCATTGAGCAGGATCAGTGGACTGGAGCCGACCATGGTGATGGTGCCACCGAGCAGGGCGCAGAACCCCATGGGCATGAGCAGACGCGACATCGGCAGCCCGGTGCGCGCCGAGATGCGGCTGACGACCGGGATGAAGAGTGCGGCGGCGCCGACGTTTTGCATGAAGCTGGAGATGACCCCGACCGTGCCCGAGATCAGGGGGATGATACGCTGTTCGGTCGAGCCGCCGATGCGCATGATGAAGGCAGCGACCCTGGACATGACCCCAGTCTTGTCTAAGCCGGCCCCAACGATCATGACCGCGATGATCGAGATCACGGCGTTACTGGCAAACCCGTCGAACAGATGTTCGACCGGCACCAGGCCCTGTTTGAGCCCCATCAGGGGTGCAGCCAGACTGGTCAGGCCCAGCAGCACCATGACAGTGATCGCCGCCACATCGACACTGACCACCTCGAAGGCGAACAGAAAGATCGTCAGCAGTAGAAAGCCATTCACCCAGGCAATCTCGGGTGTAGGGGCGATTCCGGCTAGATAGATCGCAAAAGCGGTGAAGGCGGCGCCCGCGATGTCCGTTTTGGACAGGGCACGGATGGCATCGAGCATCGGCAAGTCCTCGTTTAGGGTGTGTTGAAAAGACAGCATGTTACTTTAAGAAACGCTAATATTTCTGCCTTTTTCAGGGACCTCCAGCGGGTCGGCGAGCCACGACTATAATGGCAAGAGGTCTTATCCCCATTCTGGAGCGTCTGACCATGCCCAGGTTTGATCCACGCTTGTTGACGGCGGTGTGCTTGCTCATGGTCGGCCTGGTCCAGGCTCAAGGACCGGCATCGACAGTGCCGGTTCAATCCAAGCGGGTTGAGGTTGCCGCCGAACTCGATCGGCTCAGCCGCGAACTCAACTTCGAGGTGCGCGGCATCGAGCAGACCAAGGGCGCCACGGCGCGCGCCGACGGGGAGTCGATCGTCGAACGTCTCCATCTCCTGCTGGAGGACTTCGATCATGTGATCGTGCAGGCGCCGGGTGCATCCGGGGTCGAGCGCGTCATCATTCTCGGCGAGAAGGCGGCCTCTGTGCCGCCGCCCGTGGTCGGTGAGGGGGTGGGGTCGTCGGCGGGCGCGGATGCAGTCGTCCTGGCGACTCAGCGCCGTGGCTCGTCTCATCTGGTGACGCTGGGGGTGGAAGGGGTGTCTGGTGGCGAGATTATCCAGGAATCGATGCTCATCGATACGGGCGCTGACCGCGTGGTGCTGCCGGTCTCGCTGATCTCCTCGCTGGGATTTGCGCTGGATGCACTCCAGCAACAGCAGGTACAGACGGCCAATGGCGCGGTCGATGCGCGTGTCGGACGGGTGCCCGCTATCTGGGTGGGACCCAGGCGGATCGAGAACGTCGAGGTCGCCTTCATCGACGATCAGCGGCTGGGCACAACCCCGCTTGCAGGCATGAGTCTGCTCGGGCGCTTTCGCATGACCATCGACGATGAGAAGAATCAGCTCACCCTGGTTCCGAAATGACCCTCAGCCCTGACCACGGGTGCGCGTCTTGCCGAGGGCGGCGTTCTTCTCGATGAACTCGATCATGAGCCCAGCGATGTCCTTGCCGGTGGTTCCCTCGATGCCTTTGAGTCCAGGCGAGGAGTTGACCTCCATCACCACCGGGCCGTGATTGGAGCGTAGGATGTCGACACCGGCCACGTTCAGCCCAATGATGCGGGCCGCGCGCACCGCGGTCGAGCGCTCCTCCGGGGTGATCCGGATCGGTGAGGCCGTGCCGCCGCGATGGAGATTGGAGCGAAACTCGCCGGGCTTGGCCTGACGCTTCATGGTCGCCACCACCTTGTCGCCGATGACGAAGCAGCGGATGTCGGCGCCATTGGCCTCCTTGATGTATTCCTGCACCAGGATGTTGACCTTGAGGCCCATGAAGGCCTCGATCACACTCTCGGCGGCCTGCTGGGTCTCGGCCAACACGACACCGATACCCTGGGTGCCTTCCAGGAGCTTGATGACCAGTGGTGGGCCACCGACCATCTTGATCAGATCCTGGACGTCGTCTGGTGCATGGGCGAAGCCGGTGATCGGCAGACCGATGCCCTTGCGTGCAAGTAACTGGAGCGAGCGCAGTTTGTCGCGGGCGCGTGAGATGGCCACGGATTCGTTGAGCGGATAGACATCCATCATCTCGAACTGACGCAGCACGGCCGTACCGTAGAAGGTGACGGAGGCGCCGATGCGTGGGATGACGGCATCGAAGTCGGTGAGGTCGTCGCCCTTGTAGTGGATCGTGGGGGCGTGCGAGGTGATGTTCATGTAGCAGCGCAATACATCAATGACCTTAGTCTCGTGTCCGCGCGCGCGCGCCGCCTCGACCAGACGGCGCGTGGAATAGAGCGTGGCATGGCGCGAGAGGATGGCGATTCGCATCGATGTGGTCTGGGCGGTGTGGAAACCTGAGGCATGATACCGGAATCCAGCATCCTCCGGATGTCCGGGACGAGCGGACGCCCCAGCCTGCAGGGGGCGAGCCCGCTCGTCTCACGGGGTCGGAGGTGCGGATTCGGCACGCAGGGTGACGATCAGCAGCAGGACCACGCCGAGCGTGATGGCGCTGTCGGCAAGGTTGAACGCCGGCCAGGGGTTGAAGATCGCCAGCGGGATGAACGGCAGAGAGACCTGGATGAAATCAACCACATGACCGAGCCAGGCGCGGTCGATGAGGTTGCCGAGCGCCCCGCCGATGATGAGCGCGAGCGCGGTGGCATGCAGGCGTGCATCGTCCGGAAGCCGTAGCAGCCAGACCGTAAGCACCGCGCTAACCATGAGTGCAAGTCCCATGAAGAACCAGCGCTGCCAGCCACCGGAGTCGGCCAAGAAGCTGAAGGCAGCGCCTGGGTTGAACATGAGCGTCAGATTGACGTTGGGCATCAGGGCGACGACCTCATAGGGTTCGAGCGCCAGGAGCAGCATCCATTTGCTGGCCTGATCCAGGATGAGGATTGCCAGCGAGAGCCAAAGCCAGTGTTTCAAGAGTCGTCGTTCCTAGTGTGAAGCGTCACGCTTTGTTGTGTGATCGAGTCCGGCCCGCAGGGTGCGAAGCGCTTGAGTCTGGCTCGGCTCGGTCATGCAGGTCTCGATCAGGCGCGGGTCGAGTCCGGGCAGAAAGCGGCTACGCCCCTGTTCCTGATAGCCCGTGTCATTGAGTTGGTGAATGCTGAGTCGCCCGTCGCGCCAGATCCAGACTTCGGGCACGCCCAGACCCGCATAGACGGCGAGCTTGTCGAGTCCGCCTGAGGTACGGACGACTTCGATGACGAAGTCGGGCACGTTCAGGGGCTGGGTCAGGGGGCCGACCACATAGCATTCATCGGCCTCGGCGCCGAGTCGCTTGTCGGGTGACTTGAGCGTCCAGGAGCCGAAGCCTTCCAGTTCGATTCCGATCTCGTCGGCATAGGTCTCGATCAAACGCCCCAGGCGCTTCTTGTCGCCCTCGTGCTCAATGGAGGGGGTCATCAGTTCCAGTTCTCCATCCAGATAGGTCAGGCGAGGGTCGGCGCGCTCGGCGCGCAGGGTTATCAGACGCTCGTAATCGTCCCAGTCAGCGCCGTGCAGCCGGACATATTGATCGAGGCCGGGATGGGCGTTTGAACTCAGCATTAACCGAATCCTCTAGATGGCTACTGTGCTCCAGTGTGGTAGCTAAAGCCTGTGACTTTCTAGCATTAGAATGTTGCATTGCTTGAATGAAGGCGCTAGCGCGGTGTTCCCAAATTTCCCAAATAAGAGAATGTGGAAAATGCTCTAAATTTTTGGTGACCGAAGCGCTATAACAGCCTCATAAACACGATTGAATAGAAAGTCTAAATCATCTTTGCTTTGCCAACACTGACCCGGACCTGGATTTCCTCCCAAGGAACGAAGATCTTGCCGGCGGCATCCTTCTCGATTAGCCCCAGATCCAGCAGCTTGGTCACATCCGAATGCACGTTGCTGTAGTTGCGTCCTACCTGCTTGACCAGTGCATGGATTGAAACCGGTCCCAGACCCTTGAGGGCTTCCAGCAGCCCCATGCGCGCGGACGTCAGCTCACCAAAGAGTTGGGCTGCGCTACTGAAGCCGAGAGAATAGTCTGTCTCTGGAAGCGCTTCGCACGCATCGACCAAGCGCGCCACCTCCAACCCCTTGCCGAAGTAATCGCCAGCGGCGGATGTTTCCACGATCACTTTGGACATAGTTAACTCCCGGAAACGGCACGCTCAATGAGAACTCCGCTTGGCCTGGTGTGCCTGCGCCTGTTCGACCAGTGCCCGTATCGCCACATAGGCCGCGCGGCAGAAGGCCCGGAAATCCGCCTCCAGATCGGCCTTCGGCCAGACGCCCGTCGTCGGCGTCAGCGGTCCCACGGTCAACTGGTACCCAGACAGGGTGTCGATATCGCGCTTGCGATCCCTGACCTCGATCACGACCGGCAGATGACCGGCGCGCAGCACCGGCACATTGGACAGTAGCCGTGCGAACCGACCGTTGCCGTCCCAGAACGGATGGATGTGCATGAACCCGAGCTGCTCGGTCGTCAAATCCTCATCCAGCCAGGCATAGATCGGCTCGATCGCGCGGGCATGGCCCATGACCTCCTGATGATCCTTCAGCGGCTTGCCGGAGATCGTCAGCCCCTCCTCGATGACGAATTTGGTCTCGCCGAGGGTCAGGGTGTTGCCTTCGATGGCGGTCGAGCCATGCGTCCAGAGATCGGGATCTGGGCCAGCAGCGCCGCGCGCAGATCGGGGTCGAGTCCCTGGAAGGCATGGAACCGGGAGAGTCTGTCGAGCTGACACATTAGGCTGCTTTCTCGGCGGATGGATCCGGCGGCGGTGGTGGGTCAGGGTGAGGCAAATCTACTTCTACGCAAAACGCCGCGTCTCGCCGCTGCCAGTGACATTCACGACACAGCGTCCGCAGAGTTCGGGATGTTCCGGATTGAGGCCCACATCGGCGCGATGGTGCCAACAACGCACGCACTTGGCATGCGCGGAGGCGCTGACACGCACCGCCAGTCCATCCAGCTCGGTTGCGACAGCATCTTCGGGCCTTTCGGCCAGCGGGTGCAGGCGCGTTTCGGAGACGATGAGCGCAAAGCGCAGTTCGTCATCGAGCCGGCCCAGCCTATCGAGCAGTGTATCTGAACAATACAGATCCAGCTCGGCGTCGAGCGATGAACCGATGGCCCCAGCCTTACGCGCCGTCTCCAGGGCTGGGCCGACCGCCAGGCGCACGCCGATCACCTGATCCCAGAAGGCGCGATCCATCGGATCGCCGGCATCGAGTGCAAATAGCCCCTCATACCAGGTCTCGGTGAAGATGGTCTCGGCACGCTTACCTGGAATCGCGGCCCAGATCTCGTCCGCCGTGAAGCTCAGGATGGGCGCGAGCCACCGGCTCATGGCCTCGATGATGTGATACATCGCCGTCTGGCACGAGCGACGCGGCAGACTGTCGGCCGGGGTGGTGTACTGGCGATCCTTGATGACGTCGAGATAGAAGCTGCCCAGGTCGACCACGCAGAACTGCTGCACCTTCTGATAGATCAGATGGAACTGATAGTCGCGATAGGCGGCGATCACCTCCTGTTGCAGCCGGTGCGCGCGATCAACGGCCCAGCGGTCGAGTGCGATCATCACGGTGGGCGCGACCAGATCGCGCGCTGGATCGAAGCCGGCGAGATTGGCCAGTAGAAAGCGCGCCGTATTGCGGATGCGCCGATAGGCGTCTGAGGTGCGTTTGAGGATCTCGTCGGAGACGCTCATCTCGCCGCGATAGTCGGTCGCCGCCACCCATAGCCGGATGATGTCGGCGCCGAGTGTCTTCATCACCTCCTGGGGGCTGACCACATTACCCTTGGACTTGGACATCTTCTCGCCCTTGGCATCGACCGTGAAACCATGGGTGAGCACCTGGCGGTAGGGGGCGCGCCCATACATGGCCACCGAGGTCATGAGCGAGGACTGGAACCAGCCGCGATGCTGATCCGAGCCTTCCAGATAGAGATCGGCCGGGGTGCTGAGTCCCGCGCGCCGTTCGAGCACGCAGGCATGGGTCACGCCCGAGTCGAACCAGACGTCGAGTGTGTCATGCACCTTGTCGTAGAGCGCGGCCTCCTCGGCGAGCAGATCGGCCGGCTCCAGCGCGAACCAGGCCTCGATGCCGTGCTTCTCGACCCGTTTGGCGACCAGCTCGATCAGATCCAGGGTGCGCGGGTGCAGCTCACCCGTCTCCTTGTGGACGAACAATGGGATCGGCACTCCCCAGGTGCGCTGGCGCGAGATGCACCAGTCGGGACGGTTGCGCACCATGCCCTCGATGCGACTCTGGCCCCAATCGGGCGTCCAGCGTACCCTTTCGATCTCGCGTAGGGCGGTGTCGCGCAACCCCTGCTTGTCCATACTGATGAACCACTGCGGGGTGGCGCGAAAGATGATCGGCGTCTTGTGGCGCCAGCAGTGCGGGTAGCTATGCGTGAAGCGGGTCTCCAAGAGCAGCGCCCCGTGCTGCTTGAGCACCTCGACTACGTGCTCATTGGCCTGGAACACGTTCTCACCCGCAAACAGCGGGGTGCCGGGTAGGAAACGCCCGTCGCCGCCGACTGGATTGTCGACGGCCAGGCCATAGCGTTGTCCGACGAGATAGTCTTCCAGACCATGACCGGGTGCGGTGTGTACCGCCCCGGTCCCGGCCTCCAGGGTCACGTGCTCGCCGAGGATGATCGGCACCTCACGCGCGTAGAAGGGATGGCGCAGCCTGATCCCCTCGAAGTCGCTGCCGCGCCCATAACCGACCACCCGATAGTCCTCGACACTCCAACGGTCCATGGTGTCCTTGAGTAGCCCCTCGGCGACCAGGAACCGCTCGCGCCCCTGCTCGGTGACGGCCTCGACGATCACGTATTCGAGTTCCGGGTTGAGCGCGACCGCCTGGTTGGCGGGCAATGTCCAGGGCGTGGTGGTCCAGATCACGACCGAGACCGGCCCCTGCCCACAGCCAGTGGGACTTCCATGACAGCGCTGTTCCAGGAGCGCCGGATCGACCACCGAAAAGCGCACATCGATTGCGATTGATGACTTGTCGGCATACTCGACCTCGGCCTCGGCCAGCGCCGAACCGCAGTCGATGCACCAGTGCACCGGCTTTTCACCCTTCTGCAAGTGCCCGTTGGCGATGATGCGCCCGAGCGAGCGGATGATCTCGGCCTCGAAGCCGAAATCCATGGTCAGATAGGGGTGCCCCCAGTCGGCGAGCACGCCGAGGCGCTTGAAGTCGGCGCGCTGCTTGTCGACCTGCTTGGCCGCATAGTCGCGACAGGCGACCCGAAACTCAGCGGCGCTGATCCTGTGGCCGGGCTTGCCGTGTGTCTTCTCGACCTGCAACTCGATCGGCAGGCCATGACAGTCCCAGCCCGGTACATAAGGGGCATCGAAACCATCGAGGGTGCGCGACTTGACGATGATGTCCTTCAAGACCTTGTTGACCGCGTGACCGATGTGGATCTCGCCGTTGGCATAGGGTGGGCCGTCGTGCAGGATGAAGGTCGGTGCGCCGGCGCGCGCGGCGCGGATCCGGCCATAGACGTCGAGCGCCTCCCAGCGCCTGAGCATCTCGGGTTCGCGCTGGGCAAGGTTGGCCTTCATGGCAAAATCGGTCTGGGGGAGATTGAGTGTGGGCTTGTAGTCGGTCACTGGGGTTCGATCCTGAAGAGACATGTCATGCCGGATGCGGCTTGATGATGCAAGCTACAAGCGGGCGCGCGCGGAATCAAGCCGTGCGTGATGGGACGAGATAGGGTAGGGAGGGATGGAGCCGTTATAAAATCGCCCCAACCACCTTCCTCCGATCGCCCGGACGGGATCGCGAAACCGAGGCACGCATACAACCCACGCAATCCACGCCTATCAGGCAGGATGCTGTTTGATCCGTGAAAGAAAAGACGCTTGACAAGCACCAGCTACGCATTGGGCTGTTCGTGATGCTCGATCTGCCCTGGATGAGCCATCCGTTTTTGACGAACAGCTTTAAGATTCGCAATCAGCGTCAGCTGCGCATCCTGCGCCAACTCGATATCGATCAGGTCAGGGTCGACCTGGATCGCAGCGATATCTTCTCCGAGGATGAACTCGGCGAGACTGTGACACTTGAAGCGACCGAGACGTCCGAGGCCGACGAGGATCCCGGTTCGACACTCTGGGCCGAGAAGAATGAACGCATCCGTCGCCTCAAGCAGCGCCGCTCACGCCTGAATCAGTGCGCCAAGTGCTATATGCAGAAGGTGAGTCTGGCGCGTAAGCTGATGTCACATCTGCGTTCCGCGCCGGCCCAGGCCGCCGAGGAGGCCCATGAACTGGTCGATGGGATGGTGGGTGAACTGATCGAGGATGCCGAGACGACTGTGCAACTGGTCAATCTCAAGCACCAGGACGAGAACAGCTACCACCATGCCATTAATGTCTCGGCCCTGGCCCTGGTGCTTGGACGCAAGCTGGGGCTCGACGAGGTGCAGCTGCGCCTACTCGGCCAGGGCGCACTCTTTCATGACCTGGGTCACTTAAAGATTCCGACCCAGATCCTCATGAAAAAAGGCCCGCTCACCGAACCCGAGCGGCGTTTCTATGAACAGCATCCGCGCTATGGTGCCGAGATCGCGCGCCAGATCGGCACGCTTCCAGTCGGTGTCATCGAGATCATCGCCAAACATCATGAGCATCTGGACGGTAGCGGTTATCCCGGAGGACTGCGGGCCAACGACATCGGCCTGCTCACGCGCATCCTGACCGTGGTCAACCGCTACGACAATCTCTGCAATGGCTTTGGCGGCGAACGTGCGCTCTCGCCGCATCAGGCCGTCTCGCGCATGTATTCCAAGGAACGTCAGTGCTACGATCCCAAGGTCTTGACGACCTTCATCACCAACCTGGGCGTCTATCCGCCTGGGACCGTGGTGCGACTGAACGACGCGCGTATCGCCGTGGTCATCTCGATCAATGCTGACGACCTGCTCAAGCCCAATGTGCTGGTCTATTCCGAAGAGATCCCTGCCGAGGAGGCCCTGGTGTTGGATCTGACCGAGGAGGGGATCGGAATTCGCGAGAGCCTGCATCGCTCCGAGCTGACCGAAAAGCAGATCGAATATCTCAATCTTTCGGACAAGCTCAGTTATTACTTCCAAGGCGCCCGGGGCGATCTGGGGCGCTGAGGGGCCTGTCTTGGTCAACCTTTCCACCGCGAGGGTCATGTGTCATGCGGTCTTTGGTGCTGGTGTCATTGCTAATGATCACGCTGGTGGCTCATTCTCAGCTGGCTGCCGAACCAACCCTCGAGGTACCGCTGCCGGGCAAGCGTTCTATGGTGCGCGTCGGTGCCATCCCCAATCCGGTCACCGAGACCGCCCGCGTCTCTGCCCAGCGGTTGTTCGATGGACTCATGACCAAGGATCCGACCCAAGTCAACCAAGCGATCGAACATCTGAAGGCGCATCAATCCGAGGAGGTTCTGGGTGGGAACAGCTCGGCCCTGATCTGGCTGGCGCGGGCCTGGTTGCGAGCCAACGAACTCGGTCTGGAGGCCGCCCGTCCCGAGTCCAAGCTGGAGCAGGCGTATTTCGATTTCTTCCTCCGTGAGGAGGCCAAGCCTCTCAAGGAATATCTCCAGCGCAAGTATCGCGTGGCCGACTACACCCCGAGCGACCCCGAGACGCATCTGGATCGCCTCACCTTTCTCGAAGACCTGCTCTTGTTCAACAACCCGATGCGCTCACACTGGGATGCGACCGAACGGGTGGTCGAGATCCTCGCCGGCCTTAAGCCCGAGGTGAGGCGAGTGATCGACCTGGGCGCGGGTTTCGGCTATTTCTCGTCCCGGATCGCCGAGGCCCTGGGACCGGAGGCGATCGTCTATGCCGCTGATACCGAGGAGACCTATGTCGAGCAGCTCAAGACCTTCGTCGATCGCTATGGCATCGCCGGTGTGCGACCCGTGCTCTCCAAGCCCAACGACATCGTGGTACGTGAGCCGACCGATCTCGTCTTCATCGCCTCGCTCTATCATGTGCTCTATGCCTGGAGCCAGCCAAGCGAACGCGACGCCTTCATGGAGACCCTGCACCGGACATTGCGCCCGGGCGGCTATCTGGTCGTGCTCGACAACCGCGACGACGAAGGCCGCTCGCTGCACAATGCCTATGTCGATCGCGAGTTCGTCCAGGCCCAGCTCTATCACTATGGCTTCGAACTGGTCTTAAATGAGGATCTGTCGCCCTATCGCTACATTCTGGTGCTGCGCAAGAGCATGTCCCAGCCGCCCAAACCGCCTGTCTATGACCGGATGCCTGGGCAGGATGTGATTCGGGTGACGGATGCGAATTCGGTGATCCACATCGGAAGTCTCGATTCCTTCGACATCACGCCGTCCGGGATCGCCGCCGGACGGCTGATGCTCAAGGCCCTCTCTGAGAAAGATAGGGACGCGGCGCGCCAGGCGATCCGGATCTACGACACCCTCATCCCAAAGGAAAACTTCGGCGGTGAATACACGGCGCTGCAATGGATCGCCCAGTATCTGGTTGCGACCGAGGACGAGCGACGCGAACTGACCCGGGATCCGCTCGCAGCCGAGTTCATCGCCTATCTGGCACGGGACGACTACGCCGATCTCAAGCTCTATGTCGCTCGAAAATACAAGCTGGACCTGAAGACGACCGCGATTCCAACCGAAGACGCCACCGACGAAAAGGCGCGCGAGATCGGGATCATCCGCCGTCAGGCGCTCGAGGACTTCATCCTCTTCAACAACCCGCGCCGAGATACCTGGGAACAGTCGCCGAAGATCATGGAGCGCCTGCCGCTCAAGGCCGGTGACCGTGTGGTCGACATCGGAAGTGGTCCGGGTTTCTATAGCTTCAAGTTCGCCGAGCGTGTTGGACCGACCGGCCAGGTGTTGGCCTTTGATACCAAGGAGTCACACATCGATTATCTTAACGGTTTGGCGAACAAATGGGGGCTGAAGCAGCTTAAGGGCGCGGTTTCTTCCGTCGATGGCTTTGAGATCCCGGAGCCCGGCACCGCCGACCTGGTCTTCATGTGCTCGCTCTATCACATCCTCTATGGTGTCTCTTCCCAGGCCGAGCGTGAGGGCATGATCGCCAGCATCCACAAGGCACTGAAACCCGATGGGCGTTTGGTGGTCGTAGACAATGGGCCGGTTCAGGCCGGTCTATTGCCCTATCATGGCCCCTATATCCGCCAGGAACTGATTGCCTCACAGTTGCAGGCCTATGGTTTCAAACTCGAATCCAGTGAACTTGTGATTCCACAGCGCTATCTCATGGTGTTCTCGCACTGAGTGCCCGGCGTCCTCGGACTATACAGGGTTTTCACCTCTATTGACCCGGCCCTTCAACAGGCCGGGTTCACTCGGGGCCTGGATGCCCCGGTGCGGCCATTAAACCGCTTAAGCCAGGGTCGGGTCTGGACCGGCCTTAGGCGTTGCCCCAAAAGACCAAGGAAGGGATTTGGGCCGGATGAATAATTGAAGGGTTCAACCATCATGAATTCCCAGCGATCGATACTGATTCTGAGCGCGAGTGCCCTGGTCCTGTCGCTCATGGCGATTGGATTGCAACTGTCCTCGATCCATGAACGCACCGCCTCCGTTGAGGTAACCGGCGCCCAACCGATCGGATCGCCCCAGATGGCGCCCACCGAGAAGATCGCCATGGCCACTTCCGGGACCTCCGTCGATCAGGGCACTCAACGCGCACTCGAGGAACAGGCGCGACGCATCGAGGGATTGGAGCGCCAGCTTGCCCAAATCACGCGCGTCATGCGGGCTTCAGGGCTCGAAACAGCGGCTCCATTCCTGAGTAGCTCGCCTGGCGGTGAGCCTTTGCTGGCGACCATCAGCGAGCAGTACGCCACGCGCGCGCGCTTCGAGGAGAACCGTCAGCGCCTTAGCGAGCGCGCCAAACAGATGCGCCAGCGTGATCTGGAGACCTATGGACCGAGCGACTTCGAACGTATTACCGAACTTAGCCAAAAGGCCCGTCCTAGGCGCGGCAATGAGACCCAGGCTGAGCGCTCCGAGCGCGAGGCCGCGCTCAGCAGTCTTATGAGCCAGTATCCTGAGTCCTGGGCCACGAGCGTGGCGGTCGCCGAGCAGGCGCTTGATGCGGCTAGAAACCGCAATACCCAGAGTGTCGAGATGTACTATGAATCGCTCATCAGTACCTCGCCCTATAGCGAGGTCGTGACCGAACAGGGGATCGACGCCATTCCAACGCTCCAGACCTATCTGGCCCGCCAATACATCCAGGATGGGCGCACGGCCGAGGCCTCGGCCATCCTCGACGCACTGAGCGCTCAGCCCGATCGGCTCATCGTTGAGCCCAACGAGATGGGTGAGCCGATCACCCAGTCCGTGGGTTCGATCGTGAACGAGCTGCGCCAGCGCCTGGCTCCAGGGCCCTAGGATGGGCGCCGAAAACGTCAAAATCCGTGATGGAATCCCTGAATTGGATTTGACTACAGTAAGGCTTAGCTGGACTTACAGCTTCCGGATCGTTGTGGTGCAGGCGTGGCGCTAGAGCTGATCGGCATCCTTGCCGCGCTCGGTTCGACAGCGACCTGGGCGGTCGGCGCGATCCTGCTCAAACCCTTTGCCGAGCGGCTGCCGGCTACGGCGCTGGCCTTCGCCAAGGGCGTTTTTGGATTGGTTGTGCTTGGTTTGCTGATCCTCGTGATCCGCCCCCTGGGCCCGAACTGGACGGCAGCCACCCTGCTTTTCCTCAGCGGCGTGTTGGGGATCGGGGTTGCCGACACCCTCTTCTTCAAGGCCTTGCGCGAGCTGTCGTCACATACGGTCGTGCAGCTCATGCTGCTGGGTCAGGTGGTCACCATCGCCCTGGCGGTGGTCTTTCTAGGTGAGTCATTGGTTTGGCTACAATGGTTGGGTGTCGGGTTGGTGATCCTCGGCGTGGCCGTGGTGCTGATGGCGTCCGAGGGCGAGGCAGAAAGGACCGAGGGGCGGGCGACCCGGCGCGGCGTGTTGTTCGGTCTGGGCTCCGTGCTCTCCATGGCCGTCTCTGTCACCCTGGCCAAGGGTGCGTTGGAGACGTCCGATGCGCTCGTCGCGACCTGGCTGCGGATCGCAGGTGGGGTCTTGTCTCTGTTCCTGTTCGCCCCCCTGTTTTATCTCGGGCGCGGTGGTAACTGGTTGACCCCGATCTTAGCCGACTGGCGTCTGGCGCTTCGCTTCTGTCTGATCGCCACACTGGTGACCCTGGGCGGATTTTTCCTGTCGTTGCTGGCGATGAAGCTGACACCCCTGGCGATCGCCAACACATTGCTGTCGACCGAGCCGCTATTTGTGCTCTTGATCATGGTCCTGTTCTATCGCGATAGACCGAGCATCCAGCGCTTAATCGGGAGCCTAGTTGGGGTCTTGGGTGTCGCCATCCTCTCGGCCAGGACGTTTTTCGGTTAGTGCGCATCCAGCGAGGTGTTGCGTCGTATGAAGACAGTCGAGTCCATCCAGGCCCGCGAGCTTTGCGCGCGGATCCAGGCCGGCGAGGCGTTCGCCGAGTCGGTCAAGATCGCCCTGAACGCACGTGGTCAGACGCAGGAGGCGCTGTTTGAGATTGCCCGCGAGGTGCGGCTCAAAGGGTTTCCCGACCGGCGTGCCGAGGTGCGCAGCGTCATCGAGATCTCCAATATCTGCAAGCAGCGTTGCAACTATTGCAACATCGGTTGTGAAGACACCCCAAAATATGTCATCCCGAGCGAGGACCTGGTCGAGATCGCCGCCTTTCTCTATCGCGAGCGCGGTCGGCGCGTGCTGCTCTTGCAATCGGGCGAGAACAAAGACCGGCGTTTCGTCGCAAACGTCATCCGTGCCTGTGCCCGGATCAAGGATCGCCTGCCCGATATCCATCTGATCGGCTGTATCGGCAATCTCAGCCGTGAGCAATATCGGGAGATGCGCGAGGCCGGTGTCGATCGCTATCTGCTCAAGATCGAGACCTCGAATCCCGCGCTCTATGAGACCGTCAAGCCGCACGACACCTGGAGTGAACGGCGCCGCTGTCTCGACGACCTGATCGAGCTGGGTTTCATGGTCGGCAGCGGCGTCATCGTTGGCCTACCGGGTCAAACCGAAGACGACCTGGTCGCCGATCTGCGTTTCTTGACCGAGTTGGATCTGGACATGGTTAGCGCCTCGGTCTTCATCCCGGGTCATGGGACCGTCTATGCGCACGAGCCGCCCGGTGATGTCGAGACGACGCTCAACTTCATGGCCCTGCTGCGCCTCCTGAATCCGAATGCGCTCATGCCGACCACGAGCTCCCTTGAGAAACTCAAGGTCGATGGTCAGTATCTGGGGCTCATGGCCGGTGCCAACACCCTCACCGTCCACGATGGCACGCCACAGTCGCTCCAACATTTGTTCCCGATCTATGACGAGACCCGCTACCGCCCCAATGACGACCATCTGCGCGCCATCGCCGCCCGGGCAGGCCTGGTCGTCCCCACTTGAATCGAGGTGAGCGCGATGAATGACATGAGCATCAAGAGTGAAGAGACCTGGATCGCCACGCATCGCGAGCGCCTGGAGGCGCGGGTCCGCGATTTCACGCGCTTTCGCGAGTTGGGGCTGATCGTCCGCTCGGGCGATTTCTTCCCCTCGGTCCATTATCCGCCGATCACCATGTATCCGGAGACCACCGAGGAGGCGCTGCTCGACGACTATGTGCTTCCGCCCGATGGGCGGTTCGATGTCTATCTACACCTGCCGTTCTGCGAGCAGCGCTGTCTGTTCTGTCACTATCCGGTGAAGTTCGGGAGGTTCGGCGATAAAACCCATCCCGAGACCGAACGCTATCTGGACGCACTCGAACGCGAGATGGACCTGTTTCGTCGGCGGCTTGGGATCGAGCGGTTCCAGGCGCGCTCGATCCTGGTCGGGGGTGGCACCCCGACCCTACTCACCCCGGCACAGCTCGACCGGATGCTGACCGGCTTCAAGGAGCGGGTCGATTGTTCGCACGTCACCCAGTTCAACTTCGACGTCGATCCCGGCACCCTGACCGACCGATACGGTGCCGAGCGCCGGCGCATCCTGCGTGAGCATGGTGTCGACCGGCTCACCATCGGTGTGCAGTCGCTCGACGATGCGATCTTGCGCAAGATGCACCGTCCGCACGACGTTGCAACCGCGCTCGCCTCGATCGAGGCCTGCCAGGCCGATGGCTTCCAGCTCAACATCGAGTTCATCTTCGGCTATCCGGGCCAGACGCTCGCCGGCTGGGTGCGCATGATCGACCAGGCGGCGCGCCTGGGGGTGGATGAGATCCAGCTCTATCGGCTCAAGATCGAGGCCTATGGCGATGCCCAGGGCCCGATCGATAAAATCGTCCGCCTCCGTCCGCAGGAGCTGCCGGCGTTCGAGGAGGCGATCCGCATGAAGGAGGCCGCGATCGAGATCCTGGCCGAACACGGCTACACCGAGAATCTGCGCCGGGTCTTCTCCAAGGACCCGTCTAAATACTCACACTATGCGCACAATCAGTGTTGTGAGCTCTATGATCAGGTTGGCTTTGGCCTGACCGCCTTCAGCAGTCTGCGCGATCGCTTCCTGCTCAATACCCAGAGTTTCGAGGACTATTATCGGCGGATCGAGTCGGGCCGACTGCCAGTCAATCGCGGTCTCAAACGCGGCCTCGATGATCAAAAACGTTGGGCGGCAGTGCTCCCACTCAAAAACCGTGACATCGACAAGGCGCGCTACCTTGAACTGACCGGGATCGCGTTCGAAGACGCCTTTCCCGAGCTCTGGGACCAGCTCGTCGCTGAGGGGCTGGTCGAGGACAAGGGTCGCTTTGCCGGTCTGACCCGCACCGGGGCCTTCTTCGCCGACGAGGTCTGCCATCAGTTCCATGCGCGTTCCTATATCCCGTTCGAACCGGACGAGTATGCCCCGGGGCCGCTCAATCCTTATCGGGTCCGTCAGGACTCAGTCGAGGCTTGAGATATGATGATGGTAAAGCAGGACTGGATCAGACGCAGGCATGTGGCTTTCGCTGGCGTGCTGGGGTTAGTGGTCTGTGGTCAGGGTTGTGCAGAGGATTTACCGCGACCGCCTGACACGGCACCCCCGCCGGGTCCGCCACGCGCGGCCATCGACGCCTGTCTCTACAAGGCCGCCTCAGCCACCTGCTATTTCGAGGACGGCCTCCATGCAATCACGGGGACCTGCCAGGAGCGGGGTCGCGACTGGGTCTGTGTCCCAGATCGCCCCCCTCCAGGCGGACGCTCGTCGCCCAGCGAGCCGGGTGGAACGGCGTTCAGCAGCGACACCCCGCCGCCATCCGCACTGGGTAAGTCCGAACGCCCGCCGCGTCCACCGCACGAGGCCTTCGTGGCCTGTCTGGGTCTGACCTCAGGTTCGGCCTGCCTGATTCAGACACCGCGCGGTGAGGTCGCTGGTCGCTGCGCGACCGATCCCCAGGGCCTGGTCTGTATCCCGAGTAACCCGCCTCCCCCTCTGGGCGGAAAGGGCTTGCATAGCCCCCATTGAAATTGCCTTTTTGCGCACTTGCCGGTCTCGAGCGCGTGTCACGACGTCTATCGCGCACGCCAAGGGGCCTGGCCCGCCGTGCCAAGGCCCGCGCGAAGCGGGCAAGGCCCCATGCCCGCATCGCCAACATCCGGCAGGATGCGCTGCACAGGTTCACAACCGACCTCGCCCGGCGGTTTTGCCCCCGGGTGATCGAGGACTTGAACCTGCGCGGCAGGATGGCGAATCGGCACGGGCCCGCTCCATTGCCGACATGGGCGCTCTTTTTAAGGAATCTCTCGCTTCAATGAACAGATTGATCGATTCGCACTGCCACCTCGACCGGGTGGACCTCGGGCCCTATGACCAGGACTTTGCCGCTCTGATCCGCGCGTGTTCCGAGTCAGGCATCGCGCGGATGCTCTGTGTCGGGATCGATCTCGATTCCTATCCAGCGATGCGTGATCTGGTCGATCCCTACCCGGAGATCGATGTCGCAGTCGGTGTTCACCCCAATGAGAGCGGCGGGGAGGAGCCGAGCCTCGAGCGTCTGCTCGCGCTCGCCGCTGATCCGCGCGTGGTCGCCATCGGTGAGACTGGGCTTGACTATTATCGGCTCGGAGACGGGGACGCCTCGGTCCAGCAGAGACGCTTTCGCATCCAGATCGCCGCAGCGCGCGCCTGCGGCAAGCCCTTGATCATCCATACCCGCGCGGCGCGCGCCGACACCCTGCGTCTGTTGCGCGAGGAAGGCGCCGCGGCGGTCGGCGGGGTGCTGCATTGTTTCACCGAGGACTGGGAGACGGCACGCGCCGGGTTGGATCTCGGTCTCTATCTCTCGTTCTCCGGGATTCTCACCTTCAAGAAGGCTGAGCCGTTGCGCGAGGTGGCGCGCCGGGTACCCCTCGATCGGTTGCTGATCGAGACTGATGCACCCTATCTGGCCCCGGTGCCGCATCGCGGCAGGTCCAATACACCCCTCTATCTCGGATATGTCGCCGGCTGTCTTGCCGAGCTACGCGGCCTCGAGGTCGAGCGTCTGGCCGAGGTGACGGCGGACAATTATCGGTGTCTGTTTCGCCGGTAAGAGACCCGCTATGCCGTACTCGAGTCTCGCCTATCCGACCTCTGCCGGGGAGCGCGATCTGCGCATCGATCTGTTGCGCGGGCTGATCATGGTCTATCTGATCATCGTGCATCTGGAGCTGCCCTCGGCCCTGAGTCTTCTTGCCTGGGGTCGGCTCGGGTTCATTTCGAGCGCAGAGGGGTTCGTCTTTTTGTCCGGGGTCGTGGTCGGGATGGTCTATCGGCGCCGGATGGAGTCCTATGGGCTGGCAGAGACGAGTCGTCTGCTGTGGCGGCGCGCCTGGCAGCTCTACCGGCTAAATCTATTCGTGATCGCCAGCATCGCGCTGCTCGGCTGGGTGCCGGGTGTCAATGTATTCGAGCTGACGCACTGGACCAACCCAGGGGCGGGCCGGACGTTTCCACTCTACCCAGCCCCGGGGACCGGCTGGTTGGACTATGGGATCCAGATCCTATTGCTTCGGATCGGCCCTCATCAGTTCCAGGTCATTGGTCTGTACGTAGTGCTCCTGGTCTGCGCCCCGCTCGCCCTCTATCTGCTTAGGCGACGTTTGGTCTGGGCCGTGTTGCTCCTGAGCTGGGGCGGCTATGCCCTGAATCATGTCTTCCCGATCAACCTGACCGGCGCGCGCTATGAATATGCCTTTCCGACCCTGACCTGGCAGCTGTTGTTTTTTAACGGGCTCGTGATCGGGTACCACCGCGACCGCACCCTGGAGTTTCTCGCCGGCCCGGCGAGCCGCTGGCTGGTCTATCTAGGCCCTGTCCTGCTGGCTGGTTTTCTGTTTCTCGCTAACAACAACCCTCACCCAGTGTTTTGGCCTTGGGGTCAGTTCGGGTTCATCGAGGCGCGGACCTTCGAAGCGCTGTATCGGACCTGGTTTTTGAAGACCACCTTGGGGTTGGGGCGTGTGCTTAACAATGCGGCGGCATTCATCGTTGCCTACCATCTTCTGAGCCGCTACTGGCGTCCGATCGAGCGCGCGCTCGGCTGGCTATTGATCCCCTTGGGCCAGAACTCGCTCTATGTGTTCACCCTGCACGTCTATGCATTGTTGATCCTGTACAACAGCCCACTGTCTGACCTTGATTCGTTTTGGGTCAACACCCTGCTCCAACTCGGTACGATCGCGATGATCTGGTGGATGATCAAACGGCGTTTTCTGTTTTCGGTCGTGCCACGCTGAGGTCAAGCCACTCAGTCATCCGAAGCCCGGCGCCGGCGCAAGAGATAGATGTCGAGCAGCCAGCCCTTCTCCTCGCGGACGCGCGCCTTGGTCTCCAGCAGCGCATCAAGCACCTCATCGACCGGACCGGAGACCAGGACCTCGTCCGGACAACCGAGATAGCCACCCCAATAGATGTCCATGTCCTGCCCGGTGAAACGCCGAAACGAGGCGTTGTAATCGAGCATGACGATCGCATTGTCGATCGCGGACGGGTCACAATGCTCGACATGACGTCCGGTGGTGATAAGGATGCTTTCGCCCACCCGATTGAGCGGGATTTTGTGCTTGGCAGTCAGCATCTGCACCGAGGTGATGCCCGGGATGACCTCGAACTCGAGTGTGCCCGCAGATGCCGCAGCCAGCTCGGCGATGAGGCTGAGGGTCTGGTCATAGAGTGTGGGATCGCCCCAGAGGAGTAGGGCGCCATTTTGGCCGTCCTGAAGTTCGGTATCGATCAACTGGGCGAAGAGCTGGCGCTTGGTTGCATGCCAGGCGCGGACCGTCTCTTGATATCCCCCCGGCAGGGTACGCCGTTCCGGGCTGGTCGCGGTGACCACCCGGTAGCCGGAGTCGCCAAGATACCGTCTCAGGATGGCATGGCGCCTCTCGAGCAGCTCCTCCTTGCCGCGCCCTTCTTTTTCCAGCATAAAGAAGACATCGACCCGTTTGAGGGTCTCGATGGCCTGGATCGTGAGATACTCCGGGCCGCCTGGGCCCATGCCGATCAGATACAAGTGTTTCATGCGATGGCGATGGCGATGGGCGCCCGGACGGAATCGTCGGCGGGCGCATTCGTGGGCGCGCGATCAGTGTGCATCGCGTCGGTGTGGGCCAAGTCCAGCATGGCGATTCTGGCGCGTCGTTGGTAACATTATCAACTTGAGCCCTATTCGGTCCCAAGCACTGGTGCGATGGTATCCCAAGGCCCTTCTCGGTCCAGGGTTGCCGGACCCGCCACGACCGACGCATTCTCCATTATCCCTGGCCGAGCCGCCGTCCTCAAATGAGGCGTCTGTGACCGACCCTTCATGAGAAAACCCGGAGCTGACGATGCGAATCCTCTTTATCCACCCCAACTATAGCGCCGGTGCCGCCGACATCGCCGGCAATTGGTCGCCGGCCTGGGTCGCCTATATCGCGGGCTATCTGAAGTCGGGTGGCTATCAAGATTATCGATTCATCGATGGTCTGGTGGACAAGCTCGATGATGACCAGCTGCGCGCGGCCATCCGTGCCGACCGACCCGACATCATCGCGACCACGGCGATGACGCCCATGATCTATGCCGCCCAGCGGGTACTGCAGATCGCCAAGGAAGAGCATCCAAACGCCATCACCGTGCTCGGGGGTATCCACGGTACCTTCATGTACGAGCAGGTCCTCAAGGAGGCGCCCTGGATCGACGCCATCGTGCGCGGCGAGGGCGAGGCCGTCACCTTGAATCTGGTGCGCTGTATCGATGAGGGGCGCTGGCCCGAGGCGCGCGCATCGATCCGTGGCATCGCCTTTCGCGACGACTCGGGCAAGGTGGTCGCCACCGAGGCCGAGCCCTCGATCAAGGACGTCGATTCGATCTGGCCGGACTGGAGCATCCTCGATTGGAAGAAATACATCTACATCCCACTCGGCGTACCGGTCGCGACCCCAAACATGGCGCGCGGCTGCCCCTTTACCTGTAGCTTCTGTTCGCAGTGGAAGTTCTGGCGCGACTATCGGGTGCGCAACCCCAAGCGCATGGTCGATGAGATCGAGGAGCTGGTGAAGGTCCATGGCGTCGGCTTCTTTATCCTGGCCGACGAGGAACCCCAGATCAACAAGAAGATGTTCGTCGAGTTCTGTCAGGAGCTCATCGATCGCAAGCTCGGCATCCACTGGGGCATCAACACCCGCGTCACCGACGTCATGCGCGACGAGGACCTATTGCCCTTCTATCGCAAGGCCGGTCTGGTCCATGTCTCGCTCGGTACCGAGGCGGCGGCCCAGCTCAATCTCGACCGCTTCGTCAAGGAGACCACGATCGAGCAGAACCGACGCGCGGTGCAGTTGTTGCAGAAAAACGGCATCGTCACCGAGGCTCAGTTCATCGTGGGGCTCGAGAACGAGACCCGCGAGACGCTCGAAGAGACCTATCAGTACGTCATGGACTGGGGCGCCGACATGGCCAACTGGTCGATGTACACCCCTTGGCCGTTCTCGGACATGTTCGCCGAGCTGGGCGATCGGGTCGAGGTATTCGACTATTCCAAATACAACTTCGTCTCGCCGATCATGAAGCCGGACAACATCGACCGCGCCGAGCTACTCGACGGCGTTATGTCCAATTATCGGCGCTTCTATATGAGGCGGATGCTGTTCCAGTACCCCTGGGTACGCGACCCCTTCCGGCGCAAATATCTGATCGGTTGTATCAAGGCCTTCTTGCGGAGTGCCTTCCAGCGCCGTTTCTATCAACTCGGTCAGCAGAACTATTGGGGACCGCTGTTTAAAAAGTTCATCCGCTTCGAATACGACAAGACCAAGGGGCCGATCATGGTGCCCGATCATAACGCCTGGAAGAAGGCCCCGCCTGCCAAGCGTCAGGCTGTAGTCAGCGCCGTGGGCGCCGCGCCCCAGGCCTGCGCCGGCGGCAGCCCCAAGGCCTGTGGCGGTGGAACCGAGCAGATGACCGAGGAACAGATGGCCGCAGTCGCCCGCGCCAGCGCCAAGGCCTGTGGCGGTGGAACCGAGCAGATGACCGAAGAGCAGATGGAAGCGGTCGCCCGCGCCAGTCGTGCGACCGAGACCCAGCGGGCCGAGGTCGCCTGACCCTTAAGCGGCCAGCGATCCTGCCCATCAGGCTACCAAACTGCCACGGCCCGTATTCGTTTGCGCGACGGATGCGGGTCGTGTCGTTTTGAGACCCCCTGCATGACAGATTCAGCCCCTAGCATCCGTCTCGAACTCCCGTCACTCGGCCGCCACGGACCGCGCCGCGCGCGCGCCCTGATGATCCAGGGCACGGCCTCCGACGTCGGCAAGAGCCTGCTCGTCGCCGGACTCTGCCGTGCCTACACCAAGCGCGGTCTGAGTGTGCGCCCGTTCAAGGCCCAGAACATGAGCAACAACGCCGCCGTGACCGCCGACAGCGACCTGCCGCCCGGGCCCGATGGCGAACCGCCGCGCGGCGAGATCGGGCGCGCCCAGGCACTCCAGGCCCGTGCCTGCAGGGTTCCGCCCTCGATCCACATGAACCCGGTGCTCTTAAAGCCCCAGACCAACGTCGGGTCACAGGTGGTGCTGCGCGGGCGCGTGCTCGGCAACTGTCCGGCGCGGGTCTATCACGAGATGCGCCAGGGGCTGATGCCCGCCGTGCTCGATTCCTTCGAGCGTCTGTGCGCCGAGGCCGATCTGGTGCTGGTCGAGGGCGCGGGCAGCGGCGCCGAGATCTATCTGCGGCACTGTGACATCACCAATATGCACTTTGCTGAGCGCGCGGGGGTACCGGTGGTGGTGGTCGGCGACCTAGACAAGGGGGGGACCATGGCCGCCCTGGTCGGCACCTGGCGGCTGCTCGATCAGGCCGACCGCGACCGGGTCGTTGGCTACATCGTCAACAAATTCCGCGGCGATTTTTCGCTGTTCGAGCCGGCCTGTCACACCATCACCGCGATCACCGGCTGGCCCTTTCTGGGTGTGGTGCGTTGGTTTGAGGGCGCCTCGCGTCTGCCTGCCGAGGACTCGCTGGCGCTCGCACGCCCGGCCGCGACCACGGGCGGTACGCTCAATGTGGTCATCCCGCGTCTGTCGCGCGTGGCCAATTTCGACGACATGGACCCATTGTCCGCCGAGCCGGCGGTCAATCTGCGTTGGCTTGAATCCGGGCAAGCGCTCCCGGCCACGACCGACGTCGTCATCCTGCCCGGTTCCAAGGCCACGCGCGCCGATCTAGAGGTGTTGCGGCGCGAGGGCTGGGATATCGACATCCTGGCCCATGTCCGGCGCGGCGGGCGGGTGGTCGGATTGTGCGGTGGATATCAGATGCTCGGGCGTGTGGTGCGCGATCCGCTCGGGCTCGAGGGCGCGCCGGGCGAGACCCCGGGGCTGGGTCTGCTCGATCTCGAGACCGAGATCGGCCCAGACAAGCGTCTGACCGAGATCGCCGGACGTGACCGCCGCAGCGGCTGCCCGATCCGCGGCTACGAGATGCACATGGGGCGCACCACCGGGCCCGGGTTGGAGCGCCCCTGGCTGATGCTGGAAGACAGCTTGGGCAGGGTGCGTCCGGAAGGCGCGATCAGCGCCGACGGGCGGGTCATGGGTGGCTATCTGCACGGGATCTTCGCTGCCGACGCCTTCCGCGCCCACTGGCTCGAACAGGTCGGCGCCCAGGCCGCGCGCCTCGACTTCGAGGCGCGGATCGAGTCTGCGCTCGATGACCTCGCCGATCACATCGAGGGCTGTCTGGATCTGGATGCGTTGTTGGCGCTGGCGCGATGAGGTGATTGTCGTTTGGGGATACAGACCGACGTAGCGCACGCCGCTTAGCCATCTGCCATGAGCGGGCAACCGAACGTTCGAAGCCAAGGCCGCGCCTCATCCCTTGCCATGCTTCAGGGACTGATCCGAGGCGCTTGCACATTCACCACCTAGAGGTCCGAATCGACGCCCATGTTCAAAATCCAGACGCTCAACAATATCTCGGTGGTCGGCCTGGAGCGCCTGCCGCGCGAGCGCTACGAGATCGCCTCCGAGATCGCCAATCCCGATGCCATCCTGGTACGTTCGGCCAACATGCACGACATGGAGATCCCTGCCTCGGTCAAGGCCATCGGGCGCGCCGGCGCGGGCACCAACAATGTGCCCGTGGCCGAGATGACCAGACGCGGCGTGGTCGTCTTCAACGCCCCGGGCGCCAATGCCAACGCGGTCAAGGAGCTGGTGCTCGCCGCGATGCTGATGGCGGCGCGCAACATCGCCCAGGCCTGGCGGTTCGCCTGCGAGCTTCAGGGCGACGATGCCGCCATCCATGAGGCGGTCGAGGCCGGCAAGAAGCGTTTCGTCGGCTTTGAGCTGCCGGGGCGCACCCTTGGGGTCGTGGGTCTGGGGGCGATCGGTGTCCGGGTCGCCAATGCCGCGCGTGCGCTCGGGATGCAGGTCATCGGCTATGACCCGACCATCACCGTGCAGCGCGCCTGGCAGTTGGCGAGCGACGTCAAGCAGGCACTCAGCCTCGACGACCTGCTCGCGCGCTCGGACTTCGTGACCTTCCATGTCCCACTCACCGATCAGACGCGGAACATGATCAACGCCGAGCGGATTCGGGTCCTACCCAAGGGTGCGGTGCTGCTGAACTTCTCGCGTCAGGGTATCCTCGACGACGAGGCGGTGATCGCGGCGCTCGATGCAGGCCACCTCTATGCCTATTGCTGCGATTTCCCGAACAACAGGCTCAAGGGCCATCCGCGGGTCATCGCCCTGCCGCATCTCGGTGCCTCGACCAAGGAGGCCGAGGACAACTGTGCGATCATGGTGGCCGATCAGATCCGTGACTATCTGGAGGACGGCAACATCACCAACTCGGTCAATTTCCCGGACATCATCCTCGCGCGCACCGAGGGTTATCGACTGACCATCGTCAACAGCAATGTGCCCAATATGGTGGGACAGATCTCGACCGATCTGGCGGCCGCCGGTTTGAATATCGTCGATATGCTCAATCGCTCGCGCGGCGACATCGCCGTGACCCTGATCGATGTCGATCAGCCTTGTCCCGAGGCAACGCTTGCCCAGATCCAGGCCATCGATGGCGTGCTTTCGGTGCGCCAGCTCGACGCTTGAGTCGGCGAGGGCGGAAGACGACATGAGCGAGAGCGCCAATCAGGAACACCAGGCGCTGGCGGCGGTGCGCGACCGCATCGACGCCATCGATCTGGAGATCCTGCGGCTGATCAGCGAGCGCGCCCGCTGTGCCCAGCAGGTCGCGCGCATCAAGACCGAGGCGCGGGGTGGATCGGTGCAATTCTATCGCCCCGAGCGCGAGGTCGCCGTCCTGCGCCGGATCAAGGAGGCCAATCCGGGACCACTCGATGGCGAGGAGGTCGCGCGTCTGTTCCGTGAGATCATGTCGGCCTGTCTGGCCCTTGAGCGTCCGCTCAAGGCCGCCTTTTTGGGGCCCGAGGGCACCTTCACCCAGGCGGCGGCGATCAAGCATTTCGGCCATTCGGTGGTGACCCAGGCCATGGCCACCCTCGACGAGATCTTTCGTGAGGTCGAGGCCGGCGCCTGCGACTTTGGGGTGGTGCCGGTCGAGAACTCGACCGAGGGCGTGGTCAGTCACACGCTCGATCTGTTCATGAGCTCACCGCTGATGATCACGGGCGAGGTCTGTCTGCGCGTCCATCAGCACCTGTTGAGCAAGGCGCCGGATCTGGCGAGCATCCGGCGGGTGTATTCGCATCAGCAGTCGTTGGCCCAGTGCCGCGAATGGCTCGACCGCCATCTACCGAGCGCCGAGCGGCTGCCAGTCGGCAGCAATGCCGAGGCGGCGCGTCTGGTGGCCGGGGATCCAGAGGCCGCGGCCGTCGCGGGTCTCCAGGCCGCCGAGATCTACAAACTCGGGGTACTGGCCGAGCGTATCGAGGATGAGCCGAGCAACACCACACGCTTTTTGGTCATCGGCCAGCAGGACGCGCCGCCGAGCGGTCAAGACAAAACCAGCCTGCTGCTCTCGTGCAAGAATCAGGCAGGTGGTCTATATCACCTGCTCGCGCCACTGTCCAAGCACGGCATCAGCATGAGCCGCATCGAGTCCCGCCCCTCGCGTCGCGGCCTCTGGGACTATGTCTTTTTCATCGATATCCTCGGCCATCGCCAGGATCCCGAGGTCGCCGCCGCCCTGCAGATCCTTGAACAGGAGGCCCTGCTGTTCAAGGTGCTGGGCTCCTACCCGGTTGCGGTGCTCTGAAGGCGCACGATCCCAATTGAACGTAATTTTTTGGATATCCGTCATGCATCAAGCCGACAACCCCTTCCAGTCACTGGCAGCCCCCTGGATCGCCGGACTCACGCCCTATGTGCCCGGCAAACCCATCTCAGAGCTGGAACGCGAACTGGGTATCAGCGACTCGATCAAGCTGGCCTCGAACGAAAATCCATTGGGTCCGGGCGTGCGTGCGCGTGCGGCGATCGAGACCGCACTCGCTGAGCTGGGTCGCTATCCAGATGGCGGCGGATTTGCGCTGCGCCGCGCCCTGGCCGAGCATCATGGGCTCTCGCCCGCCGCCGTGACGATCGGCAACGGATCCAACGATGTGCTGGATCTGATCGCGCGTGTCTTCCTGCAACCCGGCGCCGAGTCCGTGTTTTCTGAGTATGCCTTCGCCGTCTATTCGATCGCGACCCAGTCGGTCGGGGCCAAGGCGCGTGTGGCGCGGGCCCGCGACTATGGCCATGACCTGGAGGCCATGGCGCGGCTGGTCACCGACCGGACGCGGGTGGTCTGGATCGCCAACCCCAACAATCCGACCGGGACCTGGCTGGCCGCCGCGCCGCTCAAGTCCTTCATCGGTGCACTGCCCAAGACCTGCCTCGTCGTGGTCGACGAGGCCTATACCGAGTATGTTTCCGAGCCGGATTTCCCGGACGCGACCCACTGGATCGAGACCTTCCCCAACCTGATCGTTACCCGCACCTTCTCCAAGGCCTATGGTCTGGCGGCGCTGCGCGTGGGCTATGCGCTCAGCGATCCGCGGATCGCCGAGCTGCTCAATCGGGTGCGCCAGCCGTTCAACGTCAATGCCCTGGCCCAGGCCGCCGCGATCGCGGCGATCAACGACCCTGAGCACATACGCGCCTCGGTCGAACTCAACCGTGCCGGGATGAAGCAACTGACCACGGCCTTTGAGCGGCTCGGGCTCGCCTACATCCCATCGGTGGGCAACTTCGTCACTGTCGACTGTGGACGCCCGGCTACGCCCATCAACGAGGCCCTGCTCAAGCGGGGTGTCATCGTGCGCCCGCTTGGCAACTACGGGATGCCAAACCATCTGCGCATCAGCATCGGGCTGGAGTCGGAGAACGCGCGCTTCATCGCCGCCTTCGAGGACGTGCTGGCGTCATGATCGAGCGGCTTGCGATCATCGGAGTCGGATTGATCGGCGGTTCCTTGGCGCGCGCGCTGCGGGCCGCCGGCGCCGTTAGTGAGATCATCGGCTGCGGGCGCTCGCTTGCCAATCTTGAGCGCGCGCTCGAACTGGGCGTGGTCGACCGTATCACCCAGAACCCGGCCGAAGCGGTGCACGAGGCGGACATGGTGTTCCTGGCGGTGCCGCTTGGGGCCATGCGCGGGGTGCTGGCGGCCATCCGCGACCAGGTGCGCCCTGAGGCCATCATCACCGATGGAGGCAGCGTCAAGTGCAGTGTGGTCGAGGACGCGCGTGCGGTCTTTGGCGCCGTGCCACCGCGTCTGGTACCCGGGCATCCGATCGCCGGCACCGAACACAGTGGGGTGGAGGCCTCGTTTGCCGAGCTTTACCGGCAACGGCGTGTGATCCTGACGCCTTTGCCTGAGACCGACCCTGAGGCCGTGGTCCAGGTAACCGCCATGTGGGAGGCATGCGGGGCTGAGGTCGCGACGATGTCGGTTGCCCATCACGACGAGGTGTTGGCCGCGACCAGTCATCTGCCGCACATGCTCGCCTTCGGACTGGTCGATTCACTGGCGCGGATGCACGAAAACGACGAGATCTTTCGCTATGCCGCCGGTGGCTTCCGTGACTTCACCCGCATCGCCTCCAGCAATCCGGTCATGTGGCGCGACATCTGTCTGGCCAACCGCGAGGCACTGAGCGCGATGCTGGCCCGGTTCAGCGTCGAGATGACCGATCTGGCCGAGAGCATCCGCCGCGCCGACGGCGAACATCTGTTCGAAATCTTCGCCCGCGCCAAGGCGGCGCGCGATCGCTATGTCGATCAGGCACACCCGGCGAACCTACGAATAAAACCGTCCGCCGACCCCAGAACCCTGGTCCCGGACAGACGCGCTCTCCCCGTCGTCGGCTTCGTCGCGCCCAGCGGCAGCGGCAAGACGACGCTGTTGCGACGTCTTACCGCGGCACTTCAGTCGCGCGGGCTGCGCGTCGGCTATCTCAAGCACGCCCACCACAGCTTCGATCTGGATCGTCCCGGCAAGGACAGCTACGAGATCCGCGCCGCCGGGGCCGACCAGACCCTGCTCGCCTCACGCGAGCGCTGGGCCTTGCAGATGGAGAACGACCGCACGGGTGAGGACCCGGATCTAGAGGCAATGCTGGCACGCTTTGAGCGCGACCGGCTCGATCTGGTTCTGGTCGAGGGCTTCAAGCACGCCCACTATCCCAAGATCGAGGTCTATCGCGCCGCGTTGGGTCAGGCGCCGTTCTATCCGGACGATCCCGAGATCATCGCCCTCGCGACCGATGATCCGCCGCCCGTCTTCCCTCATCCGCCCGTCCTGCCATTGACCGAGATCGATGCACTGGTTGATTTCATTTTCAGTCAAGCCAGACTTTGACATCCTCCCTGGCCTGAAGGGCAGAGATTCCTACAGCGCTTGACCCAGGCATCAAAAGACGTGCGTGAAACCAGCCTCTGTGAAACAGGAGGTCAGCTTTGTGGATGCTCGAGGATGAATGAGTAAGTCTGATGGACCGGTCTGCCACCGCATTTTCCAGGTTCGATGGTGATACGTTCGGGCGTAGGCTGGTCATGGCCAGCTTCACCGATTTGTCTTGAGGTCGATGAGATCGAGCCGATCGTTGGTGGACAAATGCTCAACGCTGCCAGAACGTCGGTGACAGCAGCACCAGCACGGTGAAGATCTCCAACCGTCCGAGCAGCATGGCCACACAGAGGATCCACTTGGCCGTATCGTTGAGATCGGCATAATTTGGGCCGACCGTGGCCAGCCCCGGTCCCAGGTTGTTGATACAGGCCGCGACCGCCGAAAAGGCCGTCACCAGGTCCAGCCCGGTGGCGGCGAGTAGCAGATACATGAGGATGAAACTCGCCACATAGAGCGAGAAGAAGCCCCAAACCGCATCGACTACGCGATGATTGACGGTCTTACCGCCGATTCGCACCGGGATCTGGGCATTGGGATGGATCAGACGCCCGATCTCGCGCACGCCCTGCTTGATGAGCAAGAGGAAGCGGATGACCTTGATTCCGCCGCCGGTCGAGCCCGCGCAGCCGCCGATGAAGCTGGCCAACAGCAGCAGGATCTGAAGAAAGGGCGGCCAGGTATAGAACTCGGCGGTCGCAAAGCCGGTGGTCGTGGTGATCGAGACCGCCTGGAACAGGCCCTTGGTGAACGCCTCCCACCAGGTCGCATAGACCCGGCCCTCATAGAGGGCCAGGGTCGTGATAGCGATGACTGTCAGGAGCACCAACAGATAGAGCCTGAATTCACTGTCCTCAAAATACAGACGCGGATCCTGGCGCCGCCACACCATGAAGTGCAGGGTAAAGCTCATCCCGGCCAGGGTCATGAAGGCCACGGCGATCAGCTCGATGGCGGTATTGTCGAAATAACCGATGCTTAGATCGTGGGTCGAGAAGCCGCCGATGGCCACGGTCGCGAAGGCATGTCCGATGGCATCGAAGGCCGTCATCCCGGCCCACCAGTAGGCGAGTGCACAGAGGAGCGTCATCCACAGATAGACATACCAGAGCGCCTTGGCGGTCTCGGTGATACGCGGTGTGAGCTTGGACTCCTTCATCGGGCCCGGCATCTCGGCGCGAAAGAGCTGCATCCCGCCGACCCCGAGCATCGGTAGCACCGCCACTGCCAGCACGATGATGCCCATGCCGCCGAGCCACTGGAGCTGTTGGCGATAGAAGAGGATCGATTTGGGGAGGCCATCTAACCCGATGATGACCGTAGCCCCGGTCGTGGTCAGACCCGAGATGGATTCGAACACCGCATCCGTGGCCGAGAGGGCCGGATTGGGCGCCAGCCAGAAAGGCAGGGCGCCGGCCAGCCCGAGCATGGTCCAGAGCAGCACCACGACGAGAAAACCATCGCGCACTCGCAACACCTCCTGGGAGCGCACCACCGGCAGCAGGATCAGCAGCCCCAAGACAAAGATCAGCGTGAAGGCCGCCAGAAAGGGTCCAACGTCGCCCTCATCGTAGATGAGCGAGACGACCACCGGCGGGAGCATGCTGAGGCTGAAGAGGGTCAAGAGCAGCCCCAGGACCTTCTGGACCGCATCGAATTTCATAAGGGTTTCTCAAAGAGCCCTTGAGGTGGTGATGGCATGGCGATGGGGTGTCAGTATTCTGGGCGGTGTGGGTTCGGATCGGGGCGATTAAACCACGACAGGGCAAAAACAACGATGTTTCCCGTCGCCGTCGAGGCCAGAACGAGCGGATTGAGACCGTTAAGGTACGGATTGAGGTTCCCTAACAACAGCATGCAGCGGACGGCACTGCGCACCGCCGCGGATGCTGAACGTTGACCGCCCATGCGGCCTCTTCGCGGGTATAGAACCTGTTCCCGCGCACGAAGCCGGAGACGACCTCAGGGGCGACCTCCAGCACATGACCCGCGGCGTCGCGTGCCCGCACCCAGGAGTCGGGCAGGCCGTCGAGCACATGGATGGGCGCTGGAGTCCCATCGCTGAAGCGTGACAGCACATATTCACCGCTGCGCCGATTCAGATAGCCCGGACGGAAACCGAGACCGGCATTGTTCTGACTGACACCAAGGGTATTGGCATAGAGCCGATTTTCGCGACGCAGCGTCCTGGCGTTCAGGACACCGCTCGGTCGCCGTTCATGTTCCTGGTGTCCTTGGCCGACAATCTGTCGTTGGAGGCATTCATCATGGTCGCTCATGGCTCACCTCGATGGGCGAGTACGCACTCTGTGCGAATCAAACCGCATTGGGCGTGCCAACCTGGTGGTGTCGGTCGGTGTCGGCCCTAGGGGTGGGACAGAAGGCACTCTCTCCGACCCGCACGCTTGTATGCAGGTTATCGGCAGATCCAGGCGTCCCAAGACCCATCTTGAGGGCGAAACTAGAATGCGCGCCCGCGACACCTTCCAACCCTCGATCTTGTTGAATAAAGAACCTGATCGACGTCCAGGTCGCGTACCACGACCTTGAGCGGAGCGTCGGCTTTCCGACCCGTGATGGTCAGGCATCAAGCACGTCTGGCATATCCTTGACGGTCGCGTCGAAGCACTCGGGCATGTGGCGGTCCATCGAGATGCTCAGTTTGAGTCTCCTGGCAATCGAGTTTGGCCTGATGGCCGGGCGTGTTCGAGCGGCTCGGGGCGGGCGGTGCGTCCTGGCTGTATATTCTGCTACTATTTTCAAGCCCGGATGCCATGTCTGGGGCTTGCATAGCTTCATAGACCCTCCGCAAGGAAACCCGCGACTTGAGTCGCGGGAGGAATGGCGGGTGCGCGAAGCGCACCATGTGGTGTATAATACAGTGTGGTCTCCGGGCGCACGCCGACTGCAACGCCAGTCGAAACCTGGCCCGGATTGGCAGCGGAGCCCCGCTGCCAAGGGCGGCTGTAAACACGCCCAATGTTGGGGATGCGGTCAACCATGTTTGCTGCGTCTCACAATAAAGCCTTCGACTTCAGTCGAGGGTTGTTTACTTGAAATCGCATTTCATTGCGCATTCGTGTATGTTTCGAACGTTTCACGCAAGATGGTCAGCCTCCACAAGGCCGCTGAGTTTCCTCCTGATAAACGCCCGCCTGGGGGTGGCTTCGTCTCCACGGCGTGCATGAGGCCGTAGAGGACGCGCCATGCCGATGGCGCACAAAGATGAAGCATTTCGGCAATCAATTGGCCTTCGTCATGGATCTCGCTTAAATGATCAAGAAGATCGACGTCGCCGACCTGCGCGTCGGCATGTATGTCCATGACCTCAACTGCGGCTGGCTGGATCATAGCTTTCTGTTCAATCGATTTCACATCAAATCCGAGTCCAATATCGAGCGCATCCGGCGTCTGGGTATCCAGGAACTCTACATCGACACCACCAAGGGTCTCGATGTCCCGGAGGCGCCCAGCGAAGGTGAGGTGGTCTCGCAGCTCGAGCAGGAATTGACCGATGTCGGTGAGCAGGCTCGTCTCCTGCCACAGCCAACCTCGCTCGGTGAGGAGCGGGTACAAGCCAAGCGCATCCATGAGGATGCGCTTGAGGTCGTCACTGGACTCATGCGGGATGCCCGGCTCGGTCTGCCGATCACGCTGGACCAGGCGCGTAACACCATTGGCGAGATGGTCGGCTCGATCTTTCGCAATCAAAACGCGCTCCTGGCCTTGGGGCGCATCCGCCATCGCGATCGCTATACCTTCGAACACTCGGTCAATGTCGCAGTGCTCATGGTTTCGTTTGCGCGCGAGCTGGGGATGGAGCCCTCGGTGATCGAGGAGATCGGTATCGGCGCCCTGCTGCACGACATTGGCAAGACCCAGGTTCCGGACGCCATCCTGAACAAACCCGGCCGGCTCTCGGACGATGAGTTCGCGATCATGCGCAGCCACGTCGTCCATAGCCGCGACATCCTCGCCGCCATCCCGGGGTTCTCACCGATGGCGCTGGCGGTTGCCGCCGAGCATCACGAGCGCTTCGATGCCACCGGCTATCCGGACGGTAAGGGCGGCGAGTCGATCTCGGTCTATGGTCGGATGGCGGCCATCGTCGATGTCTATGACGCCATCACCGCGGATCGCGTCTATCACAATGGGATGGAGCCCCATCAGGCGTTGCGCAAGCTGCTCGAATGGAGCCGTTTTCACCTCGACCCTGATCTGGTCCGGCATTTCATCCGCTGTGTCGGCATCTATCCGGTCGGCAGTCTGGTCCGGCTGGAGAGCAACCGGCTTGGTGTGGTGCTTGAGAATGGACGAGAAGGGCACAAGGCACCCATCGTTCGGGTCGTGATGGATGCGCGCTGGCGCCGCTTTCTGCCGGTTGAGGATCTGGATCTGTCCCGTAAAGTCCGCGGCAGACAGGATCGCATCCTGGGTATCGAAGACCCCAGTCAATGGGGGATAGATTGCGACGCGATCCTGATGCTGCCGTGCTGACAGACCGAGGCCCGCATCCAGCGGGCCTCGGTTGAACGGCGTTTGCTCGCCCCGTTCAGGTGACGGCGGTGCCCAAGGCCGAGTCCTGGGGGATGACGCCCAAGACGTTTCGCATGAAGCGCTGAATGCGGCTGAGGATCTCGGGATGGTCACTGAGGACCACGACCCGGGCGCCGATGTGCTGGAGCCGTTCGTTGAGCATCCACAGCAACGCCAGACCTGAGTCGAAGAGGCGTTCCAATTGGGTCAGATCCATGACACAGGTCTGAAGATTGGCGGGGATCGCAGCGAACACCCGGCAGACTTCGTCGGTGCTCGTCAGATCCAGGTTGCCATGGAAGGAGAGGTCGAGCCTATCCTCGCTTGGGATAAACGACGTTATCAACGGCATGGTAACCATCCTCCAGTGAGGTGCCGCAAGCCGGTCAGGGTTTACGGCAAGGGGTTGGGTCTCTTCTGAGCAGTCGGGAGGCCCTGATGACCGGGCGGCGCTGATTATGGACCCATTGATCAGTGTTTGGCCAGTGTCCCGTCAGTCCAGTCTCGTGGTTCTCGATGGCCGGGCAGGGGGCTTTGCGTACAAGCCCATTATTAACATAGGTTTATGGAATCTCAGGAATCCGTATGACTACTTAACACAGATGATTCCAGACTCCAGACCCATCCCTTTCGAAGCGGCTGCTCAGGGTTGGGACCCTAAAACCGCGGCGAGGTTCAGCGCGTCCAGTCGAGCATCTCGCTGGCATGGTCGCGGGTGCGGGCGGTGATCTCGGTGCCACCGAGCATCCGGGCGATCTCATCGATGCGGGCGCGGTCGTCGAGCGGTTCGATGCGGGTGAAGGTCTCACCCTCGATGATCTCTTTGCGCACACGCAGCTGATGATGCGCCTGGGCGGCGACCTGGGGCAGGTGGGTGACGCAGAGCACCTGGCGCGACTCACCGAGTTTGCGCAGCAGGCGTCCGACGATCTCGGCCACGCCCCCACCAATGCCTACATCGACCTCATCGAAGACCAGGGTCGGCACCCGTCCACATTCGGCGGTGGCGACCTGGATGGCGAGACTGATGCGCGAGAGCTCGCCGCCGGAGGCGACCCTGGCCAGGGGTTGCAGGGGCTGGCCGGGATTGGCGCTGACCCACATCTCGACCCGCTCCAGGCCATGGGCGCTCGCGCGTTCCGCGGGCAGTGGATCAAGCTGGATCTCGAATTGACCGCCGCTCATCCCGAGCTGCTGCATCGAGCGTGTGACCGTGGGCGCAAGCTGCTCGGCGGCGGCCCGGCGGGCGTGCGTGAGTTCGGTGGCAGCGGCAAGGAAGTCGCACCACATCCGTTCGCGGCGCTCGCGCAGATCGCCGAGCGTGAGGTCGGACTGTTCGAGCGCCTCCAGTTCGGCGCGACGCTGCTCGAGCAGCTCGGGCAGTTCGGTCGGCTTGACGCGATACTTGCGCGCGAGATCATGGATCTGACCGAGACGGTGCTCGACTGTTTGGAGCAGGGCCGGATCCAGATCCAGCCCATCGAGATAGCGGCGCAGTCCGGCCGCCGCCTCGCTGGCATGGATGGCGGCTGTTTCTAGCAGATCCCGACTCTCGGTCAACGCCGGATCGATGCCGGCCAGCTCATCGAGCTCGCGCGTGGCGGTGCGCAGCTGATCGTCGATTGCAGGTTCACCGTCCGCCAGCAGGATCAGCAGGCGTCCAACCGTCTCCTGCAGCCGTCCGAGATGGCTCAAGCGGCGCTGTTCCTGATCGAGGTTTTGAATGTCCGCGACGCTCAATCCCAGCGCTGCGAGTTCTGCAACCTGGAAGCGCAGCAGATCCAGCCGTGCGGCGCGGTCGGTACTGGCCGCCTCCAGCGCCTGGAGGCGCTGGTCGAGGTCGCGGAAGGTACGAAAGGCCGTTGCGACTGCCGCGCTCTTGTCACCGTGCCTGCCATAGGCATCGAGCAGGTCGCGCTGGGCATCGGGGCGCAGCAGCGATTGGTGGGCGTGCTGGCCGTGGATGTCGACCAAGCGTTCGCCGAGGTCGCGCAACTGGGCACTGGTCGCCGCGCGTCCGTTGATGAAGGCACGCGAGCGGCCCTCGCGCGCGATCAGGCGCCGGATCACGCAGGCATTGTCATCGTCCAGGCCCTGCGCGACCAGCCAGTCGCGCGCGTCCGGCGCACGATCGAGGTCGATCTCGGCCAGGATCTCGGCGCGTTCGCATCCGACACGGATCAGTCCGGCCTCGGCCTTGTCGCCAAGCACCAGTCCCAGCGCCTCGATCAGGATCGACTTGCCGGCACCCGTCTCGCCAGTGAGCGCGGTCATGCCGGGGCGCAATTCGAGCTCGAGATGACTGACGATGGCCAGATCCCGGATCTGGAGATAAGTCAGCATGGCGAGGTCCGTGTAATGTTATGCCCGCCCCAGTGGAGCTTGGCACGCAGAATCTGATAATAGTCGTGGCCCTTGGGATGGATCAGATGGGCCGTGTGCGGATGGCGCGCGATCCGTACCCAGGCACCGGGCGGCAGTCGCAAATCGGTCTGGCCGTCGCAGGTGACCTGGACATGGCCCTGCTCAGACCCGAGCACCCGGACATCGATGGTGCGTCCAGCCGGTACCACGAGTGGGCGATTGCTCAGATCGTGCGGGCAGATGGGGACCAGCAGGATCGCCTCCAGCGCCGGATCGACCAGTGGGCCGCCGCCCGAGAGCGCATAGGCGGTCGAGCCGGTCGGGGTCGAGACGATGAGTCCGTCGGAGCGCTGGACGCTGACGAAGATGCCATCGATCCGGATCTCCAACTCGATCAGGCGGGCTGTGCCCCATTTGTGAATGGTCACGTCGTTGAGCGCGGCCTCGGGTTCGCCGCTGTCCTGGTCGGTGACGATCCGGGCCGCGAGCATCGAGCGTCGATCGGAGGCGAACTCACCGGCCAGGACACGGTCCAGCGTCGATTCGATATGTTCGGGCGAGACATCGACCAGAAAACCCAGTCGCCCGAGATTGATACCGAGCATCGGAACGTCGTGCGGCGCCATGACCCGCGCAGCATGCAGGAGGGTGCCGTCGCCGCCGACCACGACGATCAGGTCGCAGACTGCACCCAGTTGGTCCAGGGTTAGGGCCTCGCCGATCGGGGCGTCGAGTAGGCGGGCGCTCTCGGCCTCCAGCCGCACCTCGACGGCGCGCGCGCGCAGATGTTTGCGCAGTCGCACGAGGGTTCCGCGCACCCGCTCGGGGTCGCCCTGCTTGGCGATGAGACCGAGGGTCTGGAAGGCGGGCATGGGCTCAACCGCGTTTGTGTGTGGAGGCTAAAGGCGTCCTGTTGGACGACGTTGCGGATTCTAGCAATGGCTCCAGGCGTTTTCGATGCTCGGATCAGGGCGTACTCACCTTGACAGCCTGAGTGGGAATCCCTAAATTGGGTGTTAGCACTCTAGCTTTGTGAGTGCTAAAATCATGCGCGAACGCAATTCAGACAGTATTGCTATCGACCATCGTGGGTATCGGGAAACGCACATCTACCCGTGATAAGCTCCTGAAGACCGAGGGCCGGGTCAGTGAGCGCGCGCAGCATTTTCTCAAGGCACTGGTCGAGCGCTACATCCGTGAGGGCCAGCCGGTCGGCTCACGCACCCTTGCTAAGGATACCAAACTCGATCTCAGTCCGGCGACCGTGCGCAATGTCATGGCCGATCTGGAGGATCTGGGGCTGATCACCTCGCCCCATACCTCGGCGGGGCGGGTACCAACGGTGGCCGGTTATCGCCTGTTTATCGACACATTGCTGACGGTGCGTCCGCCCTCGGAGGACGATATCGCCTCATTGCGCGCCCAGTTCGAGGCGCTCCAGGATCCCAAGTCCCTGGTTGAGACCGCCTCGAATCTGCTATCGGACATCACCCATCTGGCTGGGGTGGTGATGATGCCACGCCATGAGCGTCAAGCCTTCCGCCAGATCGAGCTGCTGCCGTTGTCGGACACGCGCGTGCTGGCGATCCTGGTAACCAGCGAGGGTGAGGTTCACAACCGCATCATCAACACCGAACGGCGTTTCACGCCCTCGCAGCTCGAGCAGGCGGCGAACTATCTCAACCAGATGTTCACCGGGCAGGACATCAAAGATGTCCGCAAGCGGTTGCTGGAGGATCTCCAGAACACCCATGCCCACATGGATCAGATGATGATGCACGCCCTGGCCATGGCGCAGAACCTGGTGGCCTCGGCCGAAGACCACGACGACTGTTACATCGCCGGACAGACCAATTTGATGGAGTTCGGCGAGCTGGCGAGTGTGGATCGGCTCAAGGCGCTGTTCGATGCCTTCACCCAGAAGCGTGAGATCCTGCACATCCTGGATCGCTGCATCGCCGCCGAGGGGGTGCAGATCTTCATCGGCGAGGAGTCGGGCTATGCGCTGCTTGGCGATTGCAGTCTCGTGACCACGCCCTATCGGGTGGATGATCGGGTCGTCGGTGTGCTGGGTGTCATCGGCCCGACGCGCATGGACTACCAGCGGGTGATCCCGATCGTCGATGTTACGGCGCGCCTACTAGCAGCGGCGCTGCGGCAGCGAGAGTGCGAAACAGAGTTTTAACCGGAGGTCTTTTGATGAGCACTGAACCCCAGAGCCCGGAGGTGGCGCCTCAGGAAGCGCGCCAGCACGACGAGGCCGCCGTGCGCGCGGCCGTGGAGGCCTACAGGGAAGCCGACAGCACGCTCGACGAGATATCCATGCCGACGGACGGGTTGAACGCCGAGCCCGCGGCGACGCCCGAGTCCGAGGCCGCCCAGCCTGAGGAACCTTCGGTCGAGGAGCTAAGCGCGGCCCTGGATGCCGCGCGCGCCGAGATTGAGGAGAGCCGTGATCAGGTCCTGCGCGCCCGCGCCGAGTTGGAGAATCTCAAGCGCCGTCATGCCCAGGAGCTAGAAAAGGTGCACAAGTTTGCACTCGACGGCTTCGTGCGCGAGCTGCTCCAGGTGCGCGACAGTCTCGAACTCGGCTGCAACGCGGCACGGGACGCAAACACCGACGTCGGTAAGCTGCGCGAGGGCACGGAACTGACGCTCAAACTGCTCGGCGACGTGATGGAAAAGTTCGGCGTGGGCGTGGTCGATCCGACCGGTCAGCCCTTTGACCCCGAGTTCCATCAGGCCATGTCGATGCAGCCGCGCGATGATGTACCGCCCAATACCGTGGTGCTGGTCATCCAGAAGGGCTATACCCTCAACGGGCGCCTGGTGCGTCCGGCACTGGTCATGGTCTCGCAGGCGCCGGAACAGTAGCGCGCATGGGGATCGCCGCGCCCTAACCCTCCCGTGGTTTCGGTCAGCGGGCGGCGCAATAGGCTTGAAGGTTTTGGGGTCTTGCCCCAATTGCAACGGATTAGGTGGCGCGCACCGTGCCATTCCAAACGCTTTCGGAGAATAAAACCTATGGGAAAGATCATCGGTATCGACCTCGGCACCACCAACTCGTGCGTAGCCGTGATGGAAGGGGGCAACGTCAAGGTCATCGAGAACGCCGAAGGCGACCGGACCACACCCTCGATCGTCGCCTACACCAGCGATGGCGAGATCCTGGTCGGTCAGTCGGCCAAGCGCCAGGCCGTCACCAACCCCAAGAACACCCTCTTTGCCATCAAGCGCCTGATCGGGCGACGTTTCGATGACGCTGTCGTCAGCAAGGACCGCGACATGGTCCCCTACAAGATCGTGCGTGCCGACAATGGCGACGCCTGGGTCGAGGTCAATGGCAAAAAGATGGCCCCGCCCGAGATCTCGGCCAAGGTGTTGCAGAAGATGAAGAAGACCGCCGAGGACTATCTCGGTCACCCGGTCACCGAGGCAGTGATCACGGTCCCGGCCTACTTCAACGACTCGCAGCGTCAGGCGACCAAGGATGCCGGGCGCATCGCCGGTCTCGAGGTCAAGCGCATCATCAACGAACCCACGGCGGCGGCGCTCGCCTACGGCATGGACAAGAAGCGCGGGGATCAGAAGATCGCCGTCTATGACCTGGGCGGCGGTACCTTCGACATCTCCATCATCGAGATCGCCGAGATCGAGGGCGAGCACCAGTTCGAGGTACTCTCGACCAATGGCGACACCTTCCTCGGCGGCGAGGACTTTGACCTGCGCATCATCGACTACCTGGTCGAGACCTTCAAAAAAGAGCAGGGGGTGGATCTGCGCAATGATCCGCTGGCGCTCCAGCGGCTGAAGGAGGCCGCCGAGAAGGCCAAGATCGAGCTCTCTTCGAGCCAGCAGACCGACATCAATCTGCCCTATATCACTGCCGATCAGACCGGACCCAAGCACCTCAACATCAAGCTGACCCGCGCCAAGCTGGAGTCCCTGGTCGAGGATCTGATCGAGCGCACCATGGAACCCTGCCGCATCGCGCTTAAGGACGCGGGGCTGACCGCCAGTGAGATCAACGAGGTTATCCTGGTCGGCGGTCAGACCCGCATGCCCAAGGTCCAGGAGCAGGTCGAACGCTTCTTCGGCAAGACCCCGCGCAAGGATGTCAACCCCGACGAGGCCGTCGCCATCGGGGCGGCGATCCAGGGTGGTGTGCTCGCGGGCGAGGTCAAGGACGTGCTGCTTTTGGACGTCACCCCGCTGTCGCTCGGCATCGAGACACTCGGCGGTGTGATGACCAAGCTGATCGAGAAGAACACCACCATCCCGACCTCGGCGAGCCAGGTGTTCTCGACCGCCGACGACAACCAGACCGCTGTCACCGTGCACGTCCTCCAGGGCGAACGCGAACAGGCCAAGTACAACAAGTCGCTCGGTCGCTTCGACCTGACTGACATCCCACCGGCCCCGCGCGGTGTCCCCCAGATCGAGGTCAAATTCGACATCGACGCCAACGGCATCCTCCATGTCTCGGCCAAGGACAAGGCGACCGGCAAGCAGCAGTCGATCGTCATCAAGGCCTCTTCAGGGCTGTCTGAAGAAGAGATCCAGCGCATGATCAAGGATGCCGAGGCCCATGCCGAGGACGACCGCCAGTTCCATCAGCTGGTCGCTGCGCGCAACCAGGCCGATACCATGATCCATGCCGTGCGCAAGTCGCTGGAACAGCTTGGCGATCAGGTCGAGCGCGGCGAGAGGGAGTCGATCGAGGCCGCCATCAAGGAGCTGGAAGAGGCGGTCAAGGGTGAGGATCGGGGGCGCATCGAGTCGCTGACCAAGAAGCTCGGCGATGTCTCCGGCAAGCTGGCCGAGCGGATCTATGCCAAATCCGGTGATGCCGGCGCGGGTGGGCAGTCGTCGAGCGCCGGCTCGTCCGGCAGCGGCACCCATGACGACGTGGTCGACGCCGAGTTCGAAGAAGTCAAGGACGATCGCAAGTGAGTCGATGGGCATGGCCGACTCACCGACCATCCGTCGAAGTGTACTGGCGCCCGCGGCCCTGGCGCCCCTTCCTTTTAGGGAGGATACAAGGACCACGGGTACATCGGTCGGTCAAATTCGCCTGGTGTCATTCGGCAGCCGACGCTGACGACTGAAAACCGACCACTCGACACTGAATACATGGCAAAACGCGACTATTACGAAGTGCTTGGGGTTCAGCGCAACGCCAGTGAGGCCGACATCAAGAAGGCCTTCCGGCGGTTGGCGATGAAGTACCACCCTGACCGCAATCCGGGCGACAGCGAGGCCGAGGCCAAGTTCAAGGAGGCCAAGCTCGCCTATGACGTGCTGACCGATCCCAAGAAGCGTTCGGCCTACGATCAGTTCGGTCATGCTGGCGTCGAGGGGGCCGGATCCGGGTTCGGCGGTTTCGGCGGCGGGCCAGGCGACTTTGCCGGCACAGGCTCCTTCTCCGACATCTTCGGCGACGTCTTCGGCGACATCTTCGGCGGCGGGCGCGCCAGCGGGCGGCGCGCGCAGCGCGGGGTCGATCTACGCTACGACCTGTCGCTGACCCTAGAAGAGGCGGTCGCGGGTAAGGAAGTCAAGATCCGCATCCCAACCTGGGTCGATTGTCAGTTCTGTAACGGCACTGGCGCCAAGCCGGGCACCAAGCCCAAGACCTGTCCGACCTGCGGCGGTCATGGTCAGGTGCGGATGCAGCAGGGGTTCTTTTCTATCCAGCAGACCTGTCCCGAGTGTCGGGGTACAGGCACCATCATCGAGGAGCGCTGTCCGCACTGTTATGGGCGGGGGCGGATCCAGGAAGAAAAGACGCTGGCGGTCAAGGTTCCGCCGGGGGTCGATACCGGCGACCGTATCCGGCTGGCGGGCGAGGGCGAGCGCGGTGAGTACGGCGGGCCCCCGGGGGATCTCTATGTCCAGATCCAGGTCATGGAGCATCCGATCTTCACCCGCGAGGGGTCTGACCTCTACTGTCAGGTGCCGATCAGCTTCGTCACGGCGGCGCTCGGCGGCGAACTGGAGGTGCCGACGCTCGACGGTAAGGTGGTGCTCAAGATCCCGCCCGGGACCCAGACCGGCCGGATGTTCCGTATCCGCAACAAGGGCGTCAAACCCGTGCGCGGCGGCGTGGTCGGGGATCTGATCTGTCGCGTCCAGATCGAGACGCCGGTAGACCTCACCGAACGCCAGAAGGAACTGTTGCGCGAGTTCGAGGCCAGCCTCCAGGCAGGCGGGTCGCGGCACAATCCGCAGTCGCATTCCTGGCTCGACGGGGTCAAGCACTTCTTCGAGAAGATGGGCCTCTAGATCAGGCAGGCTCAGGAGGGCGAACAGGGGATCCGGCCGTCAGCGCGCCCAAAAGCGAGCAAAGGTCCGGTGTCCCGATCGAACACCGGACTGGATGGCGCTATGAATCCACTTCGGTCACTGGATCGATGACCCTGGGTTCTACCTTCCAAATGTGTTCGGCATACTCGCGGATCGCTCGATCCGAGGAAAAGCGCCCGATGCGCGCGACATTGAAGATCGACATCCGCGTCCAGCGTTCTCTGTCCTTGTAGGTGTCGCTTACCGTCTTCTGGCAATCCAGATAGGCGCGATAGTCGGCGAGCACCATGAAGGGGTCGTGATTGATGAGGTTGTCGGTCAACGGGCGGAAGAGCTGGGTGTCGCCGTGCGAGAAGAGTCCCGAGTTGATCAGATCGATGTCCGATTTGAGTTCGGGGTCGTTTTGATAGAATTCCCAGGGCCGATAACCGGTTATCTGACGCTGTAGCGCCTCCTCGGCCGTCATCCCGAACAGAAAGAAGTTTTCCGCCCCTACGGCCTCGCGGATCTCGACATTGGCCCCGTCGAGGGTGCCGATGGTCAGCGCCCCGTTCATCGAGAACTTCATGTTGCCTGTCCCCGATGCCTCCTTTCCGGCAAGCGAGATCTGTTCCGAGAGGTCGGCTGCTGGATAGAGCCGCTGACTATTCTTGACGTTGAAATTGGGTAAGAAGGCCACCCGAATCCAGCCGTTGACCTGGGGGTCATTGTTGATGACCGCGCCGACGGCGTTGATGAGCTTTATCATGAGCTTGGCCATGAAATAACCGGGTGCAGCCTTGCCCCCGAAGATAAAGGCGCGCGGCACCAGGTCCTGCGTCTGGCCCTGTTTGATCTGCTGATAACAGCGGATGACGTGCAGCACCTTGAGATGCTGGCGCTTGTATTCGTGAAAGCGCTTGGCCTGGACGTCGAACAAAGACTCTGGATCGAGACGGATGTCCGTAGTCTGCTGCATCCACTCGACCAGATCCCGCTTGGCGGCGTACTTGACCGCGCGCCACTCTGCCTGAAAGCCGGCGTCATCGACATGCGCCTCCAGCTCACGCAGCAGTTCCAGGTCGCGAATCCAGTGGTCGTGACCGCAGGTCCGGGTGATGAGCTTCGAGAGACGTGGGTTGGCGACCACCATGAACCGCCGCGGCGTGACCCCATTGGTGACATTGTGGAAACGGTCGGGCCAGAGATCGGCGAAATCCTTAAAAAGCATGGTCTTGACCAGCTTGGAATGCAGTTTAGCCACGCCGTTGACCGCCCGGCTGCCGACGACCGCCAGATTGGCCATGCGTACCCGTCGCTCGCTGCCCTCGGCGATCAGCGACATCCGCCAGACGCGCGCCTCGTCGCCTAGGAAACGCATCCGCACCTCATCGAGGAAGCGGCGGTTGATCTCATAGATGAGTTCGAGATGTCGTGGGAGCAGACGCTCGAACAGGCTCACCGACCAGGTCTCCAGGGCCTCGGGCAGGAGCGTGTGGTTGGTGTAGCAGAAAGTCCGATGGGTGATATCCCAGGCCTGCTCCCAGCTCATGGCATGTTCGTCGAGTAACAGGCGCATCAGCTCGACCACCGCGAGCGCCGGATGGGTGTCATTGAGCTGGATGACGAACTTTTCGGCAAAGGTCTCCAGTGGTCCGACCGTGTTCAGATGCAGCCGGATCATGTCTTGTACCGAGCAGGAGACGAAGAAATATTGCTGCTTGAGCCGCAACTCCTTGCCCGCCTCGGGTTCGTCGTTGGGATAGAGCACCTTCGAGATGGTCTCGGCCTGGATGCTGGCATGGACCGCACCGTAATAGTCACCTGTGTTGAAGGCCTGGAAGTCAAACGAGCACGTGGCCTCGGCCTTCCATAGCCGCAGCAGATTGGCGTTCGCGGTGCGGTAGCCCAGAATGGGCGTGTCGTAGGCCATACCGTTGATCACGAGTGCCGGTTGCCAGCGCCGGCGTGTCTGGCCCCTTTCGTCGCGATAGGATTCGGTGTATCCGCCGTAGCCGACCGCAAAACGGATCCTGGGCCGGGGGATCTCCCAGGGATTGCCGTTGCGCAGCCAGTTGTCGGTCTTCTCGACCTGCCAGCCGTCCTCGATGGCCTGATCGAAGATCCCGAACTCATAGCGGATCCCATAGCCGATGGCCGGGATCTGGCAGGTCGAGAGCGACTCCATGAAGCAGGCGGCCAACCGTCCGAGTCCGCCGTTCCCCAGTCCGGGTTCTTCCTCTTCCTCGAGGATGGCCTCGAGATCCAGCCCCAGTTCCTTACTGGCCTCGTGCGCCGTCTCCATGATGCCGAGATTGACGAGGTTAGTCGCCAGATGCGGGCCGAGCAGATATTCGGCCGAGAGATAGCAGACGGTGCGTGCATGACTGGTCTTAAAGACCTGGGCTGATTCGACCCAGTGTTTGAGCAAGCGGTCGCGGGTCGTGAAGGCAGCCGCCATATAGAGGTCGTGCGGAGAGGCCACCTCGCGGAAGCGGCCCTGGATATAAAAGAGGTTGTCGAGGAAGTCCTGTTTCAGCGCGGCCTTGGACAGACCGGTGCGGGTGTGTTCACCTGTTCTGGGTACTGATTCTTGGGAGTTCGGCGTACTCATGCTGTCTCCTCAAATCATATTTGGCGGGGCACCGGCACTCTAAAACGCTTGTAGATGGCCGTCCACCACCAAACCATGATCATCGCGCGGCCTCAGTGAAGCTCAGGATGAAACGACTGCCTTGGGGGCTGGCAGGGCGGTAGCTCAACTGGATCCCGTTGGATTCGGCCAGCTGGCGGGCGATGTAGAGCCCAAGCCCGGTGCCCTGACTCCTGGTGGTGAAGAATGGACTGAAGATGTCGCGTGCGATCTTCGGATCGATCCCGGGCCCGGCGTCCTCGACCTCTAGATGGATCTGGTCCGGATCCTGTCCTCGCCCCAGCCTGAGTTGGATGCGCACAGGTTCGCCGGGGCAGCGGCCATGGATGAGGGCGTTTTCGCATAGATTGGCCAGGATCTGATGGAGATGGCGTGGATCGGTCTCGATCTCGAGCGGTCGCGACTCGATCCGTACCTCGAGGCTGGAGGGCGCAAGCCCATGCTGTTCACGAAACTCCTCGGCGAAGGCCAATACCCAGGTCACTAACTCGATCGGGCAGGGCTCGATCCGAAGACCGCGCGAGAGCTGGAGCACGCTGCGCACCGTCTCCTCGATACGTGCGCTGTTGCGCTGGATGATGTCGAGCAGATGCCGATTTTCGTCTGACAGCGCCGGGCTTTCCGAGAGCAGCTGACTGGCATGACTGATGGCGCTCAGCGGATTGCGGATGTTGTGCGCGATGCTGGCCGTCAGGGTGCCGAGCGAGGCGAGCTTGATCTGCTGGGCCTTGTGCTCAACCTCCTGGTTGTCGCGCAGATAGACGACGACACCGTTGGCGCACCTGTGTCCAAGCTGCTTGAGCGAGACCCGGACCTCGCGGTCGGCGATGGTCAGACGGCCCTCGCGCGGATGGGTGGCACAGACTTGATCGACGAGCCATTGATCCAGTTCGACCGAGAGTTCATGAAGCGCCGTGCCTGAGCGGATGCGCCGCGCGCCAATTAGTTTCAAGGCGGCGGCATTGATCAATCTCAGCCGTCGCTTTCCGTCGGCGACCAGGATACCGGTGCCAATACTCTGGATGATGAACTCGTTGAGCTGCGACAGATCGTCGATATCGACCTGATGCTGTGCGGCCAGCGCCTCGGCTGAGCGCACCCGTCGGTAGAGCACATGCGCCAGCAGGGCAACAGTAAAGAAGAGCAGACCCAGCAGGCCGGCCTGGGTGAAGGAGATCGCCGCATGGCTGGCGAGCAGGGCGCTGTAGATCTGCTCGATGATGACGGCCAGCGAGGCGAGTGCCGCAAACAGGAGCGACAGTCGCCCCTCCAGCATGAGCGCGCCTGCGGCCACGGCGAGTGCGAGCAGGATACCGAGCCCGCTGGTAACGCCGCCGGCGGTGTGCATGAGCGCGGTATAGAACAAGATATCGATGAAGATGGCGAGCTGGACCTGAGTGATCCGCCCGGGTCGGCGCGTCGAGAGTCCCAGACCGCTCGCAAGCACGACCACGGCATAGACGACCAAGATGTCCCAGACCAATTGCGTATTGGAGCGGGCCAACGCCGGGTCGTCGGCGGCAGGTGAGAACGCCAACACCAAACCTATGACCATCAGCAGACGGAAGAGAAAGAGCCAGCGCAGGGCGCTCCAGCTCGGATAGACAGAATCTGTGGCGGGGGCGACATCCATCTGGGTGGGCCAAGGCACGCGATCGAGAGAGATCGGACCCGCCAGACTGAGCGGGTATTCGGTTGTATTATGCGCCGACTCAGCCGTTGCGCCGATCCCCTCCGCGGGGCCGGCGCCTCATTCAGGGTCGATCCGAATGAACCTACACGAATTTCAAGCCAAACAGTTGTTGCGGGAGCGCGGACTCGCGGTCCCAGATGGGGTCCTGGTCGAGCAGCCAGAAGCTGTCCCTGAGGCCTGCGCCCGGCTCGGCGGCACGCGCTGGGTCGTCAAGGCCCAGATCCATAGCGGCGGGCGCGGCCAGTCCGGCGGTGTGGTGCTGGTCGAGGGTCCAGACCAGGCCGAGCGCGAGACGCGCCGTCTGCTTGGATCCCGGCTCGTCACCCACCAGACTGGTCTGGGGGGGCTTCCGGTCGGATCAGTCCTGATCGAGCGCCCGACGGCGATCGTGCGCGAGCTCTATCTAGGACTACTGGTCGATCGCACCAGCGAGCAGTTGCTGTTCATCGCCTCATCCGCCGGCGGTATGGACATCGAGCGGGTGGCGGCCGAGACACCGGAGCAGATCCTCAGGGTGCCGGTGCCTCTAGTGGTCGGCGTCCAGCCCTACCAGGCGCGCCGACTCGGCTTCGGGCTGGGGCTAGACGAGGCCAGGATCCAGGCGCTTGGGACCCTGATGGAGCGACTCTATCGGCTCTTCATCGACACGGACGCCAGCCTGATCGAGATCAATCCCTTGGTCCTGACCGATGAGGGCGACTTACTGGCGCTCGATGCCAAGATCAGGCTCGACGATAATGCGCTCATACGGCATCCGGCCTTGGCCGCACTGCATGACCCAAGCCAGGAAGACCCGCGTGAGACGGCGGCGCGGGCGCACGCACTCAACTATATCCATCTCGACGGTCACATCGGCTGCATGGTCAATGGGGCTGGGCTGGCGATGGCGACCCTAGATCTGATCAAGCTCCAGGGTGGACAGCCGGCCAACTTCCTCGATGTCGGCGGCGGGGCAACGGCAGCGCGCGTGGCCGAGGCATTCAAGCTCATCCTCTCCGACCCCAAGGTCGCCGCGATCCTGGTCAATATCTTCGGCGGTATCGTGCGCTGCGATCTGATTGCCGAGGGCATCATCCAGGCGGTGCGCGAGGTCGGGGTCTCGGTGCCGATCGTGGTGCGTCTGGAGGGCACCAATGCCGCGCTGGGGCGGCGTATGCTCGCTGAGAGCGGGCTGGCGCTGCAGACGGCCGAGGACCTCGAGGCGGCGGCGGCCCTGGCAGTCGCCGCCGCACAGCGTGGTTTGGATTCAGGCACGGCATCGCACACTGTGGACGGGGAGGGCGGCGTATGAGCATCCTGGTCGACGCCGATACGCGCGTCATCTGTCAGGGTTTCACCGGCAAACAGGGTACGTTTCATAGCGAACAGGCCATCGCCTACGGCACCAAGCTGGTCGGCGGTGTGACACCCGGCAAGGGCGGACAACGCCATCTCGACCGGCCGGTATTCAACACCGTAAGCGAGGCGGTGCGCGCAACAGGCGCGGATGCCAGCATGATCTATGTGCCGGCGCCCTTCGCCGCCGATGCCATCCTGGAAGCCGCCGATGCCGGGATCCGGGTCATCGTCTGCATCACCGAGGGCATCCCGGTGCTCGACATGCTGCGGGTCAAGGCGGCGCTCGCCGGCAGCGAGACGGTCCTAATCGGCCCCAACTGTCCCGGGATCATCACCCCGGGCGCCTGCAAGATCGGGATCATGCCTGGTCATATCCATCAGCCGGGGCGGGTCGGGATCGTCTCGCGTTCGGGCACCCTGACCTATGAGGCGGTCTATCAGACCACCCAGGTCGGTCTGGGCCAGAGCACCTGTGTCGGGATCGGCGGCGACCCCATCCATGGGATCGGCTTTATCGAGTGTCTGCGTCTGTTTGAGCGCGACCCCCAGACCGAGGCCATCCTGCTGGTCGGGGAGATCGGCGGCGCCGACGAGGAGGCGGCCGCCGAGGTCATCCGTACTGAGATCAGCAAGCCGGTGGTGGCCTATGTCGCTGGGGTCACAGCGCCTCCTGGCAAACGGATGGGTCATGCCGGGGCCATCATCAGCGGCGGCTTGGGCACGGCCGAGGACAAGTATGCGGCGCTTGCGGCCGCCGGTGTCGCGACCGTGCGTTCAGCGGCGCGGATGGGTGCATGTCTGGCCGAGCGGTTAAGCGCCTGTCTCTGAAGGTGATATCCTAGGTCTTAAGCCCGCGCTCGATCATAACCCTATACGTAACAGCCCCCGGAATTGTATCAACGATGATTTCGCTCCTGGATTATGGCGCGGGCAACGTCCGCAGTCTGCGCAATGCCATCCAAACCCTCGGCTTTGAACTCACCGAGATCGAACGCCCAGAGGATATTCTCAAGGCCGAGCGCCTGATCTTCCCGGGCGTCGGTGCCTTTGGGGCCGTCATGGAGCGCTTGCACCACTTGGGTTATGTCGAGCCGCTCCAGGAATATCTGGCCGCCGACAGGCCCTTCCTAGGCATCTGCGTCGGACTCCAGACCCTGTTCGAGGGCAGTGAGGAGTCGCCGGGCATCCCGGGTCTGGGCCTCATCCCAGGTCAAATCCGTCGCTTCGCCAAGTCGGGCTTATCGGTACCCCATATGGGCTGGAACTCGGTCCGGTTGAGGCGGCCCTCGTCGCTGTTTGCACGGTATGCGGGTGAAAAGTTTTATTTCGTCCACTCCTACCATGCCGTGCCGAGCGCGGACAACGCCGACTGGCAGCTTGCACTCACCGATTATGGCGACCCCTTTTTGAGCGCGGTGCAACGCGGCGCCCTGAACGCGGTCCAGTTCCATCCCGAAAAGAGCGGGTCGGCGGGGCTGGCGTTGCTGCGTCGCTTCCTTGCGGCGGACGAGGTCGGCCGCCCCTCGATTGTGGTTCCGCCCACCTTCAACGAACCGACGCGCCTGGCCAAACGCATCGTCGCCTGTCTCGATGTGCGCACCAACGACCAGGGCGACCTGGTCGTTACCAAGGGTGATCAATACGATGTGCGCGAGAAATCCGGGGCACGCGACGTGCGCAACCTGGGCCAGCCAGTCGATCTGGCCGCACGTTATTACGACGAGGGGGCCGATGAGATTAGTTTCCTCAACATCACCGCCTTTCGCGACTTCCCGCTCGCCGATCAGCCGATGCTGGAGGTGCTCAGACGCGCCTCGGAGCGGGTCTTCGTGCCCCTGACCATCGGCGGCGGCATTCGTGCCTTCACCGACGCCGAGGGGCGGCACTACTCAGCCCTCGACGTGGCGCACGAATATTTCCGCTCTGGGGCCGACAAGGTCTCGATCGGTTCAGAGGCGGTCTTGGCCGTAGAGGACTATCTGGCGCGTGGCGGCATCAAGGATGGCTCAACGGCGATCGAACAGATCGCCGCCGTCTATGGCAATCAGGCCGTGGTCATCTCCATCGATCCGCGTCGCGTCTATGTCGAGACACCCGAGTCGACCCACCACGCCGTCGTCGAAACGTCCTTGCCCGGTCCCAAGGGCGAGCGCTACTGCTGGTTTCAGTGCACCATCAAGGGCGGTCGTGAAGGGCGCGACCTCGATGTGGTCGAGCTGGCGCGCGCCTGCGAAGATCTAGGCGCCGGCGAGATCCTGCTCAATTCCATCGACCGCGACGGCACAGGCGCCGGCTTCGACCTGGAGCTGATCGCCCAGGTGCGCGCGGCTGTGTCGATTCCGATCATTGCTTCCAGCGGTGCCGGCTGTGTCGAGCACTTCGCTGAGGTCTTCGCCGCCACCGGCGTCGAGGCCGCGCTGGCCGCCGGCATCTTCCACCGCCGCGAGGTGCCGATCCAGGCAGTCAAGTCCTATCTGCGTGAGCAGGGGATCGAGATCCGGAGCTGATGGGCATGCCGAGACCGGTCGGATGGTTGGGCGTGATCCTGCTGACAGGATTGATGCTGGCCGGCTGCGGATCTTCTGGTGAGCGGCCAGATGATGCCGCGACGCCCTTGGACCGGGAAGCCCTGCTTACGACCGTCGCCTCCTGTCATCTGCTGCGCGTGGGCCAGACCAACGACGTGGCGGCCACGGACGCCACCGTCATCGTCGCCGCAGATAAATATCACCTCTCGATCACCAGCATCGTCGAACGCGCCAACCGCATGGTCAAGGACTATGAGCAGCGTCCGTCGGACCTCATCGCGCGCGCCCTAGAGTCCTGCGATCGGCTGTCCGAATTGACCGGCACGACACCTGCCTTGGTGCGTTTCGAATCCGACGGCACCCTGCGCACCGCCTGGCTGCGCATCGACGGCGTCGAGATCACGCCTGGATTCGCCCAGCGCACCATCGCCGAGCTGCGTCGGCGCAAGGCGATTGGGCTGGTCATCAACAGCCCCGGCGGCTCGGTCGAGGAGGCGCGCAAGCTCGGACGTTATCTGCGCGCCAACGGACTGCGTACCGCCGTCGATGACTACTGTGCCTCGGCCTGTATCGATGTGCTGGCGGGGGGGGTCGAGCGTTACGCCACACGGAGCGCACGGATCGGCGTCCATCAGAGCAAGGTTCCACACCGCTACAGCAGCCACGAGGGCGGCCAGCTCTATGTCGCCGACGCCTTCCTTTATCTACGCGAGATGGGCGTCGATCCTGATGTCGCCATCGCTGCTGCGACCGTCCCCAATGATCGCATCCTCATCATCTCGCTCGCCGAGGCCCTGGCAGCCCGACTCATCACCGGTGTAATCGAGGGGTTCGACTAGGAGGCGCTGAAAAAAGCCCTCCAGAGCTTGATTCAGCTCGCCTGGACCTGGACGGGCGGACGCATCCTAGGGCATTAAGCCCTGATTCGCGCCGGGGCACGTTTACTGCTGCGGCGTGGCGAGGCGCTGGAGTTCGCTAACCAGCAGGTCCGGGTCCTTGCAAACATGGAAGGCCCAGCGCCCCAACTGTCCCCAGTTGTTTGCCGCTGACACCCAGCGCTTGGCGGCGTCGTGCTTGGCATGGTCCTGGTTGTCGGCGTAGCCCTTGATTTCCAACAGCAGGGTCACGCCATTCTTGAGCCGCACGACGAAGTCCGGAAAGTAGGTTTTCTGGTTGCCCAGGTATTCGTAGGGAATGCCCAGTTCCAGGTGGTCGTTGCGGGCGTAGCAAAACACGGTCTCCCTGGCGCTCTCCAGTTGGAACACCGCCTTACCTTCCCAGGAAGCATTGTCCTTCACCACTTGGTTGATATGACTGCGCTCGGTGGCCACAGTCGGGCGGGTGGTCTTGAAGTTCACTTCCGCTGTGGAACCAATGGGCTTGTAGCGATTGAGGCGGGGCATCAGCGGCGGCTCGCCGCTTTCAGTGTCTGGCTCGATGGCGTCCACCAGGCGCGAGACGATGCGCTTGACATAGGTTTCCAGCCCAAGCTCGCAAGGGTTACAGCCCCGGAAATCCACCTTCTGCCGCACGTAGGCGTCCACCAGACGATAGACCTGGGGGAACAGCTGATGGCGTGCCACCAGTCGCTTCTTGGCTTCGCTGACGCTGACACCGGGTATGCCCTCGGTGAGTGCCGTCGTCACCAGGCGGGCGATCTCGAACTGGATCGTTTGCAAGTGGGTGGAGCGGTAATACGCCTCCCGGTCCTGCAACTCGGTAGCGAAACCGCCGCCCATGCCCGGGTGCCCACTGCCGTAGCCCACCTGGGGCTTCACGAAGACCGCCGTGGGATTGTTGGACAGTTCCAGGGTCAGGGGCTCCATGCTCGCCACGTCCGCCCGGATGGTGTTCTTCTTCAAGCCGAAGACATAGCCCTCGATGTTCGGGAACTTGATTTCGAAGCCTGCCCGTTCTGGCAGCGCCCGGACATGTTGCTTGGGCTTGTCTTCAGGCGCTGGTTCCTGGGTGGTGCGACCCTTGAAGGGAATGATCGAGAAGGGCACACCGTACACATCCACATATTCTTCCGTGAACAGCCCCGTTTCCGGGTCCAGGGTGTAGTCCATGCGGCGCAATCCCCGCCCGACAACCTGCTCACATAGGAGCTGGCTACCGAATGCCCGCAGCCCGAAAATGTGGGTCACGTTGTTGGCGTCCCAGCCCTCGGACAGCATTTGCACGCTCACCACGCAACGCACCTGCTCGCCGGGCTTGCCGACCTTGCCCACGGTGTCCACGATCTCCCGCAACACCTCGGCGGCATCCCGCTTGGTACCGCTGGCAGTGCCGGATTCCGCCTCCGCCAACAGCTTGGAGTCGATGCGCAGGGTGGGTTTGCTGTCCTGAGTGTTGCTGAATAGCTCCGGGAACAGCTTGCCGGTGCCATAGGTGGTGCGGGTCTTGGCTCTCTTCTTGGACTTCTTGCCAGCGGCTTCCTCATCTTCGTCCTCGAAGTCCTCGGCACCGACCGCCTCGACGGTCTCCTCGCCCGATATCTGTTTGTAGAACAACTCGGCAATCTGGGTGTTGTCCGCCACGACGATCATGACCGGCGGCACCTTGTCCTGGCGGTTGTCCGCATTCTGGACATACTCGAACCGCTCCTTGTATTGGCTTGCCAGGGTGGTCAGCGCGTCCTCGGCATACTTCCAGGCGGTTTCTGGGCTGGGCTTGCCACGGGTGAGGCGGTCGCCGTTCCTCTTGGCTTCCGCCACCACCCATTCCCACAACTTGAAGTATTTGGGGTCGGGTCTGCCGGTGGTGTCGGAGACTGGCAGGCGGGGGATTTTCACGATGCCGGACTCGATGGCGTCCACCAGCCCGAAGTCGGACACCAGCCAGGGGAAGGGCGAGCCCTCAACATAGCCGCTGCCCGCCAGATAGAACGGCGTGGCGGACAGGTCCACGCAGAAGGCGACACCGCAGGCTTGGTTGAGCCTGTCCAAACCGGATACCCAAACCGTCGCCTCCTCCCGTTCCGCCTTTTCCTTGGCGGTCAGGTCCTCGTCCTCACCCACGGGGCGGGGTCGATAGGCATGGTGGGCTTCGTCGTTCAGCACCATGATCGGCGCCCGCTCGTAGAGGTCGCCCAGCACCCGGCGGGCGAAAGCCTCCGGGCTTTCCTCGCCCTTGTTCACCACGGCATAGCTCTTGCCGCCCTCGGCGTGCTCGGACTCGGGGGCAAACTTGTGCCAGTTGGTGATCAACACCTTGCCCTTGCGCAGTTCGGGCAGAAGCTGGGACGGCACGAGGTCGAACCGCTCGTAATAGTTGTCCTCCCGCTCCGGGCGTAGCACTTGCAGCCGCTCGTAAATGGTCAGGTTGGGGCAGACCACCAGGGCGGCATTCGGGAAGCGGCTGTCCCCGGACACGCGTCCCCGATTGCAGAACGCCCAGGCAATGAGCATTGCCATGACCACGGTCTTGCCCGAGCCGGTCGCCATTTTGCAGCCATAGCGGGTCAAGGGCGGCAAGCCCGCTTCGTTTGGCAGGTCCACCAGGGTGGGCGGCACCACGCCTTCCACGGAGGTGATGAAGGAAGGTTGCTCGCCCAGCCGCAGCTTCTGGTAGTCCTCACTGAACAGCTTGGTGTTCCAGCGCGGACGCTTGCCGGAGCCCAGGATTTCGGTCAGGTAAACGATGGTTTCCACCGCCTCCCGCTGGCAGAAGAACAGGCGCCGGGGACGGTCTTCCCGCGCCCAATGGTGCAACAGTTGCTTGGTGATACTGGTGGCGCCTTCATACTTGGCATTGCGCCAGCGCTCCACATCATCCCGCAGGAGATTCACCAGGGGAATGTCATCCCGCTGCTCTTCCGTGAAACCCGCCAGGGACAGCTGCGCCGAGCCGGTGCGCTTACTTTTGTACCAATAGCCCGCCGGGCGCCGTCCTACTTCCAGTCGAGCAGTGCCATCGTTGTCATAGACCCAGTGCTTGTCCGGCGCCTGGTAGGGGTTGCACAGGATGGGCTTGCTGACGGGTTGGACCGGAATGTCCAGCTCGTCCTGGGCGGCGTCCTTACCAGGACCGCTCTTCCTCGCCATGGCTCAATACCCCTCGCCCAGCCGGTGCACACGCATGACCTCGTTGCCCCGTGGGTCGATGACCTTCACCGCCGCCCGCTTGTGCTTGCCCACCGGGAAGGGCAGGGATACGGTGCCGCTCAGGCGGTCGAAGGCGGATTCGTCTATGACCCCCTTCAATGCCTTGGCGAGTTTTCCCCAGGCGGACTTGTCCGGAAAAAACGCCTGGGTGATGCAGAAGGTGCGTCCGTCGTAATCGCTGTCCACGAACCATGCCGCCACCTTGTCCACACGGGTGGCGGTAATGGTGTTCTCCACCGGGTTGTAAATGTCCACGCCTTCCAGGGCAATGCGGAACATCCCCTCGCCCGCGGCTTGCAGGGTCGTGCGGGGGCTGCCGAACACCGTGAACAACTGGCTGTTGGCGGTCTCTTTCAACAAGCCGTCCATCTGCACATCCGGGCGAATGTGCGCTAGGTGACAGCGCACCCGCGGGTTGGGGTCGTCCTGGATGATCGCCTGGGCGGCGCCGTCGAAGGCAAAGCCGGCGAACACCAGGTTTTCGAAGCCCCGGCGGCTGGCGTAGGCGAGGGCGTTTTCCACCTGGTAGGCGGTCACGGGTCCGAACTCGGGACCCACGGAAACCGCCACCGACTGGGGCTTGCCGTCGCCGTTGACCCATTCTCCCTCGGCATGCAGAAACTCGTCCGCCACGGCTTCCAGGCGGGTGAAAGACATTTTCTTGTTGTTGGGGAACTGCACGCCGTCTGCTTTCAGCAGACGCAGCATTTTGTCCAGGAAGGCCTCGGCGTTCTGCGGCGCGTCGGCCACATCGAAGCCATCCAAATCGCCGCCTACGCCCTCGATGGGCGAAGTTTCGTCCAGCCCCAGCTCGGCGGGCATCACCGCTTCCATCGTGAACGGACCGGAAACACGCACCACGTTCTTCCTCACGCGCGGCTTGTCGACGAGTTCCTCGTTCTCCGCATTGGCGGCAATCGCCGCATTCACCTCGTCCATCTTCGCCCGCCAGGCGGCACGGTAGTCGAGGAGTGCCACCTGCAACTCCTTCGGCCAGTCTGGATCGGTATCGAAGGGTACCTCCCACTCATACCAGCCGACGAAGTCCATCGGCACGGTGGTGTAGTTCGCGCCTGCGCGGTTGGCCGGCGGCAGCAGCCAGCGGCGGCGGTCGGCCTCGGTGATCGCCTTCTTGCCCTCGGCCTTCTGCTTGGCGGCGAGCTTGGCTTTGAGTTTGTGGCGCAGTTCCGGCTTGACCTGGGCGAGGGCGGCATTCAGCGCTGCGAGCCTCTCATCCAGGATGGCTTGGTGCTTCTCGAAGATCGGGTCCAAGGCGGCGTTCTGGGCAATGGATTTGAGCGTGATATGCGGAACCGTCTCGCAGTCCAGGGTCGCCGGACCTGCGATTTCTTCGCTTTTCAGCCAGGGACCGGTGGGGTTGCGGCGGGCGTCGGCGTCGTTGAGCGGGCGCAATTCGTAGTAGTCGAACTTCGCCGTCATCAGCCGCTGGCGGGCGAGCGCCAGCGCCACGCGGGAAGTGTCGATGGTGATCCAGCGCCGGCCCCACTGCTCGGCCACATAGGCCGTGGTGCCGGAACCGCAAGTTGGGTCGAGCACCAGGTCGCCGGGGTCGGTGGTCATCAGGAGGCAGCGCTGGATGTCAAGCGTATTTGTCTGAACCACATAAATTTTGCTCTCGCCCTTGAGAAATCCACCCGCCGCAGTATCATCCCAGGAATTCGGGATTGCGCGTACTAGGTAGTCGACCAGAAAACGTCGATAAAAAACGTTCTGACCCTTGATCTGCAATCGGCCAGCTGCGGCAAGGTTTTTCATGCCGCTTTCGGTTGTTGACCAGTGGCGGCCTGCATTTGGCGCAAAAGTCTGTCCGCCGTATTCAAACTGGAAAGCGCCGCTTTCCGTGTAGCCTTGTGAGGTAAGGTCAGCGAGAGCGTACTTCTTGCCCTGTAGCTTCTCTTCCGGCGTCCAACGCTCCACCTCAGTCAACTGGCGGCACGCACCCTCGGACTCAATCCAGTCGTAGTTACTCTCTGTTTCAAGGGGCCGATGCACGAATAATTGCCGGTACTTCGCTCGCGACTTATCTTTTGCATACCAGAGAGCATAGTCGGAGATGTTGTCCAGCAGCCCCCCCGCTCGTGCCGCCGTGGTGCGAAACGCGATTTGACTCACAAAATTCCCCGCCCCAAACACCTCATCCATCACCATCCGCACCCGATGCAGGTTCTCGTCCGAGATCTGCACGAAGATGCTGCCGCTGTCGGCCAGCAGCTCCTTCGCCACCATCAGCCGGTCGCGTAGGTAGGCGAGATACGAGTGCACGCCCAGCGTCCAGGTGTCGCGGTAGGCCTTCACCATTTCCGGCTCGCGCGTGAGGTCGGACTCCTTGTCCTTCACATCCCGCTTGCCCACCTCGGGCTGGAAGTTGGAGGCAAACTTGATGCCGTAGGGCGGGTCGATGTAGATCATCTGCACCTTGCCCGCCAGGTCTTCCCGCCGGGCGAGGGACGTCATGACTTGCAGGCTATCGCCCAGGATCATGCGGTTCGCCCAGTCCACCTCGTGCTGATAGAACTGCACCGCCTCCCGGTAGTCCTGCTGGGGGTCGGCGAACAGGTCCCGTTGCACGTCCTGGCGGGACGCCACCCTCAAGATGGCTTGGGTGGAAATGCGCTCGTGGATGTGCAGCGCCACCGGCTCCACCGCAAAGCCCTTCGCCTCCCGCTTGCCCGCCCACTCCAGCCAGGGCTCGAAGCGTTTGAGGGCTGCCGCCAGTTGCGCCACCTCTTCAGCGTTGAGGGGGCGCTGCCGCGCGGCTTGCAGCAGTTCCGGCAGGGCATCCGCCTTGCCGCTGGCGTCGAAACGCAGCACCGGCGGCAGGTGGGGGTTGTATTCGTAGCGAATGCGAGGGGCTTGCTGGACCTTGCCCTGGGCTGCCAGACCGGCGGGGGGATTGTTCTTGCGCTTGGCGTCGAAGCGGTAGTCTGCGACGGCAAGGTCTGTGTCGGTGGTTGGGGTGTCGCTTTTCTTGCGGCGTGCCATTTTTCGCCTTTCCCGCTTAAATGAGGGTGTTTACACATAAATTACAGTATTCGGCCTTACCCCAGGCAAGGGAAGCGCTGATTACATCGGGGCTTCCCGTCCGGGGCAGGGGACCACGGCGCGAATCAGGGCTTAATGCCTTGGATGCGCCCGCCCGTTCGGGCCTGGACCGCGACGAGGCAAGCTGAATCAAGTCCAGGGTTCTAGCCTGTTCCGCCCCCACCACCCATCCGCCTCCGGCGTCCCGTCCTGTGATGAATCACCGCCTTCACCTGCAATATTTTGCAATACTAACGATTTACATAATTTGTAAATTCAATAAACCTTGACCACTTAAACTCTCCGCACTTCAGGCTGGCGGTCTGAGCGCGCCCCCTTGGGGGCACAGGGCCTGACCCCAGACCCCTGCCGCCCGAACCGGGGAAGCGCTGCCCTCCGCGGTGTCGCGCCCCTGAGTGTCTCCACCAGATCGAGCTGTCTATGGCAACCATCCTAACCGCCGTGGGTTTCATGACCACGCTCGGCCTGTTGCTCGCCCTGATGCTCGTCGTCGCCAATCGACGGCTTTATGTGTTTGAGGATCCGCGCATCGATCAGGTCGAGGATCTGCTGCCCAAGGCCAACTGCGGTGCCTGTGGCGAGGCCGGCTGTCGTCCCTTTGCTGAAAAGTTGGTGCGAGGCGAGATCGACCCGGCACGCTGCACCGTCAATGCCAAGTCGATGAATCAGGTCATCGCCGACTTCCTGGGCGTCGAGTTGAGCACGCGCGAGCGCTGGGTGGCGCGTCTGGCCTGCGCAGGTGGCGGCAACGTCGCCTCTCTGCGCGCCAACTACAGCGGACTGCCGTCCTGTCGTGCCGCGGCGCTGGTCTCGGGCGGCGGACGCGGCTGTGCCTGGGGTTGTCTGGGTTTTGGCGACTGCGCGCTGGTGTGCGACTTTGGCGCCATCTACATGAACCACCAGGGCATCCCGGTCGTGATCGAAGACCGCTGCACCGCCTGCGGCGAGTGCGTCACCATCTGCCCCAAGGGTCTGTTCGAGCTGCATCCGGTGAGCCACCGGCTGTGGGTGGCCTGCAAAAACCTAGAGTCCGGCGCCCAGACCGAGCAGGACTGCGAGGTCGCCTGTACCGCCTGCGGGCGCTGCGCCCAGGATTCGCCCGAGGGCCTGATCCGGATCCAGGACAACCTCGCGGTGATCGACTATTCCAAAAATGACCTTGCGTCCAAGGTCGCGATCGAGCGCTGTCCGACCGGCGCCATCGTCTGGATCGAGGCCGATGGAACTGTGGTCAAGGGACGCGACGCGCGCAAGGTGGTGCGCAAGGGGACAAAGGGTACCTTGCCAGCCGTCTGAGGTCACGCGCGGCGGCGGTGGCGCGTCCCTAAACCCGAGTCGGGGCGGTTGCGGTCGGGCGCGTCGACAGCGAATTGATTGCGAGCCGACGACCCGGGTCCGACGGCTCTACTTGAGAGAATCAACACAGAGAAGGCCCATGTTCGGAAAGAAAGACGACAAGCAGTTCAAGTACCCTGGTACCCGGATGGCGCTGGACGGCAACACGGCCGTCATCCTGTGCGAGCGCGAGTCCTCGGATGCCGCCGGCGCCTATCCGATCACGCCGTCCACCCAGATGGGTGAGTACTGGGCCGAGGAGGTGGCCAATGGCCATCTCAATATCTCGGGCCAGCCGCTGATCTTCGTCGAACCGGAGTCCGAGCACGCCGCTGCCGCCGTAACCGCCGGGATGGCGATGACGGGTCTGCGCGCCACCAATTTCTCCTCGGCCCAGGGCGTGGCCTTCATGCACGAATCGCTCTATGCGGCGGCCGGCAAGCGTCTGCCCTATGTGCTCAACATCGGCTCGCGTGCCATCACCAAGGCCAGTCTCAATGTCCACTGCGCCCACGATGACTATCACTGCATCGACGATACGGGTTTCTTCCAGGTGTTTGCCAAGAACGCCCAGGAGGCCGCTGACCTCAATCTGATCGCGCGCAAGATCGCCGAGTTGAGCCTGACCCCAGGCGCCGTGGCCCAGGACGGCTTTTTGACCACCCATCTGATCGAGCCTCTGAGGGTCCCCGAGCGCGCCTTGATCCAGGAATTCCTCGGGCGGCCCGATGACATCATCGCGTCTCCGACCCCCGCCCAGCGTCTGGTCTATGGCCCGACCCGTCGCCGCGTACCCCTGATATGGGACGTGGACGACCCGCTCAGCTCAGGCACGGTGCAGAACCAGGACGCCTATATGCAGGCGGTCGCGGCGCAACGGCCCTATTTCTTCGATCACATCGAGTCGATCGCCGACCATGTGATGGACGAATACTACGGACTTACTGGACGACGCTATGCCCGGGCCTCCGGCTATCGCAGCGAGGATGCCGAGTACCTGATCCTGGGTCAGGGCAGTCTGATCGTCCAGGCCGAGGCGGTGGCCGACTATCTGCGTGACACCCGCAAGCTCAGGGTCGGGGTCATCAATCTGACCATGTTCCGGCCCTTTCCGGGTGAGCTGATCGCCCGATTGGTCCAGGGCAAGAAGGGGGTGGCCATCCTGGAGCGGACCGACCAGCCGCTGGCCGAGGACCTGCCGATCATGTGCGAGGTGCGCGCGGCCCTGGGCAAGGCGCTGGAAAACGGCTTGGTCGGCAGGGGTGAGGCGCTCCCCTATCCAAACTATCCGACCTACAAAGCCGGTGAGATGCCGCGTCTGTATTCAGGCTGCTATGGTCTGGGTTCGCGCGACCTCCAGCCCGAGGGACTGATCGCCGCGGTTGAGAACATGCTGCCCGGCGGCGCGGGTCGTCCCTTCTTCTATCTCTCGATCGATTTTATGCGCGAGCCGGTCGATCCGAAGGATGAGATCCGTCTCCAGCAGCTCAAGGACGCCTATCCGCGCATCGGCGAGCTGGCCCTGCGCGGCAGCGAAAACCCGAACCTCCTGCCCAAGGGGACGATCACGGTGCGCATTCACTCGGTCGGCGGTTGGGGGGCGGTGACCACAGGCAAGAACCTGGCCATGACCCTCTATGACCTGCTGGGTTACGACATCCGCGCCAATCCCAAGTACGGTTCGGAGAAGAAGGGCCAGCCGACCACCTATTTCCTGGCCGCCGCACCCGAGCCGATCCGCTTGAACTGCGAATACACCTATGTCGATGTGGTCCTGAGCCCGGATCCGAACGTCTTCACGCACTCCAACCCGCTTGCGGGCCTGCAGCGCGGTGGGCGCTTCGTCATCCAGTCGAGCCTGGAGAGCGCCGAACAGGTGTGGGCGAGCTTCCCGCCGGCGGCGCGCCGGTTCATCGTCGACAACGAGATCCGCGTCTTCTACCTCGATGGCTTCAAGATCGCGCGCGAGGAGGCCTCCAGCCCCGAGCTGCAATTCCGCATGCAGGGCAATGCCTTCCAGGGCGCCTTCTTTGCCGCCTCGCCCCTGATGGAGCGGGCCGGACTGGACGAGGCCGGTCTGTTCAGGGCCATCGAGGAACAACTGCGCGCCAAGTTCGGGGCCAAGGGCGAGCGTGTGGTGCAGGACAACCTGCGCATCGTGCGCCGCGGCTTCGACGAGATCCGCGAGATCACCGACAAGCCGCTGGCCGCCGCCCCGCTCATGACCCGCAAGACGCCGGGCCTGCCGATCATGCTCAAGTCGCTGCCCGAAGGCGAGGGACGGATCTCTGACATCCATCGCTTCTGGGAGCAAACCGGCGCCTTCTATGCCAGTGGGCGCGGCAGCGACAACCTGGCCGACCCGCACCAGGCGCTGTCCCTGGTGCCGGCCGCCACCGGGGTCTATCGCGACCTGACCCAGATCCGCTTCGAGTACCCGAGGTTCCTGCCCGAGAACTGTACTGGCTGCGGGAGCTGCTTCTCGGTGTGTCCGGACAGCGCCATCCCCGGGTTGGTCAGCAGGGTATCTGACGTCTTTGCCACTGCGATCAACCGCGTCGAGCGCGGGATGCCGACCCAGTATCTGCGTCGCGAGACCCGCCACCTCGAGCGGCGTCTGCGCGACCTGATCGAGTCGGCAGGCGAGGGCGCCGATGTGCTGGCGCTCCTGGATCGGGCCGTGCTGGAGACCCTGGCGGCCTTCAGCGGCGACCCGGAGCAGAAGGCGATCGCCGAGAAAGAGTTTGCCCTGATGCTTGAGGCCCTCGGCGACATTCAGTTCGCCATCACCAAGCCCTACTGGACCAACCGCGAGAAGAAGCAGAAGGGCAGCGGCGGGCTCTTCAGCCTCACCGTCAATCCCTACACCTGCAAGGGCTGCATGGAGTGTGTCGAGGTCTGTGACGACGGCGCGCTCATCGCCGAACCCCAGACCGAGGCGAGTATCCAGCAGCTACGGCATCGCTGGGAGGTATGGCTGGATCTGCCGACCACCGACCCGGACTTCATCCGTATCGAGGATCTGGATGCCAAGATCGGTGCGCTCGAGACCCTGCTCCTGGACAAGACCAACTATCAGTCGCTGATCGCGGGCGACGGCTCCTGCATGGGCTGTGGCGAGAAGACCGCCGTGCATCTGTTCACCGCCACGGTCACCGCCCTGATGCAGCCTCGGGTCAAGCGGCATCTGGCCGAGCTCGAGGATCTCATCCAGCGTCTGGAGACCCACATCCGGCTCAAGCTCGCCTCGGGCATGGATCTCTCGGACCCGGCGACGATCGCCAGGGTGCTCGACGACCACAAGGACAGCGATCTGACCCTCGCTGAGCTCTCGTCCGAGCTGGTGCAGCAGGGTGCCCAGCCGGTCGATCCAGACTGGCTCAAGTGGGTCACCGGGCTGCTCGCCAAGCTGCGCCATCTCAGGGCCCAGTACACCGACAAGCAGCCACGCGCCAATCTGGGCTTCGTCAACGCCACCGGCTGTACCTCGGTGTGGGGGGGGACCTTCCCCTACAACCCCTATCCCTTCCCCTGGTCGAACCACCTGTTCCAGGACTCGCCCTCGGTGGCCCTGGGTCTGTTCGAGGGCCATATGCGCAAGATGGCCGAGGGCTTCAAGGCCATCCGTCAAGCGCGCCTTGAGCTTGAGGGTCGCTTCAACCCGAACGACCCGGCCTGCCAACTGACCTATTTCGGCTGGAAGGACTTCAGCGACGAGGAGTGGTTGCTGTGTCCGCCGGTGGTCGCGGTCGGCGGCGATGGGGCCATGTATGACATCGGCTTCCAGAACCTGTCGCGTGCGCTCATGTCTGGCACCCCGATCAAGATCCTGGTGCTCGATACCCAGAGCTATTCCAACACCGGCGGTCAGTCCTGTACCTCGGGCTTCATCGCCCAGGTGGCCGACATGGCGCCCTATGGCCAGCAATGGAAGGGCAAGACCGAGATCCGCAAGGAGATGGGGCTGATCGGTATGGCCCACCGCTCGGCCTTCGTGCTCTCCAGCTCGATCTCGCACCTGACCCATCTACTGGAAGGCTATATCGATGGACTGAACTCACGGCGTCCGGCCCTGTTCAACGTCTATACCCCCTGTCAACCCGAGCACGGCATCGGTGACGACCGCTCTTACCACCAGGCGCGCCTGGCGGTCGAGTCGCGCGCCTATCCGTTGTTCCGTTTCGATCCGGACGCAGGCACCACCCTGGAGGCATGCTGCTCGATCGAGGGCAACCCGGACATCGATTTAGACTGGATCCGTTGGACGCTCAAGTACACCGACGAGCAGGGCCAGGCAGCCACGCTGGAGGTCCCCCTGACCTTCGTCGACTTCGTCATGACCGAGGGTCGCTTCCGCAAGCACTTCCGCACGGCGCCGCCCGAGACTTGGAACGACACCATGGTCCAGGTGCACGAGTTCCTGGATCTACCCAAGGAGGCACGCGCAGGGTTGCACCCCTATGTTTGGGGCGTGGATGGCAAGAACCGCCTGATGCGGGTGCTCGTCAGTCAGGAGCTGATCCATAGCTGTGAGGAACGGCGTAACTTTTGGACCCAGTTACGTGGGTTGTGTGGCGAGCTCAACAAGGTCGATGTCGAGGCGGTGCGCAACCAGGCCAAGGTCGAGCTGGCCCAGAAGCTTACCGCTAGCCTGCTGGCGCTGGCGGTCGGGGAGGGCGGTCTGGCCGGTTTGACGGGCATGGTACCCGCGAACGGCGGCAATGGCGCGGCGCATCCGGATGCAAACGGTTCGGCCAAGGGCAATGCCGAGGGTTGGGAACCCGTGTGGGTCGAGACCCCCGAGTGCACCGGCTGCAATGAGTGCATCACCATCAATCCCCGGATCTTCAGATACAACGCCGGCCACCGGGTCGAGGTCGCCGACCCCAAGGGTGGACCCTACAAGGACATCGTCAAGGCGGCCGAGAAGTGTGCCGCCGGCTGCATCCATCCGGGGACGCCCTGGAACCCATCCGAGCCTGGTCTCGCCGGGCTCATCAAGCGGGCCGAAAAATACCAGTGACCAGCGGGTGAACCATGAACCATCAAACAGCGATACTGGCGTCCAGCGCTGTGCCCGCTAGCGGGCACCCCAATCTGATGCAGCGGATCGGTCTGGGGTTCAGACGGCTCATCGGGGCTCACAAGACCTTCGCGCACGGCATCTATCCGCTCGAGCACAAAGAGCTTACGGCGCACAAGCCGATCCGCCGTCTGCCCTTTGCCGACGAGTTGATCATTCACTTGCAGCAGCACAAGGGTCGCCCCTCGGTGCCGATCGTCAAGGTCGGACAGGAGGTCGTGCGCGGCGAACCGATTGCAGTGGCCGATCAATTCGTCTCTGTGCCCCTGCATGCCCCAGCGACCGGCGTGATCCGCGCCATCGGGCTGGCGCCGACCGCCGAGGGTCCCAAGGCGCTAGCGCTCTTCCTCAAGGTCTATCCTGCTGCCAGCCAGCAGGTGCTCTATGGCACCGAGCACGATATCGACCACATGAGCGCCCAGGAGATCATCCAGGCGGTCCAGGACGCGGGTCTGGTCGGACTCGGCGGTGGCGCCTTCCCGAGTCACGTCAAGCTGCAGCCGCCGCCCGGGCGAGTGATCCACACCCTGCTGGTCAACGGCTGTGAGTGTGAGCCCTATCTCACCTGCGACCATCGCATCATGCTGGAGCAGACCGAAGCCCTGATCCGGGGGATCCGGATCGCGCTGAAGGCCACGGGCGCCGAACGGGCCATCATCGGGGTCGAGGACAACAAGCTCGATGCCCTGAGCCAGCTGCGGGCGCGGATTCCCACCTCCCTGCCGATCAGGGTCGAGGCGGTCCAGACCAAGTATCCGCAGGGGGCCGAGAAGATGCTCATCACCGCCCTGCTCGGCGTCGAGGTACCGATCGGGGGATTGCCGGCAGATGTCGGGGTAGCCGTGTTCAACGTCGGCACTTTGGCACAGATGGGCGAGCTCGTCCCCAAGGGGCAGGGGCTGATCGAGCGCGTGGTCACGGTCAGCGGGCCGGCGGTCAAGAACCCGGGCAACTTCCTGGTACCGATCGGCACCCCGGTGCGCTTTCTGCTCGATCAGGTCGGAATTAAGGGCGCGCTGGGCGAGGTGATCCTGGGTGGCCCCATGATGGGCATGGCGGTGGCGTCGCTGGATGTGCCGGTGACGAAATCGGTCTCGGGCGTGGTGGCCCTCGAACCACAAGACCCGGCGCTCGCCCAGCGGACGGTCTATCCCTGCATCAAGTGCGGCGAGTGTCTCAGGGCCTGCCCGGTCTCGCTCAATCCCGCGCTGCTCGGTGAGCTGGCGGCGGCGCGCGAGTACGGCATCATGGCCGAGCAGTTCCATCTCGACCAATGCTTCGAGTGCGGTTGCTGCGCCTTCGTCTGCCCGTCCAACATCCCGCTCACCCAGTATTTCCGCATCGCCAAGTCGATCAATCGCGATCGGCGCCAGCGATCACTGACCACTAATCACTGACCACTAATCACTGACCACTAAAAACATGTCTAGAGGCATCGAGATCCGCACCTCACCGCATCTCAAGCGGGTGGTGACGGTCGATCGGATCATGCGCACCGTGGTGCTGGCGCTGCTGCCGATCGCGGCCTTCGCGGTCTGGCAGTTCGGGCTGAGCGCCCTGTTGCTGCTTTCGACCACGACCGGGGTTGCGGTCCTGACCGAGTGGTGGCTCTCTCGTGCCAGCGGTCGGGGCAACACGATCGCCGATTGGTCGGCGGTCATCACCGGACTGCTGCTGGGTCTGACCCTGCCGCCCGGCTTTCCACTGTGGATGGCGGCGGTGGCCGCCTGTATCGGCATCGCGCTCGGCAAGGCGCTGTTCGGCGGCCTGGGCTACAACGTGATGAACCCGGCCTTGGTCGGGCGTGCCTTCGTGCAGGCCGCCTTTCCGGTGGCCATCACCACCTGGACCCCGGCCTTTGCGCCCGGGCGTTTCACCGAGCTCATCCCCTCGACCCTGACCCCACCCTTCATGCAGCCGATCCCGGTCGATGCCTGGGTCGCCGGTCTGAATCTAGATGGCTGGAGCGGGGCCACACCCTTGGCGCTCCAGAAGTTCCAGCATCTCGAGACCCCGATCCTGGACGCCTTCACCGGTATGACCGCCGGCTCGGCGGGCGAGACCTCGGCGCTCTTGATCCTGATCTGTGGTCTGTGGCTGGCCTGGCAGCGGATGCTCGACTGGCGCATCCCGGTCGGCGTCATGGCCGGCGCGGCACTCACCGCCCTGCCGTTCTGGTGGCTCGACCCGAGCCTCTATCCGAGCCCCGGGTTTGTGCTCTGCTCGGGTGGGCTGATGCTGGGCGCCTGGTTCATGGCCAGCGACATGGTGGCCTCGCCGGTGACGGCGACTGGGATGTGGATCTATGGACTCGTCATCGGTGCCCTGACGGTGGTGATCCGGATCTTCGGCGGACTGCCCGAGGGGGTGATGTACGCCATCCTGCTCGGCAATGCCATGGGTCCGCTGATCTCGCGCTGGACCCAGCCGCGCGTCTATGGCGCCAAATAGGTCGGATCAACAAGCCTTTCAGGACGGACAGACGATGCACGTCGAGCTTCAGACCCCACCAGCCCCCACCCCGGTCTGGCCTATGCTGCGCACGCTCGGGACGATCGCCACGATCTCGGGGTTGCTGGTGGTGCTGGCCGATCAGCTCAGCCAACCGATGATCGCTGACAAGCAACGCCTTCTCACCGAGCGGCGGGTATTCCAGATGGTACCGGGGGCCGTCTCCAAGCGCGATTTCGTTGTGACCCCGGAAGGGCGCTTGGAGGCGGCCGACAGCGGTGCGAGCGGTGATCCCGTCTATGCCGCCTACGATGCCGACGGACAACTCAAGGCCGTCGCGATCCTGGGCACTGGCAGCGGCTACGCCGGACCTGTGCAGGTGATGTTTGCCTATGACCCCGGTTGTCAGTGCCTCGTCGGCAGCAAAGTGCTCAAGTCCAACGAGACGCCCGGTTTTGGTGACAAGCTGGACTTCGACCCCGCGTTTCTCAAGAACTTCGAGGCCCTGGACGCGCGTCTGAATGACGAGGGTACGGCCCTGGCCAACGCGATCGTCACCGTCAAGCACGGCACCAAGACCGAGCCGTGGCAGATCGACGCCATCACAGGTGCGACCATCTCCTCGCGGGCGATGGGCAAGGCGGCCAATCAGGCCGCGCAGCGCGCTGCACCGGCGATCCAGCGCGATCTGGCCAAGCTGACGCAACCGAACTGAGCGAGGAGATCGAGACATGGCCGAGGCCAACCAAGATGGCGCCAAGCCGACGGCAAGCACGCCGCTGTTGACGCAGGAAGAGACCCTGACGGCGGACACCTTCATCCGTGGTCTGTGGAAAGAGAATCCGGTGTTCGTGATGCTGCTGGGTATGTGCCCGACGCTCGCGGTCACCAACTCCACCATAAACGCGCTCGGTATGGGGCTATCGACCACCTTTGTGTTGGTCTTCTCCGGCATCCTGGTCTCGCTGCTGCGTCACTGGATCCCCAAGCAGGTGCGCATCGCCAGCTACATCGTCATCATCGCCACCTTCGTGACCCTGGTGGATTACGCGATCCAGGCCATCAGCCTGGAGCTCTATTCCGCGCTCGGTGCCTTCATCCAGCTCATCGTGGTCAACTGCGTGATCCTGGGCCGCGCCGAGTCCTATGCCTCTAAGCAGCGGGTGCTGCCGACCATCGTCAATAGTCTGGGCACGGGCGTTGGTTTCACCCTGGCGCTGCTGGCGCTCGGGACGGTGCGCGAGATCCTGGGGCAGGGCACCTTGCTCGGTATCCCACTCTTTGGACCGGATTTCCAGCCCTGGTTGGTGATGATCCTGCCGCCGGGCGGTTTCTTCGTGCTCGGCGCCTGGCTCTTGCTGTTCAACTGGCGGCGTCTGCGCCTGGAGCGCCGTGCCAAGCAATCGACTGGAGTGCTCGCCGATGCACGCTGAACCCCTGCCGCTGATCTTTCTCAACGCCGCCATCGTCAACAACTTCGTGCTGGCGCTGTTTCTCGGCATCTGTCCCTTCCTCGGCGTCTCGGCCAAGAAGGAGACGGCCTGGAACATGGGTCTGGCGACGATGTTCGTGATGTTGGTCAGCTCGGCCTCGGCCTATGGCATCAACTGGCTCTTGACCCAGCTCGGGTTGGAGTTCTTGCGTCTGATCTGCTACATCGCCGTGATCGCCTCGGCGGTGCAACTGGTCGAGATGTTCGTCAAGAAGACCAGTCCGGCGCTGTTTCGCTCGCTCGGCATCTTCCTGCCACTCATCACCACCAACTGCGCCATCCTGGGTCTGGCCCTGTTCCAGACCGCCAAGGAGTACGATTTCGTGCAGAGCCTGGTCTATGCCCTGGGCGCGGGCGCGGGCTTTACCCTAGCGCTGATGCTGATGGCCGGTCTGCGCGAAAAGCTGGCCCTGGCCCGGGTGCCGGATGTCAGTCAGGGCGCGGCCCTGAGTCTGATGCTGGCCGGGTTGCTGTCGCTGGCCTTCATGGGCTTCGCCGGGCTGGGGGGTGGACATGGTTGAGGTCCTGCTTTCGCCCCTGGTCGTCTTCCTGGTGCTCGCCGGCTGGGTCGGGGTCCAGCAGCTCTATGCCCGCTTTCAGGCCCGGCATCCGCAGCTCGGTCCCTTCCGCGATTCGGGCGGCGGTTGCTCGTGCAGTCAGGGGTCGTGCACCTCCAATCATGTTTGCTGATTCGCACCAAGCTGCTCGGTTGGCGTTCCTCTCGATCACATCAATGTACCCCCTCGCGACCCGTGGTCGCCGAAGTGAAGGAGTGACTGGATGAGTCAACAAGACATCAAATACATCGGCCCCACCGCCCCGGCTGTCATCAAGGCCAGCCAGCGCATCACGCCCGAGACCACCGACGAGGTGCGTCATATCACGCTCGAGGTGCTGGATCCGGCCTTCCAGTTTGTCGAGGGCCAGAGCATCGGGGTCCTGGTGCCGGGACCGCATGAATTTGGCAACGCGATGCACGTGCGTCGCTACTCGATCGCCAATGCACGCAACGTCCCGATCGGCGGCGGGATGCATCTGGATATCCTGGTGCGGCGCTGCTTCTACATTGACGAGGTCAGCGGCGAGCGCTATCCGGGCGTGGCCTCCAATTATCTGTGCGACGCCAAGCCAGGCGACCAGATCACCATCAGCGGTCCTTATCTCAGCCCATTCCGTATGCCGCTCGACAACCGGGCCAACCTGCTCATGATCAGCACCGGTACCGGGGTCGCGCCCTTCCGCGCCTTCGCCCAGCTCATCTACGAGCGGCGCGGTGACTGGAAGGGTCAGGTGCGGCTCTTCTACGGCGGTCACAGCGGTCTGGACCTGATGTATGCCAACGACGAGACGAGCGACCTCGCGAATTACTATGACGAGAAGACCTTCCGTGCCTTTCGCGCCTTAGGCACCCGGCCACTGATGACCTCTTCCCAGGCGCTGGAACAGGGTCTGACCGAGCACGCCGCCGAGGCCTGGCGTCTGATGCGCGAGCCGAACACCTCTGTCTTCCTCGCCGGTCTGAGCAAGATCACCCAGGTGTTCGACCGGGTCATGGCCAGGCAGGCCGGATCCGAGTCCGAATGGAAGGAACTCAAACAGCGGCTGGTCGAAGAGGGGCGCTGGTCGGAGCTGATCTACGACTGAAAGACTGGGGCGGCTTCTCGCCGCCCCGCAGGTTATTTCTTCCAACAGTCGTTGGTGGTGGGGGTCTTGGCGCCTGCCTGATTGATGGTCAGGGGGGTACAGTTGGCATCTCGATCCGCCTGGAGCCCCTGGGCCGTCGCCTGGAGGGTATAGCTGGTGGCGTTCGGGGTGCCCGAGAAGCCAAAGGTATAGTGCCCCTGGAGGTCGGTCTGGCACTGGGTCCCCGCCGGCAGGGTGGCGCCGGCATAGCTCATGTTGGTCGTGTAATAACGCTCCATGAACTGGGCCAGCTCCAGGAGGCAGCCCTGGGCCGTGGCGCGCCGCGACTTGATCACATGCGCCTGATAGGAGGGGTAGGCGATCGCGGCCAGGATGCCGACGATCGCCACCGCGATCATCAGTTCGATCAGGGTAAAGCCTTTGCTCTTCATAGACCCTCCGCAAGGAAACCCGCGACTTGAGTCGCGGGAGGAATGGCGGGTGCGCGAAGCGCGCCATGTGGTGTATAATACACCACATGGTTGACATAGTAACCAACAGGAACTGCGTCTATCAAACGGCATACCATGTGATCTGGTGTCCGAAGTATCGGCATGATATACTAACGGGACTGGTGGCAGAGGAAATGGGGGCGATGCTGGATGCGATTTGCGCGGAGCGCGGCTGGCCGATGATCTCCAAAGAGATTCAGCCCGATCACGTCCACCTGTTTGTCAGCATCCCGCCAGCCCTTGCTGTGGCCGATGCCGTAAAAATCCTGAAAGGGACAACGGCGCGCAAGCTGTTTCAGCGGTTTCCGTGGCTCAAGAACCGCCTTTTGGACGGGCATCTGTGGTCGCCCTCCTACTATGTCGGCACGGCAGGTAACGTCAGCGCCGAGACGATCCGGCGCTACATCGAACGATCCGAACACGTCACCAAGCGGCGATAACCCATGCTGCGCACCGCCTCGATTCGCCTGAATGTTCGCCCGGACCAAGTGGCGGCCTTGGGGGCTCTGCAATCGGCTTATGCCGATGCCTGCAACCGCTTGGTGCCGACGGTGATCGAACATCGCTGCTGGAACCGCGTGGCGCTGCACCAGTTGGCCTATGCCCGGCTGCGCGAGGAAACACCGCTGGGCTCGCAAATGGTCTGCAACGCCATCTTCTCGGTCTGTAAGTCCTACAAGGCGCAAAAGGAACTCGGTCGCATCAAGAAGGACGAGCCCGCACCTGTAGTGCACTTCGACCGCGCCAGTGTCCATTTCGACAAGCGAACGTACTCCATTAAAGGGGAGTGCCTGAGTCTCTACACCCTTTCTGGCCGCATCGCCGTCCCGATGGTGCTTGGAGAGCATCAGCGCCGCATCATGGCCTCGGGCAAGGCCAAAGAAGCCGAGTTGGTTTGTCGCAAGGGTCGCTGGTATTTCAACCTCGTCGTCGAGTCCGACGATGCGGACCCCATTGCATCCAGCCCCGTCATGGGCGTGGATGTCGGAGAAAACAATCTCGCTGCCACCAGCACGGGCAAGGTATGGGGCGGCGGGCAACTGCGCCACAAGCGCAACTGCCACCTTGCCCTTCGTCGTCGTTTGCAGTCCAACGGCAGCCAAAGCGCCAAACAGAAGCTGCGGCAGGTCTCTGGCAAAGAGCGGCGACGTGTGACGCACATCAACCACGAAACGAGCAAAGCGATCGTTGCCGAAGCGCGGCGCATTGGTGCTTCCAAGATCGTGATGGAAGACTTGTGCCATATCCGCGACCGCATCCGGGCTGGCAAGCGCGTGAGAGCGAGACTGCATCGCTGGGCTTTCCGGCAACTTCAGACCTTTGTCGAATACAAGGCCAAGGCTGCCGGAATCGCGGTCGAATACGTCAATCCGGCCTACACCAGCCAGACGTGTTCTTGCTGCGGGGCGTTGGGTCGGCGCGTCAAGCATCGTTTCGTGTGCGACAAGTGTGGTCTCCGGGCGCACGCCGACTGCAACGCCAGTCGAAACCTGGCCCGGATTGGCAGCGGGGCCCCGCTGCCAAGGGCGGCTGTAAACACGCCCAATGTTGGGGATGCGGTCAACCATGTTTGCTGCGTCTTACAATAAAGCCTTCGACTTCAGTCGAGGGTTGTTTACGGCCTACTCCGTCACGATCTCTCGCCAGGATTGACGTCCGACCGTTACACTGCCGCTTGGAGAGTTGATCGAATCGGTTCCACCGCTAGACAGCCCGACGACGATCCGATTGCCCACCAGACTCGGCTCACCGGGCATCCCCTCGCTGATGCCGACCCCCCCGATGAAGACATTGTTCAATTTGTCGTCACTGAAATCGCTATTTTCATTGACATCCATGAGTCCGGCGCTGATCCTCCCGCCGGTGAAGGGGTCGATTTGGTTGATATAGCCGCGCCCACCCGGCTGGCAGGGGTCATCCTCGGGGATGATCGAGCTTGCCATCAGGATCTTGCGGCGCGCGATGGTCTCCAGCTTGGATGAGGTGACGATGCGCTCACCCATCTGGGTGGTAAAGTCGATGTACCAGCCCTTTTTGTCCGTCATGTTGTTGTCCGCCGCGGCGCTGAAGGTCCGCACCGCCCGGTCAGCGAAGGTCCCTTCTTGTTCAATCGAACCTTCTCTGAGTTCGGATCGCCCGGAGATCTGGGCGCCCTCATCGATCAACCCATACCAGCTCTGCGTCTGGGTGTCGGTTGGATCGCCGCTTCGGAAATAGCTTCCGGTCCCAAAGAAGACATAGCGCTTGCCGTAATGGATGCTCCCGGATCTGGTATTGATCGCGATCGTGATCTGGGCCGTGATGGGTTGTGGGTTGTCCGAGGGATCCTTGGCGGTAAAGAAGGGCTGCGGCGTACCCCCGGATTTGAATGCGACATCCCACTGATTGGGATTGGATTTGCTGACATCGAACTTCCAGACGTTGCCCTTGAGGTCGCCGGCATAGATGGCATCGATGTCGCCATCGTCATCCTCGTCCCAGATGCCTGGGCTGGCGAGCCCATTGTCACCGGCGACGCCAGTGTCGATCTTCTTGAGCAGGGCGCCGTCGTTGAGCCTGAAGACAAAGAGCACGGCCTTGCCACTCACTGAGTTGTAACCATTGCCGAGGATCACCGCCCAGTTGCCATCGTTCATCTTGGCGATCACCGGACGCCCGAGCATGAAGCCCAGGTCATTGTTGCCGTTACAGGCCGAGACCGTCCCGCCGGTCACAAAGCACTCCCACTTGACCTGGCCCGTTCCAAAGTTGGCCGGATCTGTGACATCCAGGCCGAATAACCCCTTGCCACCGCGCCCGAGCGTCGCCACCAGATAGTTCGTCCCGTCGGTGAGACTGCGGCTAGAGACGGTAACGTCGCCATCGACGAAGTAGTCATGGCTGTATCCGGGTAAGGCCAGATTCTTAAGGCGCGGGATCACCGCACTCGGGATGTAGGCGAAGAGCTCAGTGCCGGTGGCAGCATTGAACGCATGCAGCATTCCATCGTTGACCCCGATATAGACGGTCGCGGTGTCCTTCACATAGAAGGGCGAAGAGTGCACGATGTCCCCCAGGACGTTATCGAGACGACGGTTGCGGAAGCTGCCCCCATTCCGCTGTTCGTTGGTACGCACCCCGCGCAGATAGTCGAGCAGGGCGCTCGTGTTGTCCAATGCGTTTTTGTCGGCAGTGGAGAGATTGGCCCACAGGAACTCTACCGCGCTCCCACCCGAGCGGGTGAAGATCCGCCGCTGCGCGGGACTGGGGAGACTTGCCGAGGCCCGCCAATTGGGGGTGGTCCCGACGCCTGAGCTCGTGATCGGATAGGCGACCAGATCACCGGACCAATCCCCGCTGCTATAGAGACCCTGGAAGATCTGGGTGTCGCTGCTGATCTGGGTGGAATTGGCAGTGATGTTGCCCGAGCTCCCGGATCGATCCAGGATGTTTTGCAGGGCGCGACTCAGGGTCTCCTTGAGTCGCAACGGGTTATGAACGAGGAAATAGGTATCCGGTACAGCATCGTTGTCGGCATCCCACTCCTGGGTGAGGTCCGGGCGGTTGTTGCCGTTACGGTCGAGGAACCCGCCCCATTTGGCGGCATACCACAGCGGGTCCTTAAGGAGGGTCGCCGTCGAGGCACCCGGGCTAAAGGTGCGCACGCTCTCGGTCTTGGTGCTACAGGCACCGGTCGCACAGGGCAGGGTGTTGCAGTCCGCCGGCGGGGTAGCGACATCGCAATACCCCGGGTCGCGATCTGGTGGGACATTGAGGAAATAGGGGATAGAGACATTTTCGTCCTGGGCCACCAGATAGACGCCGTCTTTGGTGGTCCCTGAGATGATATAGCCGACGTTCTGCTTGATACTGCCGGCTTGATAGGTGGTCTTGACCCTGACCTGCAGGGTGTTGTCGGCCTGGGCGGTGAGTGTGTATTCGGCGATCACGTCCATGTCGTGATCGGCGCCCTGTTCGACGTCCTCGTAGTTGATGCGAAACTTGGCGTAATAGCGCCCGCCGTTGATGGCGGGATTGACATCCCCTGCCCCTGAGTTGGCGATCTCTTCGAGATAGAGATCGACGATCTGGTTGGTCGGCTGAAATTGACCCTTGGCGGCGTTGATACTGGCACCGCCGACCGACTTGGCAAAGGGCACCAGGGTGATGATCTTGCCGTTCGTAAGTCTCGCCTCGAGCCTGGGCAGGGGCGAGGCCAGGGCCACGGCATAGAAATCGACCGACTGCATGCCGGTGAGCGCCGGGCGCAGGTCGCTGCGTTTGCCAAAATAGGCGACCGCGGCCGAGTAATAGCTCCCTTGCTTGGTCGGTTCCTCAGGGGCCAGACCACGGATCTGGGCCAGGGAGGTGACCTCCTTGGCGGTCGGGGCCCGGTCATCGGTAGTACCCGATTGACCGATGAAATGGGGCCCCAGGATCCCGGGTTCATGGGTGGTGATGGTGTTGCACTCGGTGGTGACATTGAGCCCACTGAGGTCCCCGCTGAAACCGCTGTTAAAGTAGCTCCCCGGCACCTGATCCGAGTCGAAAGAGAGATTGATGTCCGAGATGGCCATCAGGCTCGGCTTGGCACAATAATGGGCCCCAGCCGCGCTCCCTGCCGCATAGGGGTCATCCCAGGTCGCGACCGCAAGACCGACCTCGGTATCGGTCGGGGCACCGGAAAGGGGGCTCACGAAGGCCGGGGTCGCGCTCCCCCGGCCGGCGAAATAGCGCAGCCCCTCATAGAGCATCTCGGCCAAGGGGTTGCCCCAGTCGACGAACTGGCCCTCGTTCATGGGGGCAGTGGTGTGCCAACCCCTGCGATAGGCCTTGTCGGTGCGGGTATTGTTGTAATCGCGGATGCGCAGCTTGTTGAAGCTGGTGACGATCGGGCTGGTCGACGTGAACTGACCGGTAGTGGGATTGACCTCGGAGGCAAAGGACGAGACCGCCTTGCGCAACACCCCGCCCGACAGGTTGCGGTTGTAACTGCCGGTCAGGAGACCGAAGAGCATGCTGCCGTCTTCCCCATAGTCATGCAGGAGCCCGACTGGCTTCCAGGAACCATTGGGATATTGCTTGCAGCCGCCGTGAAAGGTGCTGGTGCAGACCTCGACCCGCACGGTGTAATCGGTGCGGGTCCCGCCATGTGAACTGTCGAGCACCGGTCGCTCCTTGGAGGCCCATTCCCACACCCGCTTGCTGCTATTGGTCACCACCGACAACAGGGGGGGGAGGTCGCTGCAGGTATTCAGGGTCGCGCAATCGGTGCCGGCATTGTTGGTGAGGTTGCCGAAGAAGTGGCGTTTTCCCGACTGGGGTTGAGAGAGCGGGGTGTAGTCGCTGATCCTGTAGCCATCCACGGTCTCGTTGGTGTATTCCTTGGCCCAGGAGTGGGCATCCTGGGGGATATAGGCACGGCGCAGGATGGTCTGGGTTGCGGAATCCACCTCGCGCAGACCGCCATAGAGCACCTTGCGCAGGGCATCGATGCGGCTGGTGGTGACATAATTGAGCCAGTTGCCTGACCAGCGCCCGCCCGAGCATTTGCCGTCCGCGGTCGTCGTGCTCGGTGAGAAGAGCCCGCTCGTGCCACTGCCGCTATAGGTGTAGCACAGACTAGAGTCGAACAGCCCGTAATAGGTGATGCTGGGCTTGAAGCGGATATCCAGGGTACCATCGCCGTCGATGTCCGAGGCGTCGTTGTAGGCTTCGTAAAAGAGGCGATGATCCTTGGCGGCGACGAGTAGGGTCAGGGGCGGGGCTGCCGCCCTGGCGCCCAGTGGGACATTGGGGATGGTCACTGCGCCTGCCAGCAGGCTAAGACCCATCAGGGTCGCGCTCGCGATCCCTGAGATCCAATGGCGGAGGCTGAAAGGTGTCATGGTTTTAGGCCCTCTAATCCGTCGCATAGATGGATTGCAGTGTCACGGAGGCGCGTTCTGCCCCCGGATTGCTGCGCGCGGTGACCCGATAGCGTTTGCAATTCTTAGGGTCGCTCGAACCCCCGTCGCTGCAGTTGAAGGTGTCGCCCAGATACTCGATGAAGTACTGCGGGGTACCGGCGATCCCCATTGCAGCGGCATTGGCCCAGCCGTTAAACCCGGACGCGAGCCAGCGCGGCTGGCAGTCTTTGTCGGGCGGTGGGCAGACACCGGAGCTACAGTTGTTGATGGCGCTGCTGGGACAGGTATTGTCCGCGTCGGTGTAACCTGGGGTCGGTTTGGTCGCGGCGACGGACTCGGCCTGGCGCAGCGCCGACTCGGCAGCCTGGAAGGCGAGGTTGCGATCCTGGGCAGTGGCGCTCATCCGTTCCTCGAGGGCCACATTCTGCTGCCCGGTCACCCCGATTAGGGTGATAAGCAACAAAAAGAGCAGGGCGACGATCAGGGCCGCACCGCCCTGATGGCGAATGGACGCTGGGATTTCGGCGCTCATGGCTGGCGATTCCTGAGGGTGACGACGGTAGGCCACTGCCGCTCGATCGGCTGCTGATCGGTGCCCACGGACTCCAGGGTGCGGGTGATCAGGGTCAGTCGCACCGCGACGACCTCCGACCAGTCGGTGATCGAGCTTGCAGCGACATAAGAATCGGCCAGGCCGCCAGCCACCCGGCGTAGATACTGGAACTGTAAATCGGTGATGCCCTCGGCGACCTCCTCGGCCGAGGCCAAGGCGCTGCCGCTGTTGTTTTGGAGCCGCAGACGATAGAGCGAGCGCCCGCCCCGTCCGTTATGACCGATGTACCAGCCCGTGGCTTGGAGCTTGCTGATAAAGCCGTTTTTTTCAAACGTGTAGGAGGGCGGATCGGAGCCCGGCCCGGAGCTTCCGCATGTTGAGGGCACCGGCCAGCCGAGATACTTGCTGCAATTGCCCGGCGAGACCCCGGAAGTGCCGGTGTTATGGACGATGGTGACAGTGCTGCTGCTGGCGTTGGTGGTCTGTAAGATGGCCGCGTGGTCATAATCACACACCAACAAGATGTCGCCATCCACGATCCCGTGCGCTGTGGTATTGACCTTGAACTCGGCGGCGGGGGCATTGTGATCGACGATGATGAGCCCCTCGCTACCGGTGCCGCTCAAAACGACGATGGCCTCGGTCCCTGAGACCCGGTCGCCTGCCGCGGTGCCGAAGGCCCGCGGGAAGGTGGCATCGCCCCCTGCATACCCCCGGATCGTATTGTTCGCCCAGTCTGCCCACCACTGGCTGGGAGGATTGAGGACGTTTGAGACCCTGAGTCCTGAGCCGCAGGGGATCCCGCCGGCCTCGCGGATCGAGCGGGACAGCACCTCGAAGGCATAGCGGGCGCTCTCTTGCATCCGGGCCAGCCCCTCGTTTTGACGCTGGATCTGCTGGTTGGAGAGAAAGACCCCCATCACCGCGCCTGTGACCAGAAGCCCCAGGACCAAGGCGATCATCAGCTCGACCAGGCTAAACCCGGCCTGACGGTGGTTTGAAAATCGCAGCGGGTTCATAAGCGGCTCGTGACCTCGATGACCTGTGCACTCGCACCGCCGGCGCGGCTATCGTCCCAAAACACCTTGACGGTGCAGCTGGCGCTACTACAGGCGATCAGCCCGCAGGTGGTATTGGCATTGCCGAGATTCGTCTTGAGCGCGGTCAACCAGGCGGCCTGATCGCGGGTGACGAGGTTGCTTGCGGTTGGGGCCGTACAGTGCGGGGTGTCAGGCGACCCCGGTGTCCCCAGGTCATAGTCTCCATTCCTGGCCGCCGTGGGGTTGGCACGCATGGCATCCAGCATGAAATAGGCGAGCATCACCGCCTGACTGCGCTGCAGGGCGCTGGAGTTGGCCTTGAGCGCCTGACCCTGGAGTGCGGCTAGCCCCAACAACCCCGCCCCAAGCACGACGATGGCCACCAAGACCTCGATGAGGGTAAAGCCAGATGTCCTGTTCATGACGTAAAACAGCTCGCGATATCACCGGAGTCGTTTTCGGGGATCCGGTTGTTGTTGCTGTCGTGTCCCAGCCGCGGGCGCAGAAGGGTGATGACGATCGCCTTGGCCCCGACCCGTTGGTTGTCGTGACACAGGGCAAAGGTGCCGAGATTGTTGGCCTCTCCGCGCGGGGTGTAGCGCAGGAAGTTGTCGAAGTTTTGATTGGGCCTTAGGGTGTAGCCCGTAGGGAGGGCGGGCCAGGCGCGCAGCAGGGTCTCGGTGCTCGTCGAGCCGGTCGCGCGCGTGCCATTGGAGTCGCGATCGACAAAGGCGATCCAACCGATCTCCCAGTTCTTGCCACTGCTCGTGCAGCTCTGACCATCGCTGCTCTTACACAGGGTGACGGATTGGCCGCGGCGGATGGCCTCGGCGCGCGCGTAAGTAAGTGCGGCCATGAAGGTATTGACCTGACTGGTCAGGCGGTTGCGGATGAAGGTGTCGCGAAAGCTCGGGACGGCGACCGCCATCAGGATGACCACCACGCTGAGGGTGACCATCAGCTCGACCAATCCAAACCCCCGTGTACTTGACCTCATCAGTCCCCCCGGGTGTGAAAGTCGATCGGATTATCCAAAAGTCTAGATCAGAATCGGCACGACCCTCGAGTTTTTTAGGTGTCGAGGGTAGATTTTTTTAAGCGTCGGGATCGGCGGCCTCCGGTGGGGGCGAGCCGGGGTCAAGCCATGCTTGAGACTCAAGAAAGGCCCGCGCTGCCGCGACATCGCGCCGAATCTGGGCCCGCAGCGCCTCGACCGAGTCAAACCGCCGTTCGTCGCGCAGACGCAGTACCAACTCGACCTCGAGGTGCCGACCATAGAGCACGTCGTCGCAGTCGAACAGATGGACCTCGAGACGCGCGGTGGTTCCAGCGAGCGTCGGGCGGGTGCCGATATTGGCCACTCCGGGCCAGGGGTTCGGCCCGAGTCCGCGCACCCGTACCGCATAGACCCCGCGCACTGGGCTGACACGCCGCCGCAGCGCGATATTGGCCGTCGGAAAACCGAGCGCACGCCCGCGCTTGTCGCCATGCACCACCCGCCCTTCCAGGCAATAGGGCCGTCCAAGCAGATGTCGTGCCTGCTCCAGATCGCCGCGCGCCAGGGCCTCGCGCACCCGGGTGCTGCTGATGCGCTCGGCGCCCTGGGTGATGGTGTGCAGGTCCTCGACCGCGAATCCGGCCCCCTTCGCCGCGGCCGCCTGCCCCATCGCGCGCAGCAGCGCGAAATCGCCCGCACGCCCCCGTCCGAAGCGAAAATCGTCGCCGACCAGCAGAAAACGCACCCCGAGCCCCTCGATCAGCAGGCGCTCAACGAACTCAGGCGCCGACATTGCTGCGAGCTTCGGGCCGAACTCGAGAACCAACACCCGCTCGATGTTGTTTGCACGCAATGCCTGGAGCTTTTCGCGCAGAGAGGTCAGCCGGGCTGGCGCCGATTCGGGTGCAAACACCTCCAGCGGTTGGGGCTCGAAGGTGATCACGGTCGCCGACAGACCCAGCTCGCGCCCGCGGGCGAGCAGACGCTGGAGGATCGCACGGTGCCCCAGGTGCACCCCGTCGAAGTTACCGATGGTCGCGACACAGCCGCGATCGGTAGGGCGCAGATTGTGCAGGCCGCGGATCAGTCTCATACCTCGGCTTGGGGGGCTAGGGGGCGCCCGAAGACCGCCTGATAGTTGTCGGCATAGGGTTCGAGCGTCTGATAGACATGCGCGGGCACCACCCGCGCCTCGAAGCGCGGAAACTGGCTACGGACATAATTCAGATTGCGCAGGAGCTTCATCTCGATGATGGCGCGTGCGAATTCGAGCCCCTTTGGGCCGCGGGTGCGCTGTAGGTAGGCCACGAGCTGGCGCACCAGAAACGGCGGTCTCTTGGACCCCGGCGGCTGGGTCAGTCGCTGGATATAGTGCGGCATGCCGCGTCTGCGGTCACCGCGTGAGGTCAGTTCACCGAGCTCCAGCTCGGGGCGGATCCGTTCGAACAGCTCAGCGCCGAGCGCGGTGCGCACGAGCACCCATTGCCAACCAAGCGTTGCACCCATGTAGCCGATGGTGAGGTCGGCCAGGGCGTTCGGATAGTCGAAGCAGGACAGACAGGACGACGGGAAGATCCCATGCAGCTTGTCCATCGGGAAGTCGATGAAATTGACGCGCTCCTTGCGCCCATCCTCGTGGCGGATCCAGAGGCTGAAGTCCTGCATGAACTCGTAGTGCACGATGGTCTGGGGCGAGCGCGAGACCTGGGTCAGGAAATATTCCAGATCCGGATAGGTGACGTTGTCGCTACAGGGGATGCCGATGACAAAGAGCGTTTCGAGCCCCAGTTCGGGCTCGAGTGCACGCAACATATGCACCTGACAGCTGGTGCCGATGACCGCCAGACGCCGGATGCCCTGATCACGTACCTGATCGAGCAGACACAGCGTGGGCGACAGACAGGGCTTGTTGCCGGCGGTGGCGAGGACCTCTGCCGGAGTACGCGCGAGGACCGGCTCGGACTTGAACCTGGTCCCCGGGGCAGCGCCCGTGGTGATGACCGCCTCGACCTGGTCCTGTTCGAGCAGACGCGCGCCGAGCGCGGTGACGATGCCGGTCCATTGGGCCTTGGGGTTGGGGTGGCGCATCCGGGCGGCATACTGGGCACGATGGATGCCGAAGTGCAGCTCATCGTCGGGTCGGCGCGTGCGACCGTGCAGGCGCTGCTCGATCTCGGTGGTCTGGTTGCGCACGAAAAGGCAGGCCGAGGACATCCGCGTCTTGAGCGCACTGTCGCACAACCCGCAGTCGCTACAGAGCTTGGGCCGACCCTGGAGCCGCTCGTCGCTGCTCAAAAGCGAGATGGTGTGGAGCCCCTTGGAGGGGCCGAGGTCCTGGGGGGCGAGTGGGGTGTCGATCATGCCTCGGCCTCGGTGGTAAAAAAGGTCATGCGGTGTCCTCCTTCATCTGTTGAGAGACCCGAGAGTCGGGTCGGTGCATTGTACGTCATCCGTGCGCCGGACTTGTGGCCGATACGTTTGGAACTTGACCTCTCCTACCCAGGGGCGCTAGGGTCGCAGGCTTGATTTTCGCGCCCGTACCTGCCGGCTTGTCGGTGCGGGTTGGATCTTTCTGTCCGATCAAATACGAACCAGGTTCGCCACGTATGCCCATCCCTTTTCCCTTTTCCGCCATCGTCGCCCAGGAAGAGATGAAACGCTCCCTGCTGATGGCGGCCATCGATCCCTCCATCGGCGGCGTGCTCGTCTTCGGTGATCGTGGTACGGGTAAATCCACCGCTATCCGTGGACTGGCTGCCCTGCTGCCGAAGATGCGTGCCGCCGATTGCCCTTATAACTGCGACCCCGAGGCCAGCGACGACTATCTGTGCGAGGAGTGCCGTACCAAAAAGGCCAAGCATGGGACCCTCAAGAGCCGGCAGGTGCCAGTCCCTGTGGTGGATCTACCGCTTGGCGCTACCGAGGACCGCGTCATCGGTGCGCTCGATCTAGAACGCGCCCTGACCAGGGGCGAAAAGGCGTTCGAGCCAGGTCTCTTGGCGCGCGCCCATCGCGGTTTTCTCTATATCGATGAGGTCAATCTGCTCGAAGACCATCTGGTCGACTCGCTCTTGGACGTGGCCGCTTCGGGTCAAAACCTGGTCGAGCGCGAGGGACTGAGCGTACGTCATCCGGCGCGTTTCGTTCTGGTCGGCTCGGGCAACCCGGAAGAGGGTGAGCTGCGACCTCAGTTGCAGGATCGCTTCGGTCTCTCAGTCGAGGTCAAGACGCCGACCGATCTCCCCACCCGTATGCAGGTGGTGCGTCTGCGCGACGAGTTCGAGCGCGATCCCGTCGCCTTCGTCGAGAAGTGGAAGGGCAAGGACGCCAAGATCAGCCGCCAGATCCAGAAGGCCAAAAAGCTGCTGCCCGAGGTCGAGGTGCCAGACCGGACGCTCGAAGAAACGGCCAAGCTCTGCATCAAGCTCGGGACCGACGGTCTGCGCGGCGAGCTGACCGTGATCCGCGCGGCGCGCGCCCTGGCGGCACTCCAGGGCGACAGGACCGTCACCATCGAGCATGTCAAGACCATCGCCGTCTCGGCGCTGCGCCATCGTCTGCGTCGTGACCCGCTCGATGAGTCTGGCTCGACCAGCCGGGTCGAGCGCGCGATCAAGGAGCTGTTCGGCGAATGACCACGCTCGGCGCGAATCCTGTTGTCGCGGACGGCGCTAGAGCGGTCCCCTCGGGTCCGGGGCCCTCGCCTTGGGACGATGCCGTGCTGGCGGCGGTCCTGATGACGATCGATCCGGTCGGGACCGGTGGTGTGGCGCTGCGCGCGCTCCCCGGTCCGGTACGCGACCAGTGGCTGTCGATCATGCGCGATCTCCAGCCCGAGGGAACACCCCTGCGGCGCATCCCGCTGCATGTCACGGATGGGCGACTGCTCGGCGGACTGGATCTGGCGGCCACGCTCAATGCCGGGCGCCCGGTGGCCGAGAAGGGATTGCTGGTCGAGGCCGACGGTGGCATCGTCGAGCTGGCGATGGCCGAGCGCATCGCGCCCGGGACCGTGGCCCGGCTCAACCTGGCCTTTGACCAGGGCGAGGTGATCCTGGAACGCGATGGCTTGGCCATGCGCACGCCGTCGCGCTTTGCCGTGGTGGCGCTCGACGAGGGTGTGGGCGAGGACGAGGGGCTTACGAATGCGTTGCTCGATCGCCTGGCTTTCCATCTGGAGCTCAATGGCATCCGCTACGACCAGACCATCGCTTGTGACTATGGTGTCGAGGATGTGCTCGCCGCACGCCCGCGTCTGCCCAATGTCAGGATCACCGATGCCCAGGTCGAGACGCTATGCGGCATCGCGCTGGCGCTCGGCATCCCCTCGCTGCGCGCCTCGATCTTCGCCACCCGTGCCGCCCGCGCCCATGCCGCACTCGAAGGCCGCGACGCCGTGACCGAGGAGGACCTGGCCGTCGCCGGACGCCTGGTGCTCGCCCCGCGCGCCACCCAGCTCCCGCCGATGGAGCCGCCGCCGGACGCCGAGCCGCCGCCACCCGAGCCAGAGGAGCCGAATCAGGACGAAGAACAGTCCAACCAGGAGCCGCAGGAACCCCAGGAGCTTCAGGACCGGATCCTAGAGGCGACCAAGGCGGCGATCCCGGCCGGACTGCTGGCCCAGCTCCAGATGGGCAAGCTGCGCCGCTCGCGCGCGCGCGCCACCGGCAAGGCCGGTGCGATCCAGAATGCACCGACGCGCGGACGTCCCGCCGGGGTGTTGCGCGGCGAGCCGCGTGCCGGACAGCGGTTGAACGTGATCGAGACCCTGCGTGCCGCAGCGCCCTGGCAGCGCATCCGTCGCGAGGAACGCGCGCGCGCCGGAAGGGCCTCCAACCGGCTCGAGATCCGACCGGACGACTTCCGCATCACCCGCTTCAAACACAAGTCCGAGAGCACCACCATCTTCGTGGTCGATGCCTCCGGCTCCTCGGCCTTGCACCGTCTGGCCGAGGCCAAGGGTGCGGTCGAGCTGTTGCTGGCCGACTGCTATGTCCGCCGCGATCAGGTGGCACTGGTGGCGTTCCGGGGGCAGGGGGCCGAGGTGTTGCTGCCGCCAACGCGCTCGCTGGTACGCGCCAAGCGCAGTCTGGCCGGCCTCCCGGGCGGTGGTGGCACGCCGCTGGCTTCGGGCATCGACCTGGGAAGGATGCTGGCCGAGGGCGTGCAGCGGCGT